>JANXMN010000522.1 GCA_025354605.1 Hymenobacter sp. | reverse complement strand
TTTTTGGCAAAAACGAGTTCCATTCCGACGAATTCGGGTTCGTTTTTGGCAAATCGGAACTCGAATTTGCCAAAAACGAACCCGAATTGGGAAAAGTGGACTCGCAAAATGATTTTATCAAGCAACACAATAATTGGCTAGCGCAGCGTTTATCCCTCGTCGCTTGAGTCTCACATTCCCTTGAGCACGTATCCATCATGGCCCGCAAACCGCGCGTTGTCATTCCCACCAATCCCGGCGAGCTCATCAAGCTTACCGGGGCTATTTACACCAAGCATGTGGCCGACGGGACCAAGTCCCCGCTGCTCATTCTGGAATCGCCCACCTGGGAAGAAGTCGGCCCCGATGTGCAGAAAGTGGTGCAAACCCAAACCCGCATCGAAGCGCTGGAAAAGGAGTTGAAAGCCCTGTACGGAGAGCGCGACCCGCACCTGGCCTCTTTCGCCGACCTCGACCGCCGCTCGCGCGATACCCTGCTGGCCAAGTACGCCGCCAACCCCGCCAAAATCGGCGAGCACGGCTTCGACGTGATTGCCGCCACAGCCCCCGGCGGCAACGACACTAAACCGCCAAAGCCCTAGCTGCTTCGAGCTGCTGACAGAAACGCCCCGGCCGGCTTGGTCGGGGCGTTTTTGCTGGAATGGAGGCCCGAATGATATCCGTTGCCGGTTCCGTTTTCACTTTATCTTTGGCCAAAAGCAATTGTACGGTTCTACTCTTAAAAGCTTTATGGAGCAACGCGCAGCCGGGCCAATTCAGCGTCGCAAACTGTTGCTGCTTTCGCTGCTGCTGCTGCCTCAGCTGCTGGCCGCGCAGGCCCCGGCCGCGCGAATTCCGGTGGGCCGGCTGGCTCCGGGGCTGCTGGCTGCTCCGGCTGCGCCCGCCACCGTGCGGGTGCGCGTGACGGACCCGGCTGCTTTCCGGCAGTGGCTGGGCCAGCAACTGCCCACCGTCCGTTTGGAAATGCCCAACGCCGACGGCCGCACCCTCACGTTGCGCGGCCTGCCCCGCGCCGCCCTCGCCCAATTAGCCGCCAGCCCCCTCGTCGAGTTCATCGACGTGGCCGAGCGCCCCGGCCACGAGGAGCGCCGCCTCAGCAACTCCGACCTGTCGGTAAACGCTATTTCAACGGTGCAAACGCGCTTTCCCGACCTCACCGGGCAGGGCCTGACGGCCTCGGTGAAGGAGGCCCCTTTCGACCCGGCCGATATCGACTTTAAGGGGCGGGTAGTGGCGCCGGGCGCATTTGCCCCACCGTATTCCGACCACGCCACGGCCATGGCTACCCTGCTGGGCGGGGCCGGCAACTCCGACCCGCTGGGCCGGGGTGTGGCCCCGGCCGTGCGGCTGGCGACGGCCAGCTTCGCCAGCTTCTTTCCCGACGACAGCACCCAGCTCACCCAGGCCGGGGTGTCGGTGCAAAACCACTCGTACGGCGCTGGCTTTATCGAGAACTACTACGGCCTCGAAGCCCAGGCCTACGACCAGCAAACCCGGCAGTACCCGCAGCTGCTGCACGTATTCTCGTCGGGCAACGTAGGCACTGTGGCCAGCCCCAGCGGCGCCTACCAGGGCATTGCCCGGTTTGCCAACATCACCGGGCAATTTAAAATGTCGAAAAATACGCTCACCGTGGGCAACACCGACCCCAGCGGGCCGGTGGCCGCCCTCAGCTCGCGTGGGCCGGCCTACGACGGCCGCCTCAAGCCCGAGCTGGTGGCCTACGGCGAGGGCGGCTCCTCCGATGCGGCGGCGCTGGTGTCGGGTATCGGCCTGCTACTTCAGCAGCAGTACCGCGACCAGCACGCCGGCACCCTGCCGCCCACCACGCTGGTAAAAGCGGTGCTGCTGAACAGCGCCGATGACCTGGGCAGGCCTGAAGTCGACTACGAAAGCGGCTTCGGCCAGGCCGATGCCCTGGGAGCCGTGGGCACCATGCGCGCCGGCCGGTTCTTCGGCGGCAGCGCCACCCCGGGCACCGACCAGGTATTCCGCATCACGGTGCCCGCCGGCCAGCAGCAGCTCAAGGCCACCCTGGTGTGGAGCGACCCCGCCGCTGCCGCTAACGCCACTACTGCCCTCGTCAACGACCTCGACCTGGAGTTGGTGGCCCTGAGCACCGGCCAGCGCTGGCTGCCCTGGGCCCTGAGCGCCTACCCGAACGCCGACTCGCTGGCCCGCCCCGCCCGCCGCCGCGCCGACCACCTCAACAATGCCGAGCAGGTAACGCTGGCCCTGCCCGCCGCCGGTATCTACGAGCTGCACGTGCGCGGTTTTGCCGTGCCGCAAGGTCCGCAGCCCTTCAGCCTGGCCTACGAAACCACCCCCCCCGGCCTCACCTGGACCTTTCCCGCGCGCCCCGACAACCTGCGGCCCGGCAGCACCGCCACCCCGCGCTGGCAGTGGAGCGGCCCGGCCACCGCCACCGCCCGCCTCGACTACCGCCCCGATGGCCGCGCTACCTGGCGCATGCTGGCCCCGGCCGTGGTGCTGGCCGCCAGCCGCACCACCTGGACGGTGCCCGATACGGCCACGCTGGCCCAGCTCCGGCTGGTAACGGGCAGCACCGCGTTCGAGAGCGACACGTTTGCCATTGTGCGCGCCCCGGCCGTGCGGGTCGGCTACGCCTGCCCCGAGGAGGCCCTGCTGCAATGGGCGCGCATCCCGGGGGTGGTCCGCTACCAGGTGTACCAGTTGGGCGCTACGCGCCTGGAGCCCCTGACGCAAACGGCCGATACGACGCTGGTGCTCGGTCGTGCCCAGCTGCCCGTGCTGTATTTCGCGGTAGCCCCCATCGTGGGTGGGCGTGTAGGCGAGCCGGGCACCACCATCAACTACACTACCCAGGGCACGGCGTGCTACTTCCGCTCCGTCCTGCCCCGGCAGTTGGTCGATGAAACCATCCGCCTGGACGTGGTGCTGGGCACCGTCTACCACCTGAAATCGGCTACCCTGGAGCGCCAGCGGCCCGATGGCAGCTTCGAGGCCGTGCGCACCATCAGCCCGGTTGCCAGCCCCGCCTTCCCCTTCGACGACCAGCCCCCGGCCGCCGGCCGCTACGTCTACCGCGTGCGGCTCGACAATCTGGCCGGCCAGCAGTTCTACAGCGACCTCGCCGAGGCGTACCAGCTGCGAGCCGGGCAGCTGCAGGCCTACCCCAACCCCATAGCCGCCGGGCAGCCCCTGCAACTGGTGGCCAACACGGCCGGTGCCGTCTCCGTGCAGCTCTACGACCTGCTGGGCCGCTTCCAGCGCGAAGCCACCGTCAGTGGCCTCATCAACCAGTTTGACACCAGTGGCCTCCGCCCCGGCGTGTACCTGCTCCGGGCGCAGGCGGCGGCGCAGGCAGCTCAGGTTATTCGGGTGGTGATACAGTAAGACCCTCTTTGGCTTATGGTCCTGTTGTTACGCGATGCCCCACAGCATGGGGCTCGGAGGCAGTAGCGCGGCCTTTGTAGTCCGCGTCCGCCCGCCGTTAAAGCCGGTGGAATGGCGTGGGGACGCGGACTACAAAGGCCGCGCTACTGACCGCCGTGTAGCAGCAGGTTATCACAAAGTGGCTTGCGAACGATGGAACACAGCGCAAGCTCCATCGGCTCAATTGTCAGACAATTGCTGCACGAAAACACAATCAATAAAAAAATCCCCGGCTCAGACGAGCCGGGGATTTTTGTTGGGCTACTAACCAGCGGCTAGTACAGGTAATTCAGGGCGGTGCGGTCGTTGCTGGTGAAGGGGCGATTCACGCCGTTGCCCACGCAGGCCAGCATCCAGGAATTCGGCTCGGCGCTCGAAGGCGTGCCGGGGATGAGGATAGCACCCACCGAGCTGGAGCCTTCGTTGGAAGCGCTACCGCCGCAGCTATAGGCGCGGTTGTAGTAGTCGGTGTGACGCATGCCGATGCAGTGACCCATCTCGTGGGCCATGATGGTCGCGATGTAATTCACGTTTGAGCTGTTAATCACGTTGGGAACCAGCGTGAAGCCGGGGGCGGGGTTGCCGCCGCTCGGGAAGCCGCCCGACTGCCCGAGTACGCCCGAGCCCAGGTTCGACGAGTATTTAACCGGCAGGTTGGCTCCGCTCGTGCTGATACGACGGAAGCTGATACGCAAGCCTTCGGCGTTGTAGCGGCGAATGGCCTCATCAATGGCCGACACGTAAGCCGAGGGGAACGAGCTGCTGATGCTAACGGTGAGCGTGCGTGGCAAACTGCCCACGAGGTTGGTAGTGCGGTATTGCTCAATCTGGCCCACGCGCAGCAGCTGCTGAACGGCCGAAGCACCGAGCATTTCCGGGGTAAGCAGGATATCGCCTTCCACAACGTAGCCTTCGTCAGTCTTGCGCACATCGCCCGTACCAAAGCCCATGGCCTTGATTTGAGCACTCACTTCGGCGGAGATGGTCGGCGAATCGGCGACTACCTCTTCTTTCTTGCTACACGACGAAACTGCCAGGGCACCGCCCAGAAGCGCAACCAGTGGGAGGAGTTTGAATCTTTTCATAAAGACTTTGGGGTTTGGTGATGGTTGAATGAAGAATGAGCGAATATAGAGGGGGAATAATTATGAACAAGCCTTGTGAAATGGTCCATATTATGAAAATTCTTTAAAAAATTGGCCTAATGTATTTGATAACGGCATTTTTATGGGAGATTAATTAATAAAAATGCCAAAATTTTGTAACATACAATCTAACAAACTATTAGAATAGTGAAAATCAACTTGCTACCAAACGTTAGCTTTGGTTGAGCTTCTCCGGAAGTCGTCCACAGTAGTAGTTCGTCGGCGGGTGATTCTTGCGGAACCAGCCCCTGGCCGAACCGGGTGCGGAGCCGTTGGCGGCCAGCCCTGACCCCGCTAGCCTATTTGTGTATCTTTGCTAGGATACCGACTTTCCGCGAAAACCTGATTTTCGCTCAACTATATAATTTTCTGACCTGTGGCATGTACATCCTGTTCTTCCGGCGGCGGCTGCGGTACCAAGCCCGGCGGCTGTAAATCCAATGGCGGCTGCAGCACCGGTGGCTGCAACCGCATGAATGTGTTCGACTGGCTGCAGGACGTGGCCGTGCCCGATTCCTTCGCGGGCTTCGACATCGTGGAAATCCGCTTCAAGGGCGGGCGCAAAGAGTTTATGCGCAACGCTACCCGCCTGCCTCTCGTGACGGGCGATGCCGTGGTCGTGGATGCAGCCGGCTCGGGCTGGCACCTGGGCCACGTGAGCCTGAAAGGCGAGCTGGTGCGCCTGCAGATGCGCAAAAAGAAAATCCCGACCGACTCGAAGGAAATCCGCGACATCCTGCGCGTGGCCACCCCCGACGACGTGGAGCGCTGGGAAGCCGTGCGCGACCTCGAAACCGGCACCATGTTCCGCGCCCGCGCCATGGTGAGCGAGCTGCGCCTGCGCATGAAGCTGAGCGACGTGGAATACCAGGCCGACCGCACCCGCGCCCTCTTCTATTACTCGGCCGATGACCGGGTAGACTTCCGCGAGCTCATCCGCCGCCTGGCCGACGAATTCCGCGTGCGGGTAGAGATGCGTCAGATTTCGCTGCGGCAGGAGGCCGGCCGCATTGGCGGCCTGGGCATCTGCGGCCGCGAGCTGTGCTGCTCGACCTGGCTGACGGACTTCAAAACCGTGAGCACGACCGCCGCCCGCTACCAGAACCTGAGCCTGAACCCGCAGAAGCTGGCCGGGCAGTGCGGCCGCCTCAAGTGCTGCCTCAACTACGAGCTCGATGCTTACCTCGACGCGCTGAAGGACATTCCGCAGGTGCAGCGCCCACTGAAAACCAGCAAAGGCGAGGCCTTTTTGCAGAAGACGGATATTTTCCGCCGCCGCATGTGGTTTGCCTTCAAGGGCGACAACAATTGGGTGATGCTGGACACGAGCCGTGTGCGCGAGCTGCTGGAAATGAACAAGCGTGGCGAGGTGATTGAAACCCTGATGCCGCCCCGCGAAGAAGCGCCCGAACCAGAAGTGTCGGCCATTGTGGAAGGCTCGCTCGACCGCCTCGACGACAAAGTCAAGTCGAGCGCTAAGCGGAGCAAGCGCAAGAAAAAGGGAGCGGAAGGCGCTACTGCCGAAGTCCGGCCCAGCCGCGAGCCGCGCGCACCCCGCGAGGGGGGTGCCGAAGCCCGCGAAGGCCGGCCGCCCCGCGAGGGCCGCGCCAAGGAGGGCCGCGAAGCCCGGCCGCCCCGCGAAGGCCGGCGCGGCGCGGCCCCGGAACCGGGGGTACCCCGCCCCGACAACGCGCCAACAGTGACCGATGGCACCGCCGCTGATTCGGCAGGCTCGTCCGAAACGGCGGAGCAGCGGGGCCGCCGCGGGGCCGCCGCTCGTCCGCTGAACCGGCGCGGGGGCCGGGGCCGGGGTGATGCCCCGCGCGATGGCGCGGCCCCGGCCGAAGGTGGTGCCGAGGCGCGTTCCGATGGCAGCCGTAGCCGGCGAGGCGATACGCCGCGCCGGGGCGAGGATAGCAGTACGCCCCGTCCGGCGGCGGAGGGCGGCGAAGCCCGCCCGCGCCGAGAAGGTGGCGAGCGCCGGGCCGAGGGTGGTGCTCCACGCGAGGGCCGCGAAAGCCGGGGCGAAGGCCGGGGCGAAGGCCGGGGGGGGCGCAACCGCCGGGGTGGCGGCCGGGGGCCGGCCACCGAGGGCGGGGCGCCAGCTGGCCCTGCTCCTTCGGCCGGGGAGTAATAACGGCCGAATTCGTATGTTGCTTACCAGTATAATTGCATGAATCAGCGCTTTGCCTTTCGCCTGGTGGTCGGGTTGGGGTTTGCGGGCCTGCTCACGGCTTGCGACCCCAACCGGGTTTTTGAGCAGAATACCGACTTCCCGAAGTATTCGTGGGACGTGCAGCAGAAGCCGGCCTTCACCTTTGCTATTGCCGACACGGCGGCTCGCTACGACGTGTATTTCAACGTGCGCTACGCATCGGCTTACGGCTACTACAACCTGTATTTACAACATGCGCTGACGGGGCCGGGCGGCCCGGTAGGGCGGCCGTTGCTGCATCAGATGCTGCTGCTCGACCCCAAAACCGGCGAGCCCAAAGGCAAAGGCACCGGCGACATCTACGACCTGCAGGTGCTGGCTTTACCGAAGCAGCATTTTGCCCGGCCCGGCAGCTACACCATCACCCTGGAGCAGTACATGCGCCAGGACCAGCTACCCGGCCTCATGGCCGTGGGCGTGCGCGTGGCCCGGCACGAAGAGAAAAAGTAGGGCTGGATAATCAAGAAGGACCCCCGAGAGTAGGAGAAAAAGCGCGAGGCGCTCAACTGGCGTACCCGCCAGCTGAGCGCCTCGCGCTTGCTGGGGATACGCTGCCACGGCAGCCTATTACAGCCGGGTTACTTGAACGGCATTAGGGCCTTTTTTACCGGCTTTGATGTCGAATTCGACCCGGTCGCCATCCTGAATCTCGTGGATGAGGCCGGTTTGATGAACGAAAATTTCTTCCTGGGTATCATCGGCGACGATAAAGCCAAAGCCTTTGGCGTCGTTGTAAAACTTAACAGTACCAGTGAGCATGAGTAGGAGGGGGGGATAATGAAGAGGGCCGGCGTAACTACCGGAGCCCGGCGGGGGCGTAATGCCGACGCAGGAATAATGTGTGCCCGCGGCGCAAAGGTAAAATCGCGGCGGCGAACAAACCCGGCAAGGTCCGTCGGAGCGCGGCGGGGGCCACGAACCAGCCCGGCGCGGGCGCGTATAGCCGGGGAGCATCCTGACCGTGCATCCGCTTCCCATTCCTTAATCCCGCCCTTGGCCATGCAGTCTGAACCCGAAAATCTGAATACTGAATCCAACGACATTGCCGGCAACCGCATGGATGGACCCGTGGGCAACACGGCCACCCAGCACACCGGCCCCGGCATGGGCGTGGGGATGCCCGGGGGCGTGCCCAACGCGCCCGACGCTGCGCCTGGGCCGGCCACTGCGCCGGTATCGGGCGAAACGCTGGCGGCAGCTGAAACCAGTCCCGGCGAGGGAGGAATAGAAGGGGAGAGCCTGAGCCGGGAGAACCAGCCGGTGGACCCCACCAGCCTCGTGCCCGGCAGTGCCACGTACGGCGGCAACTCCGGCAACAGCACCCAGGACAGCTACGCCGACCAGGCCCGTCGCGACAACCAGGACAGCGATGCCAACCGGGGCGAGTTCGGCGTGAAAAGCCAGCAGGGAACCACCCACGGTGGCTTCGGCAACCAGAACCGCCTGGCCGACTACGAGCCCGACAACTCGGCCGAAGACCGGTACTACGGTGGCCCCGGCGCGCCCGGTCCGCAGGATAACGCCTACCGCGCCTACGATGGCCGCGACGAGCGCCCCGACTCCCGCACCGAGTACGGCTTCGAGGCCGGGACAGGCCCGGCCGCTGGCGCGGGCGAGCCGGCCGCGGCACCCGCGGCCCAGCGCGGCAGCCTGGGCAGCCCGGCCGGCGACAACCGCAACCAGCCCGACCGCGCTGATGCCGCCAGCGCCCACCAGGACGACAACGGCTCGCGCAAAGGCCCCGGCAGCGGCTATGCCGCCGACTACGGCCACACCTCGCTGCCCGACACCCCCGCCCCCGCCCCCCGCCCGGCCGAGCCCGCAGCCGACCACCGCAACCAGACCGAAGACTACCTGCCCACGCCCAGCGATACCAATAGTCAGGGCGGCGCCGTAGCGCCCGCTGCTATTGCCGACTTCCGCAGTTCCCAGCCTGCCAGCAGCGAAGGCTACGGCGACCGGGGCCGCCAGGAACCCACCGCCGCCCCCGACTTCCAAACCGGCGACGACCGCAACGGCTACACCAACGCCCCGGCCAACGACGGCGATGCCAGCCAGGGAGTGGGCTCGCGCGGCGGTTCGTACAACGATGCCTACGACGACAGCAAAAAGGGCAGCAAGACTGGCTCACCGGCAGCCGGTGAGCAGCGCGCCGAGGATGCTGCCGGCAACTACGGGGAGGATGCCCGCCAGCAAAACCGCGCTTCAGCGGAGGAGAATGAGGCCGACCACGGTGCGCCCCGGCGCAACGAGGGCCGCGAGTAGCGGCAGGGGTTTCAGCTTCGCCGGCGCCGGAACGTCATGCTGAACATTACGCGCATCAAGCGGCGATGAAGCATGACCGTTCTTTTCGCCCAATTCTCATCACTTACCGGTGCACTTTCACGCCGATATCGTACTGGTAGCGGGGGCGGCCGCCGAGGGGGATGGCGAAGAAAGGCAGGGCCGTATCGTACTGGTCGGTGACGTAGAAGACCATGTCGTTGGGGGCGGGCTTGGTGGAGGTCAGGCGCAGGTCGAGGCTGAGGCCGTGCTCCTTGTTGGCGATGGGCAGCACGCTGCTGGCCCAGTCGCCGTCGCCGCTCACGGTGGCGGGCTGGCCGTTTTTGGCAATGCTGAACACGTTGATTGTGGCCGCGTTATCCGCGTCGAAATTGCTTTGCTTGATACTCACGACTCGGTCGTTGACGAAGGGGTAGAGGTGCACGGTGGTTTTGCTGGCCGTGGCCGGCAGGCGGAAGCAGTATTCGTAGGTGAAGGCGTTGCCGCCCTCGACCGACACGTTTTCGGTGGGGCTGGTACTGAAAAAATAGCGGTACAGGTTGCCGTCGTTGCCGCTCAGGCCGCGGGCTACTATCTTGAATACGCGGCCCTTGAACTCCTCCACCGGCTCGCCTTCGAGCGGGTTGAGGGGGCCGAAGACGAACCACTGGCCATCGTACTGCGGCTCATGGCCGAATTGCTGACTTTTGAGCAGGCGGCCGGGGGGCACGGGGTTGGTGGGGCGCGGGTCGCGGGCCTGGGGGCCGGTGTAGGTGCCCGGGCCACCGTAGAGGCTGAAGGAAGTGATGGTGTTGGCGGGGCCTTTCAGGTCGTCGAACCGGCCGCCGCAGCTGGGGTCGAAGATGCGGATGTAAACGGGCGTGCGCTGCTGCGCGGGCACCAGGAAAAAGAACGTCTGCGTGAAGTCGTCGTCGCCCCACTGCTTATCAGAATCCGCTCCGAAGGTTATTAGGCTCTCGACCCGCTCGACGGGGTTGGGCACCGCCTGGGCGCGGGCCGGCGCGGTGGCGGCCAGTGCCAGCGCGGCACTACAAAACCAGCATATGTGTTTCAGCATGCCGCCAAGATACCCAGGCCCGCGCCATAGTTCCGCTACTGCGGTGGGCAAATGGGGCTAAATTGGTGGCTGGAGCGTAAGTTTATAGCTGAGTAAGCCCCTGTTTTATGCCTGATGCCGTTCGTGCCACTTCCGCCTTCTTCGACCAGCTCACCTTCGCCCTGCTGAAGTTGCGCGTGGTAGCGCAGCAGCGTTTCCGGCCCTTGAGCGCCGAAGACCTGAACCGGCGGCCCAGCCACGGCCGTTGGAGCGCTGGCGAGTGCCTGGAGCACCTCAACATTGTGGGCGGCCACTACCTGCCCCTGATTGCCTCGCGCATCAAGCGCGCCCAGGACCGGGGTTCCAAACCGGCCGACGTGGCCAAGTCGGGCTATATCGGGCGCAAGTTCATCGAAGCCATGCAAATGCCAGCCAGCGAAAAGGCTCGCACCTCGCCCCGGCGCTACGCCCCTACCGGCACCCGCCTGCCCCGCACGGTGGCCGAGGTATTCAGCCGGCAGATTGATGAGCTGATGCGGCTGGTATTGCTGGCCCGCCAGGTAAATGCCAACGCCGTACGCATTCCCAACCCGCTTTTTCCGCTGCTTCTGCTACGCCTTACCGACCAGCTGGAGTTTCTGGTGGTGCACATTCAGCGCCATATTAAGCAGGCCGAGGCGGCCCTGGCGGCCATCAACACGCGGGCGGGGGCATCGGCGGCGGCCGCGTAGGCGGGGGTTATTTTACTTTCAGGAAGTAAGTGGCCGTGAGCTGAGCCACGCGCTGGTAGAAAGCGGGCAGGTCGTCGCGCTGGGTCGAAGCTTTGGCCACCTGCTGGTTTACCAGGCCCAGGCCATAGCCAAGCTGCACCTGCAGCGGGCCCTGCCGGTAGCCGACGCCCACGTTGAGGCCGGCGTCGAAGCGGCGGGCTACCGCGTAGCCGCTGCTGGCCGCGAAGGGCGTGGGGCGGACACTGTAATAAGAGGAAGAATTGCCCTGCACAAACGAAGCCGGCGGGCCGGGAAAATCGTCTTTATAAAGAATGGTGGTAGTGCCGTAGTCCCAGTAGTTGTTGTTGATATTGCCCCCCAGGTTGCCAGAGCCACTGCTGGAGCCCTGGGATTCGTATTCGGCCCGGCCGCCCAGCCCGAAAGCCACATACGGCCCGCCGAATACCTGGAAGCCGTGGTCGCCCCCGGTCGTGAATACAACGTTGACGGGAATTTCGAGGTAGTTGGGCCGGCTGATGGTGTGATACTCGTCGCTGCTGCGCATTGTGCCGAAGGCAGTGGTTGTGTTGCTCGTAACGGTGAGGTGCTGGTCGACGCCCTTTTGCGAAAATAGCACAGCCGGTTGCACGGCCAGCCGCCCGAAGCGAACGTCGGCTACCGCGCCGAATTGCGGCGCCAGCAGCATCTTGCGTTGGTAGTCCTGCACGGTATTGGGGGAGGGCGTGCCATTGCTGTTGTTGAGCTGGTAGGTTGGGTTGTCGCCCGAACGGGAGGCGGCGTTCAGGCCCAGGCGCAGGCCGAGGTGGACGGAAGTTTGGGCGTGCGCGACGGGCAGCGCCAGCACCAGCAGAGCGGGCGCGAGCAGACGGGAAAGGGGCATTTGCAGGTAAAAAAGGTGATGGGGAGAACCCGGTCGGCGAAAGTACGCCGCGCAGGAGTCTTGACGAATCTGGCCAGCGGTGTGCAATAAAATCAGGCCGGGCATCTTTACAGCGCCAACCCTTTCTGGCCATCGACTTCGCGTATGCGTTTATTCCTGTTTGCCTTCCTGTTCCTGACCATGCTGTTCAGCTCCGACTCGGCCGCGCCCGTGCCCCCCGGCCCCTACGCGGCCCAATGGAAAAAAATTGATGCCCTGCTGCAAAAGGACCAGACCGCCACGGCCGCGCCGCTGGTAGAGGCCCTGTTGCGGCAGGCCAAAAAGCAGAGCCAGAGCGCCGACTACGTGCGGGCACTGCTCTACAAAATCCGGCTGCTGCAGGCCAAGGAGGAAGACGAAACCGAAAAAGCCATTGCCCTGCTCGAAGCCGAACTGCCAACGGCCACCTTCCCGGCCCGGCCCATTCTGCACTCGCTGCTGGCCGAGGAATACACCCAGTACCTCAACCAGAACCGCTACCGCCTCTACCAGCGCACGGCCGGCGCGGCCCCCAGCACCGACGGGCAGCCCGCCGCCGATGGCGGCACCGGCCTCGCTACCTGGGACATGGCCCGGCTGGGCGCGGCCATCGTGCGCCACTACTACCAGTCGGTCGAAGACGAGCCGCGGAAGCAGCTGCAAACCACCCTGGCCGAGCTCGGTGACCTGGCCGTGGGCGGCAATGCCGAAGGCCGCGCCCTGCGCCCCACCCTCTACGACCTGCTGGCCCAGCGCGCCATCGAGGGCCTGAAGAACCAGGAGCTGTATGTGACGCGCCCCGAGCAGCAATTCCAATTGACGGAAGCCAAGCTGTTTGGGCCGGCGGCCGAATTCGCTGGCCTGCGCCTGCTGGCCCCCGAGGCCGACTCGCTGAACGGGCAACTGCACGCGCTGCACCTGCTGCAGCGCCTCACGGCCTCGCGCCAGCAGCTGGCACCAACCAATTTGGCCGCCCTGGCCGACGTGGACTTGAGCCGCGTGGATTACCTGCACAGCCTCACGCAGCACACCGATTTGGCCGCTTATTACGAGCCGGCGCTGGCCCGGATGGCGGAAACGTATAAGGCGCTGCCCATCAGCACGGAGTTTATGGCCCGCCGGGCCGAGGCTGCGCACGAAGCCGGGGAAAACGTGGCCGCCGTGCGGCTGGCGCGGGACGCCGAGGCGCGGTTTCCGAAGTCGCGCGGCGCGGCGCGGGCGCGGCAGCTGCGCGAGGAAATTGAGCAGCCGGAGGTGTCATTTTCGGCGGCGGATATCGTGGTGCCCAACCAGCCCTGGCGGCTGGACGTGAAGGCCCGCAACGTGACGGAGCTGCACGCTTGGGCCTACCGCATTTCGCTGAAGGAGTGGGAGGCTTCAGGGCAGTACGACGAGAAAAACCGCCCCGTAGCCCAGCGCTACGCCCGGGCCCTGCGGGCCGCGCCGGCCGCCACCTGGGCCGTACCGGTGGCCGCACATCCGCAGGATTACAAGGAGCAGCCGTTTGCGGCGGCGGGGGTGGCGCTGCCCATCGGCTACTATCTGGTCCTGATGAGCAACCAAGCGGCCAAGTCCATCGCCCAGGGGCCGGGCGGGGTGACGGCCTACGGCTTTGTGGGGGCCAGCGAGCTGAGCGCGGTGCGGCGCACCAATCAGGCTACCGGCACGACGTCGCTGCTGGTGCTCAACCGCCGGAGCGGGGTGCCGCTGGCGGGCGTCAGCAGTCAGGCCCTGTTCAGCGTGTATAACCCGCAGCGACGGCGCAACGACCAGCGGCTGGAAGCCGTGCTGCCCACCGGAGTGACGGGGGAGGTAGAAATTCCCGGGCCGAACAGGACGAACGATGGACTCGGGCACGAGCAGCTCCTCAACGTGCGGCTCTGGCAGGGCCGCGATACCCTGCTGCTGCCAGTTAATGCCTATTATTATCCGGGCCCCGACCACCTGGCCGAGCAGGCCCAGCGCCGCACCTTCCTCTTCACCGACCGCGCCATCTACCGCCCGGGGCAGACGCTGTATTTCAAAGGAATTCTCACCGAAAGCCTGCGTGGCAAGGCGCGAATACTGCCCAACGAGCCGGTGAGCGTGCGGCTGATGGACGTGAATGGCCAAACCGTGCAGACGCTTGCTTTCACGACTTCGGACTACGGTAGCTTTAACGGGTCGCTGGTGCTGCCGACGGGCCTGTTGAACGGCGAAATGCAGTTGCAAACCGACCACGGCAGCCTCAGCTTCGCGGTGGAAGACTACAAGCGGCCCACCTTTCTGGTCACGATGGACTCGGTGCCGGGCCGGCCGCAGCTGGGGCAGCCGCTGACGCTGACCGGCCACGCCCGCGCCTACGCCGGGCCGGCCACCGACGGGGCCACGGTCAGCTACCGCATCACGCGGCGCGAGCTGTGGGCGCTGTTCGACTATGGCTACCAGGGGCGCGGCTACCACCCCGGTGGCAACCGGGGCACCCAGGAAATTGCCCACGGCAGCACCACTACCGATGCCGAAGGGCGCTTCAGTTTCACCTTCACGCCGCCGCTGGTGCCGGGCGCGTCGGGCCGCCGGGGCTACTCACCGGGCTACCTGTTTGAAGTAACCGCCGACGTGACCGACGCGGCCGGCGAAACCCACACCGGCACGCGCAGCTTTCCCATCGGCCGCAACCCGCTGAGCCTGCGCCTGGCCGGCCCCGATATGGCCGACCAGGCCAATTTGCCCACTTTCACGCTGCTGAGCACCAACGCCACCGGCGAGGCCCTGCCCGCCGCCGGCTCGCTGCGGCTGCTGGCCCGCCGCTTCCGGCCCAACCCGCCCGGCGTGCCCGGCCCCGCGCCCGAAAAGGCAGATAATGAGGCCCCGCCGGAACTGGTGACAACGCTGGCTTTCGACACCAAAGCCGGCCCGGCGCTCGGCCTGCAAGCCGCGCTGGCCGCCCTGCCCACCGGCCGCTACCGCCTCGAAGCCCTGGCCGCCGAAACCGACACGGCCCGGCTCGATTTCACGCTCTACGACTCGCGGGCGGCCACCCTGCCCTTCGCCACGCCCGACTGGTTTGTGGCCCTGGCCGATACCGTGGCCCCCGGCCAGCCCGCCAGCCTGTTGCTGGGCAGCAGCGAAGCCGGCGCGCGCGTGCTGCTGGAAGTGGAGCGCGAAGGCAAGCTGCTGCGCAAGGAGTGGCTGACGCTGAACGCGGGCGAGCAGCGCCGCCTCAGCATCGAAAGCGGCGCGGCCACGGCCGTCGGCGCGCTCTACATCCACACCACGCAGGTGCGCGACAACCGCCTCTACTGCCACGAGGCCACCGTGCAGGTGGCCGAGAAGCCCCAGCCGCTGCGGCTGTCCATCGCCACGTTCCGCGACCGGCTCCAGCCCGGCCAGCAGGAAACCTGGCGCGTCACCATCCATCAGGCCAATGGCCGGCCGGCCGAGGCCGAGCTGCTGGCCACGCTCTACGACCAGAGCCTGGATATTTTCCGGCCCCACAGCTTTATGGGGCTGGATTTTGGGCAAGGGTATTATCCGGCGCGGTTTGGCTGGGAGGGAGAATTTGGGGAGGTGAATTCGGCTTCGTTCGCGGTAACGGAAGATGGCCCCGAACCAGTGGCGCTGGATTATCCGGAATTGAATACGTGGCACCTCATGCCCGGTGGTGCCATGTTTGGCTATGGTGGTAGGCGCGTGCAGCGCAGCATGGATAAACAAAAAAAAGGTGCGCGGCTCAGTGAAGTTGCCATGGATATGAATGCGGCCGCGCCGGCACCCATGGCCTCGGCGGTAATGGCTGATTCTAAGCAGCTCAATGAAGTAGTAGTGGCAGGTGCTGGTCCATCCAAGCCGCAAGCTGCCGCCCCCGACCTCTCCACCGTGGCCGCCCGCAGCGACTTCCGCGAAACGGCCTTCTGGCAGCCGGCCTTGCGCACCGACAAGAACGGCGACGTGGTGCTCGAATTCCAGATGCCCGAGGCCGTGACGCGCTGGCAGCTGCTGGCCCTGGCCCACGACCAGGCCCTGCACAGCGGCCAGTTGGCCCGGCAGCTCGTCACCCAAAAGGAAATCCAGATTACGCCCAATGCCCCGCGCTTCCTGCGGCCGGGCGACACGTTCACCTTCCCCGCCAAGTTCTCGAACCTGACCGACCACGCCAGCAGCGGCACCGCCCAGCTCTTCCTGCTCGATGCCGCCACCGGCCAGGATATCACCGCCCAGCTGCTGAAGGGCCCGGCGCAGCTGCCCGTGACCGCCGCCGCCCACCAGAGCGCCGCCGTGGGCTGGGAGTTGAGCATACCGGCCGATTTCGCGTCGGTAGCCGTGACGTACCGGGTGGTGGCGCAGGCCCTCGGAGGCCCGGTTTCGGACTTCCAAGGGTCGAAGTCGCACCGCAAAGCCCCGAAACCGGAGCTTGGAGAGTCGAAACCGGGCCTCCGAGGGTCGGTTTCGGGCCTCGGAGAGTCGAAACCGACCCTCGGAGAGTCGAAATCGGAGCTTGGAGGGTCGAAATCGGACCTCGGAGGGTCGAAATCGGACCTCGGAGGGGGGGTTATGGCAGAAAAAGAGGGGTTATGGCAGAAAAAAGGGTCGAAATCGGACAATAAGTCAGTTGTTTCGTACTCCGACGGCGAGGAAAACACCCTGCCCGTGCTGCCCAACCGCGTGCTCATCACCGAGAGCCTGCCGCTGCCCATCGTGGGGCCGGCCACCCGGGAGTTCGAGCTGAAGAAGCTGACCAGTACCAGCAGCCCCACGCGGCGCAACTACTCGCTCACGCTGGAGATGACGGCCAACCCCGCCTGGTATGCCGTGCAGAGCCTGCCCTACCTGATGGAGTACCCCTACGAGTGCTCGGAGCAGGTGTTCAGCCGCCTCTACGCCAACCTGCTGGCGGCGCAGATTCTGCGCAGCAACCCGCGCTTCAAGGCCGTGCTGGCCGAGTGGACGCGGCAGGCCCAGAGCGGCACGGCCGCGCAGAAAAATGCCCTGGCCAGCAAGCTGGCCCAGAACCAGGAGCTGAAGAACCTGCTGCTCCAGGAAACTCCCTGGGTGCGCGATGCCCAGGGCGAAACCGAGCGCCTGGCCCGCCTGACGGAACTGTTCGACGAAACCCGCCTGCAAACCGAAACGGCCCGCGCCCTGCGCAAGCTCCAGCTGATGCAGCAGCCCGAGGGCGGGTTTCCGTGGTTCGAAAAGATGCCCGACGACCGGTACATCACCCAACTCATCGTGGCCGGTTTCGGCAAGCTAAAGAAACTGGGGGCCTTCGACGCCAGCCAGGATGCTACCGCCCGCGCCCTGCTGCAAAACGCCCTCAACTACCTCGATGCCCAGCTGGCCGACGACTACGCCCGCCTGCGCCGCGAAAAAGGCGTGCGGCTGGCCGACGACCACCTCGCCGACCTGCCCGTGCAGGCGCTGTACGCCCGCAGCTTCTGGCCGCGGCAGCCCGAAAGCCCGGCCGCGAAAACGGCCTACGCCTACTACCGGGGGCAAGCCGCTACCTACTGGCCCAGCCGCACCCGCTATTTGCAGGCCCAGCTGGCGCTGGCGTTGTTCCGCACCGGGGCGAAGGCTCCGGCGGCGGCCGACATGATGCGCGCCCTCGCTGAAAACGCCCTGCACTCGCCCGAGCTGGGCATGTACTGGAAGGAGGTGCGCGGCGGCTACTACTGGCGCGAGGCCCCCACCGAAACCCAGGCCACCCTCATCGAAGCCTTCGATGAAGTGCGGAACGACCAGCAATCGGTGGATGAGCTGAAGCTCTGGCTGCTCAAACAAAAGCAGACCCACCACTGGGAAAGCACCCGCGCCACCGCCGATGCCTGCTACGCCCTGCTGCTGCGCGGCTCCGACTGGCTCGCCCCCGGCCCACCCCTGCAAATCAGCGTGGGCGGGCAGCCCATCCGGCCCGAAGCGACGCAGGCGGGCACCGGCTACTTCAAAACCAGCTGGCCAGCCGCCGCGGTGCAGCCCGCGCAGGGCAAGGTCACGGTCATCAAGCCCGACGCGGGCGTGGCCTGGGGGGCACTCTACTGGCAGTATTTCGAAGACCTGGACAAGGTGACGGCCGCGGCCGGCAACCCCCTGAGCCTGGAGCGGGAGTTGTACCGCGAAACCCGCACCGCCGGCGGCCCCGTGCTGGAGAAGCTCACGCCCGGCGCGCCGCTGCGGGTGGGCGATGCGCTGGTGGTACGCCTGGTGCTGCGCACCGACCGCGCTCTGGAGTACGTGCACCTGAAAGACCAGCGCGCCGCCGGCCTGGAGCTCATCGGCCAGACCAGTGGCTACCGCTACCAGAACGGGCTGGGCTACTACGAGAGCCCGCGCGACGCGGCCACGCACTTCTTTCTGGGGGCGGTGCCGCGCGGCACCCACGTGTTCGAGTATCGGCTGCGGGCCAGCCAGGCGGGCGATTTTTCGGGCGGGCTCAGCCAGGCCCAATGCTTGTACGCTCCCGAATTTGGAACGCAGTCGGCGGGTGCGCGGTTGCGGGTAGCCAGATAGCTTGATAGGATAAAAGAAGCCCTGTGCGGTCGAAAACGGCCGTTTAATGGTTTGAATGCGGGGGTGGCTTGCATTTATCCGGGTTGAATCGTAGTTTTGTCTGGTGTCCCTATTACATTATCCCTCTATGAAGCATCTAGTTGTCCTCTTTTCGCTGCTGCTGCTGGCCGGCAGCGCGCAGGCCCAAACCGAGAAGGCTGTCCCCGTGAGCAAGCTGCCCGGCGAGGAAAACCTGAGCTTGCGCGAACGCGCCGAACGCGACTTCCTGATGCCGGTGCGCCGCAAAAAAGCGGTGACCGAGGCCCCCAAGCCAGCCGCCGAAAGCAGCAGCGCTGCCCCCGAAACCGACGCAACCGCCCATTACACCGAGGCCACCGACGAAGCCGCCGTGCCGGCCCACACCACCCGCACCTACGAGGCCCGCCACACCGACGCCCTGGCCGCCCGCCGCGCCGCCGCCCGCCGCGAAGAAGCCCGCGCTGAGGCCCGAGCCGAAGCCCGCCGCGCCGCTCGCCACAGCCACGCGGTCCGCAGCAGCCACAGCAGCAAATCGGCAAAAGCCCACAAGGCCGAAGCCCACAGCAGCAAATCAAAAGCCGCCGCCAAAGCCAAAGCCGCTGCCAAAGCCAAAGCCGCCGCCAAAGCCAAAAGCCACAAGCGCAGCACCAAGAGCAGCAGCCACAAAGGTGCCACGCACCACAGCGCAAAGAAGGTGACGGTGAAGAAAAGCACCGCGCACAAAACCACGAAAAAGGCGGCTCCGGCTAAAGTTCACAGCAGCAGGAAGCGCCGCCGCTAGGCTCGCTGAACCGTCTGAACAGTACTAGGCCGCGCCCGATACGAAAGTGTCGGGCGCGGCTTTTTTTTCGGGGGTAAACGCCCGCCCGCCGCAGGTGAGGAGCGGGCGTTTAAACTGAGCGCTGATTTTCGGTATCCAGCAGCCGGCGGTGGTAGTTGATTTGGCCCAGGTGATACGTCAGGTGGGTGGCCAGGTGGATGAGGAAAAAGGCCGTGGAGGTTTTGGTTTCCAGCACCAGGAGCGGGTATTCCTGGCTCAGCTGCCCGGCGGGTAGCTGGGCCAGGGTGGCGGCCACCACCCGGCGCGTGGCGGCGATGCCCTGCACCAGCTCGGCGCGGGGCACGTCTTTCCGCAAGAACTCCAGCTCGCGGTGCCGGATGTAGCCGCTGTGGCCCAGCTCCGCGCCAATGTAGGTATTCAGGTTGCCGATGAGGTGCAGGCACAGGTTGCCGGCCGAATTGCTGATGCCCGGCGCGGTGCGCCACAGGGCGAGCTCGTGCTGGTAGGCTTCGATTTCCTGTTGCAGCTTGGTCAGCTCGCGGTCGAAAAGGGTTTGCAGGTCGGTGGTGAGCATGGCGAGGGAGAGAGGAGAGGCTTAAGCCAATGCCGACAGCTGGCCTTCGAGCACGATGACGGCCTGGCTGGTCAGCAGCACGGTATCGGCCCGCAGCTCGACCTGCATGGAGCCCGTGCGGGCGGAGGATTGAAACGCCCGCATCAGCGGCTTGTGCAGGCGGGTGGCCCAATATTTGGCCAGAAACGTTTGCACGCCGCCCGTGACGGGGTCTTCGTCGGTGCCGGCCCAGGGCCAGAAGTAGCGGTAGTGGTAGTCGTATGGGTCCTGGCTGGCCGGGGCCGTCACGAGCACGCCGTTGAGGCCGGTGTGCGATTGCAGCAGGGCGGCAAAGTCGGGCCGGAGGGCGGCTAGGAGCTGGTCGTCGGCTATTTCCAGCAGGATAATCTTATTCTTTGGGCTGTACGCGGTGTTGGCCACGGTGGGCAGGCCCAGGGCGGCCAGCAGAGCCGGCGGCGCGGTGGCGGCTACGGTATCATACACCGGGAAGGTCATGGTGATATCGTCGCCTTGGCAGGAAATGGGCAGGTCGACCTGCTCGTGGGTGAGGAAGTGAATGGCCGTTCGCGGCGTTTTGCTGAACAGCACTTTGGCCGCGGCTAGGGTGGCGTGGCCGCACAGCGGAATCTCCTGCTTCGGCGAGAAATACCGGATGCCGTAGATGCCGGCGGCACTGGTTTCGCGCACGAAAGCCGTTTCGGAGAGCCCGAACTCCTGCGCTATTTTCAGCATGACTTCCGCACCGATTTCCTGCCGGGGAAAGCACACTCCGGCCGGGTTGCCCTTGAACGGTTCTTGCGTAAAGGAGTCCACGATATACGTTTCCATCGGTGGTTTCAGCAGGAGCAAAAGCGGTGGTGCTTCTGCGGGAAGCAAAGGTAGCAAATGCCCTATGTTGTTAGAAAAGAAGCCCGGGATGCTGGAAAATCTGCTGCAATGGCGGAACTGGCCGCGTTGCACCGGGCATGGATAAATTAGTCAGGCTTTGACAGCCCAAGCTGCGGAATGAACCGTTTGGGGCGGGCGCTCGCCAAGGAGTAAGGGGGTTCAAAAAAGGAGTTGGTTAAAAATTGAACCCGCCTTCAGTA
>JANXMN010000559.1 GCA_025354605.1 Hymenobacter sp. | reverse complement strand
CGCTTGATTTCGCCGCTGGCAATGTAGGACTTGCCATCGGGCGCGGTGTTCACCTGGTCGACGACAAACAGAGTGCTTTCGGCGCGGATGCTGCGCGGGAAACGCATGTTCCAGTCGGGGTCAAAGCCGTCGCTCACCACGCGGGCGCGCAGCTTGCTGCCATCCTTCACGCACTGAATGAGGATGCCCGTGCCAATGGTGTCGGTTTCCTCCAAATCGGCCAGGGTGGTGGGAGTGCGGGCCGGCCGCGCGCTGGCGCTGCTGCTGCGCCGGGCCGCGCCGTGGTGGCCGCCGGCCAGCGGGTCGGTTTCGCCCGGCCGCACCAGGCGGGTGATGCTGCCCTTGGCGCGGTAAAACGTGCCATCCGCGCTCAGCTCCAACTCCTCCACCACGTAATGCGCGCCCTCGGCCCGAATGGCGCGCGGAAACTGAATGTTGAGGTCGGCAAAGCCCGCCGACAGCACCCGCACCCGCAGCTTGCCGCCCTCGCGGAAGCACATCAGCTCCACACCCGGGCCGGCCTCGCTCACCACCGGCAGCGCATGGGCCGCCGGGTCGATGCTCACACCCCGGCCCGCCAAATCGACCCGCGACCGGCGGCCCTGGAAGGCCTGGTCGCGCAGCTCTTTGCGGCTCTCGTTGTCGAGGTGGCGGCTGGCAATGCGCTGGGCGTAGTGGTTCAGCTGGTCGATTTCCTCGGCAATCTCGAAGTGTTCGTGCAGGCCCTTGACCGTCAGGTTAGCCACCAGCTGATGCAACAGGGCTTCGGCTTCGTGGTGCTGGCCGGCATCGGCCAACTCGACGGCGCGCTCCTTGTCGCGGGCAATGCGCAGGCGGGCCAAATCGAGCAGCACGCGGCTGTCGGTGGCAGCCACCACGGCCTCGATGCTGCCAGCCGTTACCTGCACCGTGTGCTCGCCGGCAATGGCCTCGATGCTGCCCTGGCGAATGGCATCGGCCCGGTAGGCGATGTGCAGCAGCTGGTGGCTGCCGGCGGGCAGGGCCGGCAGCCGCAGCTGCAGCCCCAGCAGCTTGTCTTCGTTCTCGTGCACGTCGCCCAGGTGCAGCACCAGCCGGCCGTCGGCCTGGGTTTCGGGGCGGGCCAGGCTCAGCACGTCATCGATGACGGTGGTGCCGAGCGGGGTAAGCGTCACCGTCAGGTTCTGGGCGGCAATAGCTTTGAGGCTATCGAGCTCGATGCCGAACACGTCGGCCGCATCGTCCAGCGACTGAATGAAGTAGAAGTTGCCCCCGGCTGCCCGCGCCATGCCAATCAGCAGGTCTTCCTCGAAATGGCTGCCGAAGCCCAGCGTGGTGGTGCTGATGCCCTCCTCGGCTTTCTTGCCCGCCGTTTTGTTGAGCACCGCGTGGTTGGTGATGCCATTGTTGGCCTGCCCGTCGGTGAGCAGCAGCACGCGGTTCACGTGCTGGTCGGTTTTGTGGCGGGCCACCAGTTCGCAGCCCTGCAGCCAGCCGCCGCTCAGGTTGGTGAGGCCCCCGGCCCGCACGCTCTTCAGAATACTCTTGATGGCGGCCTTGTCAGTCACCAGCTGGGCGTCGAGCAGGGTGTCCACCGCGTCGTCGTACACCACGATGCTCAGCCGGTCATCGGCCGTGAGGCGGTCCACGAAATCGGCGGCCGCCTGCAGGGCGTAGCGGAGCGGGGCGCCGGCCATGCTGCCGCTGCGGTCAATCACGAGGGCCACGTTGAGGGGCCGCCGCTGGGCATTGGGCACGTCTTCGCGAAAGCGCAACAGCAGACTGGTGGTGTCGGCCAGGTTTTCGAGCAGCACGGGAGTGGAAGGTTGCTGGGTAATCTGCATAAAAGGGGTACTAAAAAAAGTGTGGAGTGAGAAGGCAACCGTGCCCCGGCCCACTGTCCGGAGCAGGACCTGGGAAAAGTAAAGGAAAAGATTTGAATGGACGATATTCTATGTCTCGATGAGCGGCCGGTAGTCGTGCTCGTTCTCGAAGCCAGCCAGCCAGGCGGCGGCCCGGCGGCAGGTGCGCAGGTGCGGCGGCACCCGCAGCACGTAGGTATGCGCCGTCGAGGGGCAAACCACGCGCAGGGCCACCACCGGCTCGTCGCCCTCCAGCGGAATGCTCAGCAGCTGCCGCTCGCCACCGGTGTCGCGGTCGCGGTCCAGCACCAGCCCGCCCACTTCCCGCACCAGCCGGTCGAGGCCAAAGCGCTCGAGCAGCACCCGCCGCCGCGTCACGTTGCGCACGTTCAGGATGTCCACCGCCTTCAGGTCTTCGGGACGAAAAGCGGTGCGTTCGTCCACGGCCGTGCCCTGCCAGTGCAGGTTCACGCGCAGGCCGCCGGGCAGGCCCGTCAGGCCGCTGCCGGCCACTTCCAGCCAGTGCGTGAGGTGCAGCGCGGCCGGCAGCTGCAGCAGGCGCGGGCAGTTGGCCACGTCGAGCGAGCGGGCCGTGAGGCGCTCGGGCAGCTGGCGCAGCTGGGGGTTGCCGCTCAGGCCCACGTGCTCGCGCACCAGCCAGTCGCCGGTCAGCTCGCGCACGGCGGTGCGGGCAGCCTGCACGCTCGTGGCCCGCAGCCGTTCGGGCAGCAGCTCCAGGTTGGGGCAGTCGTTCACTTCGAGGTGGGTGCATTCCAGCCAACGGGGCAACTCGCGCAGCCGGGCTTCTCCGTTCAGGCGCAGGGCCCCGCTCACAATCAGCTCATCGGGCAGGCGGCCGGCCAGCAGCAGGGCCCGCGCCGCCTCGGGCGTGGCCCGCACGGTGCCGCCGGGCGACCCCGGCAAAACGGCCGGCGCGGCAATCGGCGCTGCCCCCGCGCCGAACGAACGGGCGCGCCAGGCCGCGGCGGGCTCGGTGGGCGGCGGCACTGCGGTAGCGGGCCGGCGCAGCTGCCGGCCCTGGGCGTTGATGCTGAACATAAGCGCGGCAGTTAGTCGACGACGGTGCGGATGGCCGAAGGCGTGTACTCGCGCTGCTGCCAGACGCGGTACACGCCCACTGGCAGCTCAATGGCACGGTGCTCCTCGTGCACCAGCGTGGCCGTGGGGGCCGATACCAGCAGGTATAAGTCCTGGCCGTACACGTACAGGCTGGCCGCCCCAAACTCCTGGATGCGGTGGCTGTGCCCGGTGTGCTCCCCGTGGGCCAGCACCAGTCCGGTACGCGGAACCGAGCCGGCGGGTAGCGCCGCCACGGCGGCAATAAGTACATCGCCGTGGCGATACAGAAAGCGGGGCTGAATCATGGTGTTTGCTAAAATGGTTTGCTAAACAAAAAGGCTAAAAGCATTGCCTGGGCGGCGCTGCCGTTGCTGATACAATAATACGCAAGACTAATTAAATTAGCTACAGATACTGGCAAATTTTACCAAATAAATTAGCAATCATGATTTGCTCACAAACAAAAAAGCCGCTCTGACTGGCAGAGCGGCTTTTGCGAATGGAAACGGAAAAAATGCGGCTACCCGCGCCGCAGCACGGCGGCGGCTTCCTTCGCGAAGTAAGTGAGAATGGCATCAGCCCCGGCGCGCTTGATGCTGGTGAGCACTTCCATCATGGTGCGCTCGCCGTCGAGCCAGCCGTTCTGGGCGGCGGCCTTCACCATGGCGTACTCGCCCGATACGTTGTAGGCCGTCACGGGCAGGTGAGTATTTTCCTTCACCGACTGAATCACGTCGAGGTAGCTCAGGGCGGGTTTCACCATCACCATGTCGGCCCCTTCGGCCTCGTCGAGGGCCAGCTCGCGCAGGGCCTCGCGCTTGTTGGCGGGGTTCATCTGGTAGCTTTTCTTGTCGCCCTTCTTGGGGGCCGAAGCCAGGGCGTCGCGGAATGGCCCGTAGAACGCCGAGGCGTACTTGGCCGTGTAGCTCATGATGCTGACGTGGCTGAAGCCGTTCTCATCCAGCACCCGCCGAATCCAGGCCACGCGACCGTCCATCATGTCGCTGGGGCCGATGATGTCGGCCCCGGCGCGGGCCTGGGCCAGGGCCATCTGGCCGAGGATTTCCAGAGTGGGGTCGTTGAGGATTTCGTCGGAGTCGGGGTCTACCAGGCCGTCGTGGCCGTCGGAGCTGTAGGGGTCCATGGCCACGTCGGTCATGAGGACGATGTCCGGAAACTGGCGCTTGATGTCGGCTACCGTTTTCAGGTACAGGCCATCGGGGTTGGCCGACTCGCGGGCCAGCCGGTCTTTCAGGGAGTCGTTGATGCTGGGGAAGGGTGCAAAGGCCTTCACGCCCAG
>JANXMN010000528.1 GCA_025354605.1 Hymenobacter sp. | reverse complement strand
CACGTCGGCGCGGTAGCGCTTCTTGCTGTCGAGGTTGTCAATCAGCGGGTCGTTGAATCCGGCGATGTGGCCGCTGGCCTCCCAGGTGCGGGGGTCCATGAAAATGGCGGCGTCGAGGCCCACCACGTTGTCGTGCAGTTGGGTCATCGACTCCCACCACAGGCGCTTAAGGTTATTTTTCAGTTCCACGCCGTTGGGGCCGTAGTCGTACACGGCGGCCAGGCCGTCGTAGATTTCCGATGACTGAAAAACGAAGCCATATTCCTTGGCGTGGGCGACGATATCCTTGAGTTGCGCGGGTTCTGCTGCTGGGTTCATAGCCACAAAAGTAGCCCGATGCGACGGATGCCGAAACTTGCCCGTACAAGGCGCGCAATCCATCACGGTACAATCACCAGAACGTCATGCCGAGCGTAGCCGAGGCATCTCGCGTGCTACCACTAATCATTTCCGTTTCAACGATTGAATTACTATTGCTAGCGAGATGCCTCGGCTACGCTCGGCATGACGTTCTATTTACCTCCCCCACCGTCATAATTCGGTAACATAGCCACCGCGCAGCCTATTCCTACCTTTGACCCATGATTACATCCAATTTCCCAAAAAACCGCGCTTTATGTTTGGTTTAGAACCTCACGTGCTTCTGCTTCTTGGCGTGGCGCTGCTGGCGGCCTGCGCGTTCGAGTTCATCAACGGCTTTCACGATACGGCCAATGCCGTGGCCACCGTTATCTACACCAACGCGCTGCGGCCTTGGGTGGCGGTGGTGTGGTCGGCGTTCTGGAACTTCATCGGGGTGTTCTCCGGGGGTATTGGGGTGGCCATGGGCATCATTTACCTGCTGCCGGTCGAGTCGCTCGTCGACCAGAACGTGTACCACGGCATTGCCATGGTGGGCGCGCTCATCCTGGCCGCCATTATCTGGAACATCGGCACCTGGTACTACGGCATCCCGGCCTCCAGCTCGCACGCGCTGATTGGATCGATTCTGGGCGTGGGCATTGCGTTTTCGCTGCTGCCCGAATCGCGTGGCACTGCCGTGAACTGGACCAAGGCCAGCGAAACCGGCGTGGCGCTGCTCATTGGCCCGCTCATGGGCTTCGCCCTCACCATCGGCATGATGTTCCTGTTCAAGCGCTTCGTGCCCAGCAAAGCCATTTTTAAGGAGCCACACAAGCGCAAGCCCCCACCTCTCTGGATTCGCCTACTGCTCATTACCACCTGCACGCTAGTGAGCTTTTTCCACGGCTCGAACGACGGGCAGAAGGGCGTGGGCCTCGTGATGCTGATTCTGATTGGCATCGTGCCCTTCCGTTTCGCCCTCGACGAGAGCAAGAATCCGCTCGACCTGCGCGAGTCGCTGGGCAAGGTGGAGTACGTCATTGGCCGCGTAAACCGCGCCGACCTCAGCCCCAACGACCAGAAAAGCCTGGCCGACATTCAGGCCCAGACCACCGACCTCGACCGCATCTTCGCCGGCAAAAACAACATTAAAGAACTGCCCCAGCAAACCCGCTTCGAGATTCGGCGCGACGTGCTGCTACTGGCCAATCGCGCCAAAAAACTGCTCGACTCGCCCAACGTAAGCCTCAGCAGCCAGGACCGCAGCATCTACGACAAGGCCACGGCCAACATGAAAACCTTCACCGACTACGCCCCCTGGTGGGTGCTGCTGATGGTGAGCCTTTCGCTGGCCTGCGGCACCATGATTGGCTGGCAGCGCATCGTGAAAACCATCGGCGAGCGCATCGGCAAAGAGCACCTGAGCTATGCCCAAGGGGCCAGCTCCGAGCTGGTAGCGGCGATGATGATTGGGGCCAGCACCTACGTGGGCCTGCCCTCGTCGACCACGCACGTGCTCACCTCGTCCATCGCCGGCAGCATGGTGGCCAGCCGTGGCGTGAAGAACATCAACCCCCAGATGGTGCGCAACATCGCCCTGGCCTGGGTGCTTACGCTGCCCGTCACGATGGTGCTGTCGGGCCTGCTGTTCCTGCTCTTCCGCACCATGCTCGGCTAAGCGGTTTCGACCAGTCCTACATCGAAAGAGGCTGCTCCCACGCGGGAGCAGCCTCTTTTTTGATTCGATGGGCAGGCGCGACTCGTGGTGAGCCAGCCTTCCGACAATAGGGATAAATAACGCTTTTTCACTCACTTATCCACTTATCCACAGCAAAAAGGGGCCGGTTTGTGGATAAACTACCCTTACTTGGGCCACTGCACCTCCATGTCGTCGTTGATAAACACGCCGAAATTGACGAACTGCAGCTCGCCTTCTTCGAAGTACAAGTCAATCATCGACTTCTCGTAGGACAGACGAACCGCGCCTTCTTCCATGGTTTCTACTTCAGGCGTAGGCTGCTCATGGCGGGTCATCAGGGCCTTCACCTGGTCGAGGCTCATGCCGTGGATGGCTTCGCCGTAGAGGCGCATGCCGGGGTTGTCGGTTTCGATGCAGCTCAGGCGGAAATCGTCTTCGCGGTCGAAGTAGAGCGAAAGCAGGTAATCCTCCTCGTGGTAGTTCCAGGCCTGGTGCTCGAAGTCGTCGTCTTCGTCCGACTCTTCAATTTCCTCGGGCTCGCCCACGAGGGTACGTACCTCGTCCATGGTAGCGCCGAAGCGCAGCGGGCCCATGCCGGTGCCCAGAATGATTTCGTTTTCCTCGATGCTGGAGGGTTGGGGGGTGCTCATGGGGTTGGGATAAAGGGTAGTTGCAAAGGTAGGGTTGGTGCATGGTTGTTGGTGCTTGGTGCTTGGGCTGACCCTGCTGCGTGTCGGAACAAGCTATGCACCAGGCACCAGCAACCAAGCACCAAATTATTTGCCATACTTCTCCATAAACGCCTCCTTCTGCCGCACATAATCCGGGTGGGCTTTGGCCTCGTCCCACTTCCGCTTGAAGATGGCGGCGGCTTCCACCTTATCCACATCGGGGTGCGAGTTACGGGGCAGTTCAGGGCGGCCATGGGCCCCGCTCTGGCCTTTTTTGTTGGCGGGCACGGGGCCGGCGTACTTCTTGCCGCCGGCGTGGTTGGCGTAGCGCCGGGCGCGGGTGTAGCCCATCTGGATGAATTTACGGGCCATATCGGCCCCCACGAAATCGTGGTTCCTCAAATAGGCCTCAAACAGCCCGTAAATCGTCTCCGACGACTCGGTAGCTGCCGCCGCGTCTTTGAAGCGCCAGTGAGGCAGAATTTCGCCCTTGTAGGGCTGTACCAGCAGCACGCCCTGCTCGCCCCGGCCCACGCGGTACAGCTCGGGGTGCTGGCGGAAATCAACGGTGGGGAAATCGAGGGTGTAGTCGAAAGGCATAAGCAAGGCTGACGTTTTCAGCCGACTTGTACGCAGGCGGTGGAAAACCGGTAGTCCAATGGTGGAAATCGGTGCTTCTTCATCAACGGAAGTTGTTTGGCACTTCGGGGCGAGCGGTGCCGACACTTAGCCGCTGGTCTTTCTGGGGAAAACAGGTGGATGCGTTCAGGAATGCAGGAGGCCACGAAAACCCGGCGCGGCGTAGAAATGTCGGAACGACGCGAAACCCTTGAACCGGGACCAAACCTTTTATTCAAGTTTTCCCCAGTCTTACTTTTTAATTAAATTTTTTCCTAAAAAACTCTTTTTATTTCCACTCATTAGGTCGGTTGATAAGTGGAAAAGGGCTTGGGGTTATCAACAGCGGGGAAAACGTGGGGGTAAGGTCGGGTTTATCCACGCATTATACACTCGCATTGTGGAAAATAAACAGCTGATAAGTAAGTGTTTATTATCTTTTTCAACATGTCCACCAGGTTTCCACATTTTGCTTTCCCCACCAAAAGCTGGGGTGTGGGAAGCCGTTTTGCGGGGGAGAAGTTATCCCCGGCTATCCCCGCTGGTTTGGGACTGTGCGGGACGCGATTTCGCCAAAAAAACTTCTACCCGACTTATCCCCGCATTACCGCAAGGTTTCCCCCGGGTTATCCCCGAAATTTTCCCCACACGGATTGGTCTGTGGAAAACCCCGTGGAAAAGCGGTGGAATACCCTTGAAAAAGGGGCTCAGTAACTGGAGAAGCAGTTCGGTTATCCACTATTGTGGAAAAGAGAGCAGTTTTTACCTTCGGAGAAGCTGAGAGTGGGTCGTGGGGTCAATACCCGAGCGACCCACTCTCAGCTTAACAACTGCTGTTACGCGGGGCTGCTGGCGCACGTCGGTGCGTAGCAGCAGTTACCAAAAAAAGCAGGCCCGTCGGGAGTTGCGGAAACGCCCCGCTAAAACTTGAGCGGCTCCACTACATCGAAGCCAGCGCGCACCTGAATGGGCTTCGGGAAGAGGTACATCGGCTCGGGGGGGAGCAGCAGGTTGGGGTCGCCGGCGCGCCAGTGACCGTCGCCGTCGGCATCGATGAGGGCGCGCAGGTGGTAGCTGCCGGGGGGCATGTCGGCGAAGAGGTAGGTGCCTTTGGGGGAGGACAGGCTGGCGACCAGCTGGAGCTTTTCGTCGAGCAATTGCAACTCGAAGCTTTTGGCCGTGGTGCTGATGCTGCCCGAGAGGCTGGTAGACACGTCCTGCTCGCTGATGCCCAGGCGCAGGGGCTTCAGGCGCAGGGGCTGGCCGGTGATGGTGGTGATGGCGGCGCTGTCGAGCAGGATGTCGAGGCGGGTTTTGGCTTTGGCGTTGAAGCGCACGACCAGCTCGGTGCGGTCAACGCTGAGCGTGCCGTCGGAGGGCAGGCGCAGGGGGCGGCGCTTCACCGAGTCTTCGACCAGCGTGCCGAAGGGCCGGCCGGTGGCCACGCGCACCGGCACGGCAAACTGGAATTTCACCTGACCTTCGGGGAAAACCGTGCGCGGGGCACCCTGTACGGAGTAAAGAGGCGGGCTGGCGGCTTTTTTGGCGGCGGTGGGCGGGGCCGAAAATTTCACCTGCAGCGTGTCGTGGCTCACGTTGCCGGTACTGTCGGCGGTGGTGAGGAGGTAGCGGCCGTCGCTCAGGTCGGGGGTTTTATAGACGACAACCGTGCGGCCCCGGTCGGTGAGCTGCACGGCTTCGGCCACGGCTACGGCGGCGGCGTTGGCCGCGCTGCCCAACGGGGCCAGCGCGGCCGAGCGCAGGCCCTCGCCAAAGCTCAGGCGCAGCTGGGTGGGGCTGGGCGTGCGGTTGGTGAGCAGGGGCGGGCGCTTGTCGGGCTGAGTAAGCACCAGGTCGACGGGCTGGGCGCTGCTGCCGTGAATGCCGACGGGCGCGGGCAGGTAGGCAATTTTTTCGCCCTCGTCGTAGTGGCCGTTGTTGTTTTTATCGGCCACGGCGTAGAGCTGGTAGTCGCCGTCCTTGAGGAAATTCAGGCTGAACTTGCCGGCCTTGTCGGTGAGTACGGTGTAGTAAGGGCGGCCCTTGCGCACGCCGAGCGTATCGGCCACGCGGTAGAGGCCGATGCTGGCATTCTCCACGGGCTTGGCGGTGAGCAGGTCGGTGAGCCCGCCGCTGACTTTGCCCGAATCCAGGGCCGGGCCGGTGCTGAAGGTGAGGTAGGCATTCTTGGCCGGCAGGGCCTCGGTGATGTCGACCACGCCCTCGCGGAAGTTGAAGCTGTACGTCGTGTTGGCATCCAGCGGCTTATCGAAAAGCAGGCTGATAGAGTTGCGGTCTTCGCGCAGCTTATAGGGGTTGTCGTCGGGCAGTTGCGGGGTAATGAGCAGGTTCTTGCTCAGCTCCTTGGTGACGACAGGCTCTGAAAAATTCAGCCGGACGAATTGCTGCTTCACGTTGCGGGCGGCGCTATCGGGCGAGCTGCTGAGGCGGCGCGGGGGGGTGCGGTCGCGCGGGCCGCCCAGGGGCGGGGCCACGGCGGCGCAGCTTTCAAGCAGGGCAACCAGCGCCAGCAAAGCCAGCAGTTCAGCGCGAACGGACATTATACAACAATAGCGTAGTGAGCGTGAGAACAAGAATAACCGTCCCGATGCGCAGCCCCGTGCGGTGCGTCACCACATCGGTAGGCTCGGCGGGGTTAACGACGACCACGCGCCGGGCGGTATCCGCCACAAAGGTCGGCGAGGCGGCGGGCACGGTGCGCAGCGTATCGGTACGCACGCTGGCAGCGGGCGCCCCAGCCGATACCGGAGTGCCAGATGCCGCCGGGGCAACCGGTGCAGCGGCAGGCGCGGCCGGGAGAGCTGTTGCGGCAGGTGTGCCTGTTGGTACCGAGGAAGCCGGCGCGGCCGCAGTAGCCGGCGTGGGCCGCACCACCAGCACGGGCGCGACGGGCACCGTTTGGGCGCGCGCGGCGGGCAGCAGCACGGCCGCCAGGGCCAGGCCCCTCCCCCACCGGCGCGCCATGCGTCGCATCAGGCGGCCGGGGTGCGCCGCCCGGCCACGTACAGCAGGCTCGAATACTGCCCTTCATGCTGCTCGGCGTACTGGTTCGACTTGTAGCCGGCTTTGAGCACCGTGAGCAGGCCGCCCGCCCGCTCGGCCCGGTGCTTCTCGCTGAGCATGCTCACGTAGTAAGCATCGAGCGGCATGGGCAGCGTCTGGAGGATGGCCAATTTGTGCTTTTTCAGCAGCTGGGCCATGCTTTTCGGGGTGAAGTGGTAGAGGTGGCGCGGCACGTCGTAGGCCGCCCACAGCTCGCGGTAGTGCTGGGCGTCGAGGCTTTCCACGTTGGGCACGGCAATAAGCAGCACGCCATCAGGCTTGAGCAGGGCCACCAGCTGGCTCAACGTTTCGTTCAGCAAGTGCACATGTTCGAGCACGTGCCAGAGCGTGATGGCATCGAAGCTGCCGGGCTGAAACTGGGCCAGGCTGGCCTGCCCGATGGGCTGGCCGAGGCGCTGGCTGGCTTCGTCGCGGGCGCGGGCGTTGGGCTCCAGGCCTGCCACCTGCCAGCCCGCCGACTTCGCGGCCGCCAGAAAATGGCCCGTGCCGCAGCCGTAATCGAGTAATTTGCCCCGGCGCGGGGCCAGCTTGTTCAGCAGGGTCACCTTGCGGCGCATCGTGAAAAACCGGGCCACCTTGTAGGCCTGGTTCACAAAACCCTGGGCCGCGCTGTTGTGCGACACGTAGGCATCCGACTCGTAGTATTTGCCGATTTCGGCCTCATCGGGCCGGGGGTTGGTAAACTGGAAGCTGCAATTGGCGCACTGCACAATGGCAAAACTCTCGTGGCTCACCGTGCGGTCTTCCACCACCAGCTTGTTCTTAAAGTCGGGCTTGCCGCAAACCGGGCAGTATTCTATTCGTTCGTAGGACACAGGTATTGAATTATGAATTATGAGTTATGAATTATGAGTTATAAATGGTTGAAAACGGACCAAGAGGGGCCCTGCCAATTCATAACTCATAATTCATAATTCATAATTACCTGCCCAAATATACCATCAGCACCGACACGTCGGCCGGCGAGATGCCGCTGATGCGCGAGGCCTGGCCAATGGTTTCGGGCTGAATCTTGAGCAGCTTTTCGCGGGCCTCGTGGCTGAGGGCGGGCATGGCCCGGTAGTCGAGCCGGCCCTGAATCACGAAGTTTTCGAGCTCCTGCATGCGCTCGGCCTGCTGCTGCTCCTTCAGCAGGTAGGTTTCGTACTTGATGTTGATGATGGCCTGTTCCAGGGCCTCGGCATCGAAAGCAGCCAGGGCTTCGTCGAGCGCGGGCAGGGCGCGGCGCAGGTCGGCCAGCTCCACGTTGGGGCGGCGCAACAGGTTCACGGCGCGGGTTTTCTCATGGATTTCGGCCGAGCCCAGCTCCGTCAGCAGCGGGTTGATTTCGGCCGGCTCGATGGCGAATTTCTGGAGCAGCTCTCCTACTTCGGCGGTCTGGGCTTGCTTCATATGCACGCGGGCCAGGCGCTCATCCGAGGCCAGGCCCAGCTCGTGGCCCAGCGGGGTAAGGCGCAGGTCGGCGTTGTCCTGCCGCAGCAGAATGCGGTGCTCGGCGCGGCTCGTGAACATGCGGTAAGGCTCGTCGGTCCCCTTATTCACCAAGTCATCAATGAGCACGCCGATATAAGCCTCGCTCCTTTTCAGGACGAAGGGCTGCTTGCCGTGCACCTTGTTGTGCGCGTTGATGCCGGCCATCAGGCCCTGGCAGGCAGCCTCCTCGTAGCCGGTGGTGCCGTTAATCTGGCCCGCGAAATACAGGCCGGCAATCAGCTTGGTTTCGAGGGTGAGCGCAAGCTGGGTCGGCGGGAAAAAGTCGTACTCGATGGCGTAGCCAGGGCGGAACATCTTGGCCCGCTCGAAGCCCGCGATTTCGCGCAGGGCGCGGTACTGCACCTCCTCCGGCAGCGAGCTCGAAAAGCCGTTCACGTAGCATTCTACCGTGCTCCAGCCTTCGGGTTCTACGAAAATCTGGTGGCGGTCCTTGTCAGCGAAGCGGTTGATTTTGTCCTCCACGCTCGGGCAGTAGCGCGGCCCCAGGCCCTTGATGCGGCCCTGGAACATAGGCGACTTTTCAAAGCCCTCGCGCAGGATGTCGTGCACCCGCTCGTTGGTGTAGGTGATGTAGCACGGCCGCTGCTGCGTGAGGCGCGGCGTGTCGAGGTAGGAGAACTTGCTGGGCACGGCGTCGCCGTCCTGGGCTTCCATTTTGGAGTAGTCGAGGCTGCGGCCGTCCACGCGGGGCGGGGTGCCGGTTTTCATACGCCCGGCCTCAAAGCCCAGCTCCACCAGCTGCTCGGTGATGCCGCGGCTGCCTTTCTCAGCCGCCCGGCCACCGCCAAAATTCTTCTCGCCGATGTGGATGAGGCCGTTTAGGAAGGTGCCGTTGGTGAGGACTACCGACTTGCCCCGAAACTCGATGCCGAGGGCCGTTTTCACGCCCACCACGGTATCGTTTTCCACCACGATGCCGGTCACGGCCTCTTGCCAGAAGTCCACGTTGGCAATACCTTCCAGGGTCAGGCGCCAGGCTTCGGCGAAGCGCATGCGGTCGCTTTGGGCGCGCGGGCTCCACATGGCGGGGCCTTTCGAGCGGTTCAGCATCCGAAACTGAATCATGGTTTGGTCGGTGATGATGCCCGACTGGCCGCCCAGGGCGTCGATTTCGCGCACAATCTGGCCCTTGGCCACGCCGCCCATGGCTGGGTTGCACGACATCTGGGCGATGGTGTTCATGTTCATCGTCACCAGCAGCACTTTCGAGCCGAGGTTGGCGGCGGCGGCAGCGGCTTCGCAGCCGGCGTGGCCCGCGCCCACTACAATAACATCGTAATCTTCTTGCTGAAACATATAGCGCGAGGTTTCGCGAAGTTTAAAAATAGAAGTCTCGCCAAGGCAATGAAGACTAGAACCAAGCTTCGCGAAACTTGATTTCAACATAGCGAGACCTGGCCTGGAAAAAATCGCCAGGTGCTGGTAACTACAAAATTACGCAATTCCGGCCCGGCCTTCAGCACTTCCTGCAACAGAGCGGGCAGTTGAACGCGTAGGGTGCGGGGTCGTACCCTACGCGTTCAGTCCCTTCAGGTCCTCGGGCAGCCAGTCGGCGAATAGCTCAGTGGAGTTGGCGCGCACGGCGTCCCACGAAAACGGCCGCCACCGCCCGCTAATGCTGTCGAATGCCTCGGTGGCGGCGGCGCAGGCAAACAGCTTGTAGTCGAACTTGGGGTAGTCGTACACCAGGTAGCCGGGGTAATAATAGTCGAGGTGCAGGCGGCGGGCATAGTCGGTTTTCAGCAGGAGCAGGTACTTGCCGAGGCTGTGGCGGTGGTAGGCCGGGTCGTAGAAATTGAGAATGCCGGCCAGCGTGCGCTCGCCGAAATCGAGCACCCCGGCAGCAATGAGGCGGCCCTCGTCGCGCAGCTCGATGACCTGGGTATTGAAGACACTGTGGGCAGCCCCGCCCAGCAGCACGGCCTCAATGGTGGGCGCGGCATCGAAGGTGATGGCCGCCCGGTAGCGGGTGTACAGGTCCTCGTATTCGTCGGTGAGGCGGAATGGGCGGATGGTAGTGGCAAACCGGGCGTTGCGGCGCAGCAGCCGGCGCTGCTCGGGCCCCCACTGCACCTGCGGCAGGGCAATGCGCAGCCAGTGAGCGGTGTAGAGGCGGCCGCCAAAGGGTACGAACTGGCAGGTAAACAGGTCCTGCTGCATGCGGTAGTAGCCCTGCGCCAGATAAAAATCCAGCGCCTCGCCCCGTATGATGGGATGCTCAGCGGAAGAAGAGACGGCCATAAGGTGGAAATGGGCAGGGCAACAGCAGCACGTCATGCTGCGCTTGTCGAAGCATCTCTACCGCAGAAGTAACCATTTACTTCTGCGG
>JANXMN010000433.1 GCA_025354605.1 Hymenobacter sp. | reverse complement strand
ATGGGCTTCGAGCGCCTGATGATGGCCGTATCGGGCGTGAAGTCGAACTACGACACCGACGTATTTCAGCCGCTGATTAAATTCATCGCGAAGGAAGTAGGAGTGGAGTACCATGGCACCGCCCCCGCCAAGGTGACTGACCAGCCGACCACCGAAAACGAGAAAACGGATATTGCCATCCGTGTAATTGCCGACCACATTCGCACCATTGCCTTCACCATTGCCGACGGCCAGTTGCCCAGCAACGTAAAGGCCGGCTACGTCATTCGTCGCATTCTGCGCCGGGCCGTGCGCTACGCTTTCTCGTCGCTCAATCAAAAGCATCCTTTCCTGTTCAAGCTGGTGCCCGTGCTGGCCGAGCAGATGCGCGATATCTTCCCCGAGCTGAAAGCGCAGACGGCCTTCGTGCAGCGCGTGGTTGAAGAAGAGGAAATCTCCTTCCTGAAAACCCTCGAAACCGGCCTGCGCCGCCTCGATGCCCTGGAGGAGAGCACGCGCGCCGGCGGTGGCATCATCGACGGCAAAACCGCTTTCGAGCTGTCCGACACCTTCGGTTTCCCGCTCGACCTGACCGCCTTGATTGCCCGCGAAAAGGGCTTGACCGTGGACGAGGAAGGCTTCAAAAAGGAGCTGGAGCAGCAGAAGAACCGCAGCCGCAACGCCCAGGAAACCGAGCAATCGGACTGGGTAACTGTGACCGAACACGACGCGCCCAACGTGTTTGTGGGCTACGACCAGGACGAGGCCACGGCCCGCCTGCTGCGCTACCGCAAAATCGATAAGAAGGGCAAAACCGAATACCAGTTGGTATTCGACCAGACCCCATTCTACGCCGAAAGCGGCGGCCAGATTGGCGACACCGGCTACCTGGAATCGACCCTGAGCAAAGTGCGCGTGATTGATACGAAGAAAGAAAACGACCTCATCATTCACGCCACGTTGGAACTGCCGCAGGAGCTGACCGAGGAGTTTACGGCCCGGCCCGACGCCGCCCGCCGCGGCCTCATCCGCAACAACCACACGGCTACGCACCTGCTGCAGGCGGCCCTGCGCGAGGTGCTGGGCAGCCACGTGCAGCAGAAAGGCTCACTTGTGAATGAAAAGCTGCTGCGCTTCGACTTCTCGCACTTCACCAAAGTGAGCGACGCGCAGCTGCGCGAGATTGAGCAGCTGGTAAACGAGCGCATCCGCCAGCAGATTCCGCTCGACGAGCGGCGCAACGTGCCCATTGCCGAGGCCAAAAACCTGGGTGCCATGGCCCTGTTCGGCGAAAAGTACGGCGACTTCGTGCGCGTCATTACCTTCGATAAAAGCTACTCGGTGGAGCTGTGCGGCGGCCTGCACGTGGCCAACACCGGCAGCATCGGCTACTGCAAAATCACGAGTGAAAGCGCGGTGGGCGCTGGCGTGCGCCGCATCGAAGCCGTGACGGCCGGCGCGGCCGAGGCCCACGTTAACCAGCAGCTCGACCTGCTGGACCAAGTGCGCGAAACGCTCGGTAACCCCCAGCATTTGCTCACCAGCCTCGAAAAGCAGAACGAGGAAATCACTACCCTGCGCAAGCAGGTGGAGCAGTTTGCCCAGCAAAGCATCAATCAGCAGAAAGACCAGTTGGTGGGTCAGGTAAAGGAGCTGAACGGCTTAAATTTCCTGGCTGCCCAAGTGCAGGCTGGCTCGGCCGAATCGCTCAAGACCCTGGCGTTTAACCTGCGCCAAGCAGTGCCCAACCTCGTAGCCATTCTCGGGGCTGAAATCGACGGTAAGCCCCAGCTGGCCGTGATGCTGGACGACGAAATTGCTAAGACCGGCAAGCTCAACGCGACCACGCTGGTGCGGGAGCTGGCCAAGGAAATCCAGGGCGGCGGTGGCGGGCAGCCGTTCTTCGCCACGGCCGGCGGTAAGAATGCCGCCGGGCTAGCAGCAGCCATTGCCCGGGCGGAGGCAGTGGTGACAGCGGGGCGCTAACAACAGCAGCGGTTTGCCTGCAACGCATGCGGTGGCGGCTCCGAAATGACGGGGCCGCCGCTTCTGCATCATGCATGCAGGGGCCAGTAAGCGGGGGCGGGGTGCGAGACTTATAGGGGCACCGGAAAAACCCGATTTTTCATCATCTTTGAGGTGGTGCGTTCACGGCCGCCGCAAATTAAATAGCCCGGTGGCCCACCATACCGCGAACAACTTTTTTGCCATTAATGACTAAATTTTGGAATATGCTGCTGGTGATGAGCGGCTTGACTAATGCTCCGGGCGCCGCGCAGCAAGCCGTGCCGCCCACGCGTCACGAGCTGCTCGACTCGACCCATACGGTAATCAATACCGCGACTGGTGCCCGCTACCGCCGCGACACCGAATACGTCGACAGTGTGCGCGGCGTGCTGCGCGAATTCACCCTTGCCGGCCAGTTGGTGCACCTGAGCCACTACGAAAACCTGCGCACCAGGCTCCTCGACGGCATGGCTGAATCGTGGTGGCCCAACGGACAACTCAGCGTGCGCGAGGAATACGCGCACGGCAAGCGGCTGGGCGAGATGCGCCTGTACTATGAAAACGGCCAGCTAAAGCGCCGCGCAGTGTACAATGGCGAAAACAACCGAAGTACGGGGGACTGTTTCGCACCGGATGGCCAGCCAGTGCCATTTTTCGAATTTGAGGTGATGCCGCTTTACCCTGAGGGAAGTGGTGATAGCCCGGCCGTTGTGCAAGCCATCATGCGGAACACCCGCTACCCAACCCTTGCGCTCCGCCGCCAGTTGTCGGCCGTCATCAAAGTGAAGTTTGCGGTGAATGCCCAGGGTCAGGTCGTTGACGTGCACGCAATTGACCCGGCCCCGCAGGACATCCGACCGAAGGACTTACCGGCCTATCAGGCGTTGCAGCAGGCCGCTGAGAATGCCGTGAAGCAACTCCGGCCATTTGTAGCTGGCCAGCAGGACGGCCGGCCTGTAACGGTGTCGTTTACGGTTCCGATAACGTTCAAGATGCAGTAATTTTCTTTTCATTTACTCAATTTCCTTCCGCTCATGCGTCTTTTTACCCAAGTTGCCACTGTCTGCCTGCTCACTGCCCTGGCCGGTCCCGCTGCGGCCCAAACCGCCGAAAGCGACCCCGGCACCTACAACAATGCCATCGTGGCCGAGCAGGTCGACCTGCTGAAGAAGAATCTGCGCTACATCAGCAAGGCGGCCCACAGCGAGAATGACCGCAAGATTGAAAACCGCCGCCTTGAAGTGGTGGAGCAGAACAAGGTGGCCCTGGCCAACCTCCAGCACATGAAGCCCTTCAAAGGCAACAACGACTTCCGTATGGCAGCCATCAATGCCTTCAAAACGGCTCTGGAGGTGTACACAGCGGACTTCAAGCAGGTGAATGCCCTGGCCAATACCCGTACCGAAAGCTTCGAGGCCATGCAGCGCTACTACGATGCCCAGGAGGCTGCCGAAAAAAAGCTGAACGTGGTAGATGACAGCGTAAACGCGGCCCAGAAGCGCTTTGCCAAGCAGTTCAGCCTCACCTTTAGCACCACCCGCGAATCGAGCAAGCTGGCTGAGTACACCCGCGCCGTGAGCGAAGTGAACCACTACCAGCACCAGGTGTTTCTGCCGTTTTTCCGGGTGCACAAGGCCAGCGCCCGCCTCACCGATGCGCTGAATGCCCAGGACGCCGCTGCTTTCGAGACCGCCCGCGAGCTGGTGGCTGCCGAAGCCGAGAAGTCGGCCGCCGAGCTGGGGGCCGTGCCGGCCTTTCGAGGCAAG
>JANXMN010000425.1 GCA_025354605.1 Hymenobacter sp. | reverse complement strand
CAGCGGAGTCGAAGCATCTCGCGTGCTGTTACTAATCACGGACGTTGAACGATTGAATTACTGCCCCGAGCGAGATGCTACGACTCCGCTGCGCTCCGCTCAGCATGACGTTCTCCCACAACCAACGAAGGCCAGCCACCTTTTTCGCCCCCGCGTTGTTACTTTACCCATTATGCCCCCCGTTATCTCTCCCGAAGCCGAACGCCAGGAAATCCTGCGCCACTACCGCCGCCTGCTGCGCACCGCCAAGCCTTATTTAAAAGACGGCGACCCCAAGCTCATCAAAAAAGCCTTCAACCAGAGCCTGGAGGCCCACAAGGAAATGCGCCGCAAGTCGGGCGAGCCCTACATCCTGCACCCGCTGGCCGTGGCCCAGATTGCGGTGGAGGAAATTGGCCTCGGCACCACCAGCATCGTGGCGGCCCTGCTGCACGATGTGGTGGAGGACACACCCACCGAGATTTCCGACATCGAGCGCGAGTTCGGCCCCAAAGTGGCCAGCATCATCGACGGGCTGACCAAGATTTCGGGCGTATTCGAGTACGGCACCAGCGAGCAGGCCGAGAACTTCCGTAAAATGCTGCTCACGCTGAGCGAAGACGTACGCGTCATCCTCATCAAAATCGCCGACCGCCTGCACAACATGCGCACGCTCGATTCGATGCCGCGCCACAAGCAGCTGAAAATCGCCTCCGAAACGCTGTATCTGTACGCGCCGCTGGCTCACCGCCTCGGTCTCTATACTATAAAGAGTGAGCTGGAGGATTTGTACCTCAAATTCACCGACACCGAAACCTATAACGACCTCACGGCGCGCGTCCGCCAGAGCAAGAGCGCCCGCAACCGCTTTATCAAGGAATTCGTGCAGCCCATTGATGAGGAACTGAAGGCCCAGGGCTTCGAATACGAAATCAAGGGCCGGCCCAAGAGCATCTATTCCATCCTGAAAAAGATGAAGAAGCAGAACATCACCTTCGACGAGGTGTATGATTTGTTCGCCGTTCGGGTGATTCTCGACGTGCCGCCGGAACAGGAAAAAGCCGCCTGCTGGCAGGTTTACAGCATCGTCACCGACTTCTACCAGCCCAATCCCGACCGTCTGCGCGACTGGGTGAGCACCCCCAAAGCCAACGGCTACGAAAGCCTGCATACCACCGTGATGAGCCGCGCCGGCCAGTGGGTGGAAGTGCAGATTCGCTCGCGCCGCATGGACGACATTGCCGAGAAAGGTTACGCCGCGCACTGGAAATACAAGGATACCGGCAGCATCCAGCCCGAAAGCTCGCTCGAAGGTTGGGTGAACAAAGTGCGCGAGATGCTGGAGTCCAACAACTCCAGCGCCCTTGAATTCATGGATGAGTTCCGCCAGAACCTGTTCGTGAAGGAGGTCTACGCCTTCACGCCCAAGGGCAAGTTGGTAATCTTGCCCGACAAGGCCACGGCGCTCGATTTTGCTTTCGACATCCACTCCCAAATCGGCTTGCACTGCCTCGGGGCCAAAGTCAACCAGAAGCTGGAGCCACTGAGCTATAAGCTGCACAACGGCGACCAGGTCGAAATCCTGACCTCGCACAAACAGCGCCCCACCGCCGAGTGGCTCAACTACGTCATCACCACCAAGGCCCGCTCCAAAATCAAGGAGTTTCTGCGCGACGACAAGCGCGCCAAAGCTGAAGATGGCCGCTCCCTGCTCGAAAAGCGCCTGGAGCTTATCAACGTGCCCTTCACGCAGGACAACTTCAACCGTCTGCTGGCCTACTTCAACGCGCCCAGCGCGCAGGAGTTCTACTTCCGCCTGGCCCTGGGCCAAGTTGACGGCCGCACCATCCGGGAGTCGCTCTTCACCTCCGACAAGCCACTGCCGGCCGTGCTCGAACCCAAAACCTTCGAAAACGAAGTGCAGAAAATCCGCGGCGTGCGTCCCGACATGCTCGTGGTGGGCGAGCACACCGACAAGTTCAACTACAGCATCGCCCGCTGCTGCAATCCCATTCCCGGCGACGACGTGTTCGGCTTCGAAACTGACCAGGGCCTCATCATTCACCGCACGAGCTGCCCCCGCGCCGTCGATTTGATGTCGAACTACGGCAACCGCATCGTGCGCGCCAAGTGGACCGAGCAGCTGGAGCTCGCCTTTCTTGGAGGCGTCCGCCTCAAGGGTTCCGACCGCGTAGGCATCGTCAATGATGTCACGCGCATCATCAGCACCAGCCTGAAAGTAAATATGCGCGCCATCACCATCACCGCCGACGACGGCATCTTCGACGGCCAGATTATGGTGTTTGTGAACGATACCGACCACCTCGACAAGCTCATCCACCGCCTGCGCAAAGTAAACGGCGTACTCAGCGTGGAGCGTTTCGATTCGTAACTTTCACAATCCTCTTACTCTGAAAATGATGGACCTGCAAACCCAGAAATTGAGCCTCATTGAGGAAGTGCTGCACGTACAAAACAGCGAGCTGCTGGAGAAAGTCGCCGCCTACCTGCACCAGCTAACCCATCCCGACGACCACTCGCTTGACGACCTGTTGGATGACCTGCCGCCCATGCCCACGCGCGGTGCCGCCGAGCTAAAAACCCGCCTAGAGCAGTCGCGGCGCGAAATGGCTAACGGCCAGGGCATCCCGCACGAGCAGGTAAAAGCCCTGATGCAGGCGCGTTTCCAGTCGTGAGCCGCATCACCTGGACCCCGACCGCCCTCAACGATTTGCAGCGAATCGCAGAATTCATCCGGCAGGTCCGCCCAGCGCGGGAACAGGCCATTATTGGGTTGTTGATAACCAAATCCGAGCAGTTGGAAGCATTTCCGCGCTCCGGCCAAGACAAGGAGGTACACGCCGATGGCACCGAAACCCGTACCCTGCGCGTTGGCAAGTACCATCGCCTGAAATACGCGGTAACGCTGGCCGATGAGGTTTCCATTCTACAAGTGTTCGACCTGCGAAGCGACCACGAGCACTAAAGCTGGTGCCCATTAACAGCAGCTTCTTAACGTCACTGTCCGCAGCGGCTCGAATGAATAACGCACTAATCACCGTCCACGGCAGCGAGGTAAACAAGCGCACCCAGTGCGCCCACTACCATTCCGAGCGCGACATCATCGCCATCCAGCACAAGTGCTGCGGCGAGTTCTACGCCTGCATCGAATGCCACAACGAAGCCGTGGCGCACCCCGCCCAAGTCTGGCCCAAAGCCGAATTCACCACCGCAGCCATCTACTGCGGCAACTGCCACCAAACCTTGAGCATCGCCAGCTATTTAAGCTGCCACAACTCCTGCCCGCGCTGCCAGGCTGCTTTCAACCCCGGCTGCGCCAACCACTATCACCTCTATTTCGAGCAATAAATATTCCGCCTATTAAATGTGTGGTACCCGCGCAGCCTTGACCACACCTCTCCATAAGCTACGCGCCCGAAGCAAAACGGGGCTCGGGAGTGTGGTGACCCGTTCGCCTTACCTTTGCCCATGCCGCCCTTCTCTATATAGATAGAACGTGAACAAACCCGCACCCTCAACTTCCGCTGCCGCCGACGCGGCCGGCCAGGGTACCGGCGGCTCGTCCGAAGCCGGCTACGCGGCCAAGCACACCCCAAGTGCCGCTTCACAGGCTCCGCTCAATACCGACAAGCTCGACGAAGTCCGCAAGCTTTTCACCGCCCACCTCGAAAACAAAGGCTTGCGCAAAACCGGCGAGCGGTACGCCATCCTCGAAGAAATTTACGCCCGCTCCGGGCACTTCGATGTCGACGAGCTCTACGCCGGCATGAAGCAACGCGGTCTTCAGGTCAGCCGGGCCACCGTCTACAACACGCTTGATTTGCTTGTCGAGCAGGGCCTCGTCAGCAAGCACCAGTTCGGGCGCAACCTCGCCCAGTACGAGAAGAGCTATGGTTATCGCCAGCACGACCACGTCATCTGCACCGAATGCCATAAAGTGGTGGAATTCTGCGACCCCCGCATCCACGGTATCCAGACCATGGTCGGCGACTTGCTGAACTTCCATATCTTGCACCATTCTTTAAATCTTTACGGCATCTGCGGCGACTGCCGTGCCCAGGCCGCCGCCCGTTCCAACCCCTGATGACTACCACCAGCACCCTCAACGACGGCATCCTGTTTGTTCGCCTCGCCGGCGACCTCATCGGCAGTCCCGACACCGACCAGCTCCTGCAATCCATCAATACCCACCTCGGCGAAGACCACACCCAGTGCGCCGTTGACCTTTCTGAAGTCCGCTATATCAACAGCACTGGTATCGGTGTCCTGGTATCGCTGCTTACAAAATTCCGCAGCCGCGGTGGCGAGCTGGTTCTCATTAACCCCGCCGAACACCCTAAGAAGATGCTGGCCATCACCAAGCTCAACAACATCTTCACCGTGTCGCCCGACGACGCTACCGCCCGCCAACAGCTCATGCCGGCCGCCAATTAGGCGGCCGTTTTTTTGCCCTGTCTGTCAGCCTGAGCTTGCGAACCGAAGGTCGGCGTAGCCAAGGACATTCTGACAGCAGAACAGTTTGCAGTAATTATTTCTCCCAATCAGAATGCGCAATCGTAATAAGGTCCTTCGCTGCGCTCAAGATAACAAAAGTTAAAACCACCATGCCAGTAGACGTATTAGTAGGCCTCCAGTGGGGCGATGAAGGCAAAGGCAAAATCGTTGACGTGTTAGCGCCTACCTACGAAGCCGTCGCCCGCTTCCAGGGCGGCCCCAACGCCGGTCATACCCTCACCTTCGACGGCATCAAGCACGTCCTGCACCAGGTGCCGAGCGGTATTTTCCACCCTCATATCCTCAACATCGTCGGCAATGGTGTCGTCCTCGACCCCGTCGTGTTTCGCCAGGAGCTCCAGAAACTCACCGATAGGGGAGTGGATTGGTCCAAAAACCTTTACATCTCCAAAAAAGCTCAGCTCATTCTCCCTTCGCACCGTGCCCTCGACCGCATCAGCGAAGAAGCCCGCGGCAACACCAAAATCGGCAGTACCCTCAAAGGCATCGGCCCCACTTACTCCGATAAAATCGGCCGCGTCGGCCTCCGTGTCGGCCACATCCTGCTCCCTGATTTTGAGCCGCGTTATAAGGAAGCCGTGGCCCAGCACGCCGCCATCGCCGGGCACAACAACAAACAACTCGAAATCGAAGCCCTCGAAGCCGATTTCTTCTCCGCCGTTGAATTCCTCCGCACCCTCCAGCTCACCGATACCGAATACCTACTCAACGACCTCCTCGCCCAGGGCAAGCGCATCCTCGCCGAAGGTGCCCAAGGCTCCTTATTAGATATCGACTTCGGCTCCTATCCCTATGTCACCTCGTCCAGCACCAGTGCCGCCGGTGCCTGCACCGGCCTCGGCATCGCCCCGCGGCACATCGACAAAGTCTACGGCATCACCAAAGCCTACTGTACCCGCGTTGGCAGCGGCCCATTCCCCACTGAGCTCCACGACGAAATAGGTGAGCAAATTCGCCAG
>JANXMN010000415.1 GCA_025354605.1 Hymenobacter sp. | reverse complement strand
CATATTTAAGCACGTTGAAGTAAACCGTGTTCACTGGAGAGTGGCCCGCAAGAGGGCAGCAAATTGGTGGCTGTGGGCTTTTTGATAGTAAAGGTACCCCATAAACCTATCAAAGTCCCGGACTGGCAGGTGGTACTCCACAAGCTGGTCGAGGTAGGGAAGTAGTACGGCGGGGTTCAGCCGGCGGAGGTAATCGGTAAAGTCAATGAAACCTTTCTCAGCTGTGAAAAGCGCTGGATTCCGCAGGGTGGGGTAAAACAAGTGTCCTTGATAGTTATGTTCCCAGCGGCCCTTTTGAAGTTGGGTAAAGGTTTTTTCTGGAACGAAGCAAGCTAGTTCGTGGTCAATTACATAAGCATCGTCCTCAAAGAGAAGTAGGTTGGGCTTATCTGGTCGTCGGTCCACATTGCAAATAAGGTTGTCGAAGGCATAAATCGTCCCCGCATCGTATTGCATTAGCGTCTTCTTAGCGCGAGCCGAGCTATAAGGAAAAGAGCCTTCCAACAGGCGGCACCCATAATACATGTTGCTTTCGGCACCTTTTAACTGCTGCATTTGAGATGGCACCAAAGTAGAGTAGAATTCCGGGGTAAATTCAATTAGCGCCGGCTCAGGATGCGGCAACTCAAATTCGGCCGCGAGTACCGCGCCAAATACCTCGCCGGCTGCTGGCGCGTAGTGCCGCTGTGGCGAAACCCGGAAGGGCTTAACCACATATTTCTCCGGCTTGCCACTGGCCCCCAGCACCGACACTACCCACGGATGAGTCCCGCCTTTTAGCGTACCTACGAAGTATAATGCGGGGTAAATTGGTAGCAAGTAAAAGGCAATTTAAAATCAGAAGGCTGCATTAGATGCTTTGTAAAGAAAACGCCTTTTTATTTGCAAAGCATCTAATGCTATGATAAGACAATAGGCTTTTCTTTCACATAGCTTCTAATGCAGCAGGTCCAAAGCCCCGCTGCGCCTTCAGATTCTCCCGCCCCGGCCACCACTCGGGCCGGTGGGGCAGCCGCAGCGCCTGCCCCTCGAAGCGGCGCACGCCGTAGTCGCCGCCGCTCAGCTCGCCGAAGTCGTCGGCCAGGCGCAGGCGGTAGTCGGCGTCAATCCAGAAAAGGTGGCGGTCGAAGGCGCGGTGCAGGTTGGGGCAGAGCGCGAGGCCGTTGGGCAGGGTGTCGTCGTGGCTCACGGCCCAGGGCACAATGTGGCAGGCATCGAGTAGTGGCACGGGGCTGCTGCGGGTGCTCAGCAGCTTGAGCCCCGACACGGCGCAGGTGTAGTCGTAGGCTTCGAGCACTACGCGCTTGAACACGCCGCTGCGCACGGTCAGGTCGAGCTCGTCGGCGGGGCGCAAGTGCGTGCGGTAGAGGGCGGCGGGCTCTTCCAGCATCTGGCGGCGGATGTCGGCCAGGGCCTGCTCGCCGGCGCGGGCACGGTAGCGGCCCTGCGTTTGGGGGAAGTAGCGACCAAGCAGGGCCTGCGTGAGGGCGGCCCGGTGGGCGGGCGCTTGCAGCAGGAGCCAGAGGTCGGGGTCGAGGGCGGCGTAGGCCACCACGTCGCGCAGGTGGCCGAAGCTGCGGATGGAGCCCGAGCGGGTGAGCAGGATGGCTAGGCCGGGCCAAGTGTGCAGCTGCCAGAAGCCCTCGGAGCGCAGGTGGTAGAAGGGGAGGGCGAAGTTGGCCGCCGTGAATAGCGCCGAGGTACCCAAATCGGTGCAAATGGCTTTAAAGGCCGCGATGAGCTCGGGGGTGATGGCAATGCGGTTGCCGACAATGGAGCCGTCGGCAATGCCTTCGAGCACGGCCAGCAGCAGGGCGGGCTTGTAGGGCGCTTCGCCGTGCTGGCGGCTGCGGGCCACGCGCAGGTGCTGGAAGCGGTGGAGGTAGGGAGGGAGCATTGGCGGTAAGAGAGGCGCGGCCGGGTCGCCTCACGGGACCCGGTAGGGCTTGCCCCCGCCCGGCCGTCTGCATCGCTTGAAAAATCGTTGGCGGCAGTCGTTCAACGACGGGCGGGGGCAAGCCCTACCGGGTACGACCCCGCCCCTACATCGCCAGAGTTAACAGCCCTGGGGCTAGGGGGGAGGCGCACGCGGAGGGCGACCTACTGCTAGCTCGCGTTGCGCGGGTAGTCGTAGAAATAAAACTCGGCGTTCCCCTGGCTCACCTCGGTCCAGTGCTCGCACTCGAAATGCAGGCAGACGACCGCGGCGGTGGGCATCTCGTTCACGGAGTTGGGCGAAAGGGCGTTGGCGGCTTCGGTGATGGTGGGGTTGTGGCCCACCAGCAGTACCGAGGCGGCCGCATCGGGTAGCGCTCTGATGATGGTCAGCAAGGCGTCGAGGTCGGCCCCGTAGATGCCCGACTCGACCAGGATTTTGTCGTGCGGGTAGTGCAGCTCGCGGGCGACCAGCACGGCCGTGCTCATGGTGCGGACGGCGGGCGAACTCACGATGAGGTCGGGGCAGATGCGGCGCTTGCCCAGAGCCCGGCCCATGGCGGGCGCGTCGTCGCGGCCGCGGTCGTTAAGGGGTCGTTCCTGGTCGCTTAGGTCATCGAAGCTCCAACTGGATTTGGCGTGGCGGAGAAGATAGAGGGTTTTCATACGGACGAAGCTAACGGCGTTTGGCTTACCAACGCGGTTATGAAAAGGTTATGGGGAGCAGTAAGCAGGCTTGGCTGGGTAAATGGAAAAGAACGTTATGCTGAGCTTGTCGAAGCATCTCTCCCGCGCGAGTAAAATTGATTACTGCTGCGGTATAGATGCTTCGACAAGCTCAGCATGACGTTCTTTTTTACCGGTTTCAGAGTGAAAGCCCCGCGCCTAGCTCAGCTTGCGGTAGCGCACGCGCTTGGGCTCCACGTCGCCGAGGCGCTTGCGCTTGGCTTCTTCGTAGTCGGAGAAGTTGCCTTCGAACCAGACTACTTCCGAGTCGCCCTCGAAGGCCAGGATGTGGGTGGCCAGGCGGTCGAGAAACCAGCGGTCGTGCGAGATGATGACGGCGCAGCCGGCAAAGTTTTCCAGGGCGTCTTCCAGGGCGCGAATGGCGTTGACGTCGAGGTCGTTGGTCGGCTCATCGAGCAGCAGCAGGTTGGCTCCCTGCTTCAGGGTCATGGCCAGGTGCACGCGGTTTTTCTCGCCGCCCGAGAGGCTGCCGACTTTCTTCTCCTGGTCGCCGCCGCCGAAGTTGAACTTGCTTACGTAGGCGCGCGAGTTCACCGGGCGGCCGGCCAGCAGCATAGTTTCGGTGCCGCCCGTGATGGTGTCGAACACTGACTTGCTGCCGTCGAGGGTGTCGTGCTGCTGGTCGATGTAGGCCGTTTGCACCGTGGGGCCGACTTCGAAGGTGCCCGCGTCGGGCTGCAGCTGGTCGGTGATGAGGCGGAAGAGAGTGGTTTTGCCGGCCCCGTTCGGCCCGATGATGCCCACGATACCGCCTTGCGGCAGGGAGAACGACAGGTTCTGGAACAGTAGCTTGTCGCCAAAGGCCTTGGTGATGTTCTCGGCCTCGATGACCTGCGCGCCCAGGCGCGGGCCGTCAGGGATGAACAATTCGAGCTTTTGCTCCTTGTCCTTGGCTTCTTCGCTGGCCAGCTTGTCGTAGTTGGCCAGGCGGGCCTTGCCCTTACTCTGGCGGGCTTTGGGCGACATCCGCACCCAGTCCAGCTCGCGCTGCAGGGTTTTGGCGCGCTTGCTCTCCGAGTTCTCCTCCTTGGCCATGCGGTCGGTTTTCTGCTCCAGCCAGCTGCTGTAGTTGCCCTTCCAGGGAATGCCCGAGCCGCGGTCGAGCTCCAGAATCCAGCCGGCTACGTTGTCGAGGAAGTAGCGGTCGTGGGTGACGGCGATGACCGTGCCCTTGTACTGCTGCAGGTGCTGTTCGAGCCAGAGCACGCTTTCGGCGTCGAGGTGGTTGGTGGGCTCGTCGAGCAGCAGCACGTCGGGCTCCTGCAGCAGCAGGCGGCACAGGGCCACGCGGCGCTTCTCGCCCCCCGAGAGGTTGCCGATAATGGCCTCCTGCGGGGGCGTGCGCAGGGCATCCATGGCGCGCTCCAGGCGGCTGTCGAGGTTCCAGGCGTCGAGCTGGTCGAGGCGCTCCTGCACTTGGCCCTGGCGGTCGAGCAGCTTGTCGAAGTCGGCATCCTCGGCCCCGAAGGCTTCGTTGATTTCGTCGAATTCCTTGAGCAGGGCCACGGTTTCGGCCACGCCTTCCTCCACTACCTCGCGCACGGTTTTATCGGGGTCGAGCTGGGGCTCCTGCTCCAGGTAGCCCACCGAGTAGCCCGGCGAAAACACCACTTCGCCCTGAAACTGCTTGTCGACGCCGGCAATAATTTTCAGCAGGCTCGACTTGCCCGAGCCGTTGAGGCCGAGCACGCCGATTTTGGCCCCGTAAAAAAACGAGAGGTAGATGTTTTTGAGAACTTGCTTCTGGGGCGGGTAAATCTTACTCACGCCGGCCATGCTGAAAATAATGGTGGGCTGCTGGTCGCTCATGGGAGGAAAAGAGAATTAGAGAGTGGCGAAAGAAACGACGGCCGCCCGGGCGGCCCGTCCGCGGCGGCGGAGCACAAAGAACGGCAAACCAACCGGCAAACCCAGCCACACGCGTCCAGCGCGGGGGCAGTACATTCGAGCGTAAACATATCTGGCCACTGGGCATCCCTGCTTCATCTTTTTACCGTAAACTTGTAATTCCTTCCCCATTCCGCGTTTCAGCCCCGGTACCCTCTTTTCCCGCACTCTCTCCTATCCCCACACACTTCCTATCCACGAGGACCTTTCTAGTATGGAATCACCCGACCACTTGCTGGCCGACGCTCAGCGCTTCGGCTACGTGGAAGCCGGCGGCGTCTGGCTGCGCCCCGTTCTTGCCCAGCCCGCCCGCCAGATTGGCCTCGTCAAGGAAACCGACGAAGCCGCCCTGCGCTATTTTGCCCAGCGCTTCGGCCTGCTCCAGGCCAAAGTCGACACTACCCTGGCCAACATGGCCGCCAGCGACAACCAGGGCTCTTTCCTGATGAAGGTGCTGCACCTGAAGGCATTGCTGACCCGCTACGAGGCCCTCGGCGACTTCGAGGAACTGCAGCGCCGGCTAGTAACGGCCGAAAAGGGCATCGCCGTTACCGTTTCCCAGAACCGCGAAAAGAACCTGGCCACCAAGCTGGGCTTCATTCTCGAAGCCGAAGCCCTACGCGACAGCATCGAGTGGGTGTCGGCCAGCGAAAAGGTGAAGGACCTGCGCCAGGGCTGGCTGAAAACCGGCCCCGTGGACAAGGCCCGCGCCGAGGAGCTCGAAAACCGCTTCCAGAATGCCGTCCAGACCTTTTTCGACCGGCGCAAGTCGTTTCAGTCGGATAAGAAGGCCATGGCCAACCGCATCCAGAACCGCTACCTCGACCTGATTCAGCAGGCCGAAAACCTGAAAAACTCCGACCAGTTCGAAACCACCTCGCGCCAGCTCAAGGTGTTGCAGCAGGCCTGGCGCGACATCAACGGCAACCTGCCGAAAAAGCAGGCCTCCGAGCTCTGGATGCGCTTCCGGGCCGCCAACAACCACTTCTTTGAGCGGCTCAAGGCGCACATTGTTTCTCAGCAGGCCACCGGCGTAGTCAACATGCCCGCCCCGGCCGACGTGCTGCTGGCCCGCAAGCGCGCGCTGGCCGAGCGCGCCGAAGCCCTGATGAGCGTGTCGCCGCAGGAAGCCATCAACCAGGCCAAATCGTTGCAAACCGAGTGGAAGCAGGTGGGCACCGTGCGCGGCGAGGAGTCGGACCGCATCTGGCAGCGCTTTATGGTGGCCTGCGACAAGATTTTCGAGCTCAGTGCCCTGGAGTACCACCTGCGCAAGCGGGCCGCCGACCAGCCGCCCGTAACGGCCCCCGCCGCCCGTGCCCGCTTTCGGGCCGAAACGCTGCGCGAGCTGCTGAAAGAGGACCACTCGGAGCTGGCCACCCTGCGCGACAACCTTGCTAACCTCAGCTCCAGCGCCGCCAACGACGCCTTCCGGCTGATGCTGCAAACCAAAGTCCGCTCCTTCGAACGCAAGATTCGCACGAAAAACGACCTCATTGCCCTCTACATGCAGCAGGCCCAGGCCGCCGCTTAAACCTTGCCCGCCGTTCTGCGTTGTCGGAAACAGCGCTTTCGCCGGCTTGCATCTTAGCCGGAAACCCTTACCTTCGCCAACCCTTTTTTATCCCTTCACCCATGTACTGGACACTCGAACTGGCTTCTTATCTGGAAGATGCTCCCTGGCCCGCCACCAAAGATGAACTCATTGACTTTTCCATCCGCTCGGGCGCGCCCATGGAAGTGGTAGAAAACCTGCAAGCCCTGGAGGACGACGGCCAACCCTACGAAAACATCGAGGAAGTATGGCCCGACTACCCCACCAAGGAGGACTTTATGTTCAACGAGGACGAATATTAATAGAGTTATGAGTTGAGAGTTATGAGTTATGAGTTGAACAACGGATTGTCTGAAGAACTCATAACTCATAACTCTCAACTCATAACTCCCTCCGCGCTCTGCGCGGAAAATCTGGTTGCGGGCTACCCCGGCAGGGTGTTGGTCCGCAACCTTTTTTTGCGCCTGCCCGCGCCGGCTTTTGTCGCCGTGGTGGGGCACAATGGCAGCGGCAAAACCACCCTGTTTCGGGTGCTCACCGGCCAGCTGCCTTATGAGGGCAGCGTGCGCCTGCACGGCCAGGAGGTGCGCGGGCTGCGCCGCGCCGCCAGTGCCGGCCTGCTCGGCTACCTGCCCCAGCGCGGCAGCCTCGACTTCGCCATTGCCGTGCGCGAGCTCGTGGTGATGGGCCGCTACCGCCACCACGGCCTGTTCAGTGCCTACACCCCGGCCGACTACGCGCACGCCGATGCGGCCCTGGCCCGCGTGGGCATGGCTCATCTGGCCGCGCGCGACTTCACCCAGCTTTCGGGCGGCGAGCAGCAGCTGGTGTGGCTGGCTCAGCTCAGCCTGCAGGATGCCCAGGTGTATCTGCTCGACGAGCCAACCCAGCAGCTTGACCCTTACTACCGCCGCCAGGTGTTCACGCTGATACATGCCTGGGCCGCTCAGGCGGGCAAAACCGTGCTCTGCAGCACCCACGACCTCGACAACCTGCCCGAGCTCACCGGCTACCTGCTGAACCTCTCGGAACCCGAGCCGCAACTGCGCCCGCTCTCGCCCGCCACCATACGCCAGGCCAAAGCCTGGCTGGAACAGGAACCGCGACGGTAGAGCTGCCGCTGGCCGCAGTTCTGCCGCTGGCCGCAGTTTAGCGCGCAGCGCGTAACTGCTGGCCGATAGATGGAGTGAGTCTGTGACTCACGGCGGGGCGGCCGTCATCCGGCTCCGCGCCGTGCGGGCAGCATTGCCGCTCTGCGGCAGGCGAGTTGCAAACTCGCCCCACTTATCGGCCAGCAGTTACGCGCTGCGCCCTAAACTGCGGCCAGCCACCGGCAGCCACCGGCTAGTAACTGTTTACCGCCGGCCCGGCCGGCCCCGCAGCACCTGCGCGATGGACCGCATGAACGGACCGGGCGAGACCGAATTCATCACCCGCAGATTATCGGCCCAGGAGGTTTGCTCATCCAGAAAGCGGAAGATGCGCGCCACTGGGTTGCGCTCGAACAGCTGCCGGAAAATGTCGCGCGTGCTCTCCCCGCGCCGCTGCATAATGTCGAGCATCAGCGTGTCGAATAAGCGGAACTGCCACCGGTCGCCGGTGATATCGGCGGGCGGGTGGCCGGTAGCGGCCAGGGCCGCCACCAGCCGCGCCGAGTGCTGCTGAATGCGCTTGAAGGCGTAGCCCGTGCTGGGCTTGGCCCGCCCGCCCCGGGTGCCCAGGTTGATGATGTGCCGGCCGGCCCGGGCCGGCAGCGGGTGGTCCGTCATTGGAATCGCGCCCACTTCTTCGGCCAGCATGCGGTAGCTGGTTAGCTTCAGCGTGTGGTCGAGGTAGGCGCGGATGGCGGCCTCGTACTCGGCGCGCGGCAGGGGCGTTGCCGAAAACAGGGTGTACTCCACCAGCGCCCGCCGGGGCGAGAAGGGCAGCACATACATAAAGCGCGCCTCCTGCTGCTGAGCTCCCCGGAAGTCCATGAACTCCACCGTGGCCGGGTCGAACACGTCGGTATCGGTTTCAATTTCCCAGCCCACGAAGTGCTGGAGCAGGTAGCGGTGTTTCGCGGGCTGCTTTAGTTTCTCCAGATTCGGCGGGCGGCTGTCGAAGGCGTAGCGGGCGGCGTAGGTGGTGCCGGCGGTAGTGCGGGCCAGCGCGCCGGTGGCCGTGGTGGTGAGCTCCGCCACGGTGCCGCGCAGGCGGGTGAACTGCGCCGGCCGCGCCACCAGCGCCTTCTCCACGAAGCGGTAGTAGTCGAGCCCATTTATGGTTTTGTAGCGGTACTGGCCCAGGTCGATAACCTGCTCGAAACCCGGGCTGCGGAAAGCAATGTGCCGCCACTCGTGCGCCACAATATCGTCGAACACGCTCGGCTCCGCGGTCCAGAACGACCAGGTGCGGTCGTTGTGCTCCTTGGCCTCCGGCTCGATGAGCAACACCCGCTTATCGACCAGCCGGGGCTCCCGCGCCAGATGGTACGCCAGGCTGAGGCCCGCCGCGCCGCCGCCCACAATCAGGTAGTCAAATTCCGGAATGACAACGGGGACAGGAGGCAGCATACAATCAACAATAATGCGCGCGGCGCAACGGCGAAACTACCCACAAAAAAAGCCGCTTCCGTTAGAAGCGGCTTTTTTGAACAATGTTTTCAGTGCCCGGCAGCGGCAGCCCCGAAATCCGGGTAAGCCGAAAAATCCGGGTACATCCGCGGTCTAGAAGTTCGGCGACAGCAGGTACTTGTGGTAGAAGTCGTCGATGATTTTCACGGCTTCGCTGGCGTCGTCCACAATCTGCACCAGGTTCAGGTCAATAGCCGAGATGTTCTGCTCCTCGTTCAGCATCACGTCCTCAATCCACTTGAACAGGCCGTTCCAGTAGGCCGAGCCCACCAGCACGATGGGGAAGCGGCTGATTTTCTTGGTCTGAATCAGGGTCATGGCCTCGAACAGCTCGTCGAGGGTGCCGAAGCCGCCGGGCATGCCCACGAAGGCCTGCGCGTACTTCACAAACATCACCTTGCGCACGAAGAAGTAGTCGAAGTCGATGCACTTGTCCTGGTCGATGTAGATGTTGTGGCTTTGCTCGAAGGGCAGCTCGATGTTCAGGCCCACCGACTTGCCGCCCTCGGCGCGCGCGCCCTTGTTGCCGGCCTCCATAATGCCGGGGCCGCCGCCCGTGATGACGCCGTAGCCGTGGCGCACCAGCTTCGAAGCAATTTCCTCGGCCAGCTTGTAGTAGGGGTTGTCGGGCTTGGTGCGGGCCGAGCCGAAGATGCTGACGCAGGGTCCGATTTTGGACATCTTCTCGAAGCCCTCCACGAATTCGGCCATCACCTTGAAAATCTGCCAGGAGTCGGCAATCTTAATCTCGTTCCAGTCTTTGTCGACAAACGCCTTGCGCAGGCGCTGCTCGTCTTCCAGGGCCATGGCCGACTCGCCGTTGGTGCTCTGGCGCATCTCGGTAATGGAGGTAAGCTTGTCGTCGTTTACGTTGGGCTGCTTGATGGTTTTGCCGCTGCCGGCGTTCAGCATGTCGTCGGAGACCTTGGTTTTGCTGGTCTTCGGTTTCTTGGTTGTAGACATAATATGATTGGTTGCGATGGGAATTCCGACAAAAACAAAATCGCCCCGGAGCCGGGGCGACCAAAAGTAGGGCGTCAAAGTTATCGAATTGTTACTGAATAACAATCGATGTGCTGATTCGTTGATGTGCTGATTCGTTGATATGATACCAAGCTACTTCCCAGCACATCAACGAATCAGCACATCAACGAATCAACTCTACACCAGTTGCCGCAGCGCCATCTCGAACGAGCGTTGCGCGATACCAGTCGGCTGGTCATTCTCGGCGTGGGTGCGCTCCAGCGCCGCCCCGATGATGCGTGAGGTATCGGCAAAAATGGCTTGGTCGGTGATTTCGGCCCCGGTTTCCATCAGGTAGGCGAATACGCGGGCCATGCCGCAGTTGGCAATGAAATCGGGGATGACGGCCGCGCGCTCGTCGGCGAACACGCCGGTGGGGCCGAAGAAGATTTCTGGGTCGGCAAACGGCACGTTGGCCCCGCAGCTGATAACCTGGAGGCCGCCCGCCAGCAACTGCTCCACCTGCCCGCGCGTGACGAGCCGCGAAGCCGCCGCCGGGATGAAAATATCGGCTCCAATGGACCACACCTTCTCGTTCACTTCCTCGAACGAGAGCAGGTTGTCGTCGGCCAGCGCATTGCCCTGCCGCGCCAGCAGCAGCGCGCGCACTTCCTCCAGGCCCAGCCCCTCGGTGCTGAGCAGGCCGCCGGCCCGGTCGATGATACCGACGATGCGGACGCCTTGCCCGGCCAGGTAGTAAGCCGCCGCCGCGCCCACGTTGCCCCAGCCCTGAATGATAGCGCGCTGCCCGCGCAGCTCGGTGCCGGGCCACAGGCGGTAGTAGTGGCGCACGGCCTCAGCCACGCCGTAGCCGGTGATGAGGTCGGCCACGGTGTACTTGCGGGCCAGGTTGGGCGAAAAAGTTGCGTCTTCCACCACTTTAATGACGCCCTGGCGTAACTGCCCCAGCTTCTGAATCTTCTGGGGCTCGGTAGCACGGTAGTGGCCATTCACCACGCCTTCCTGCGGGTGCCAGAGGCCGTATTCCTCGGTAATGGCAATAACTTCGTGAATCTCGTCTACATTTAGGTCGCCACCGGTGCCGTAGTAGTTCTTTAGCAGCGGGAACACGGCCCGGTACCAGCGCTCCAGCACGCCGCGCTTACGGGGGTCCTGCGGGTCGAAGTTGATGCCTGATTTAGCCCCGCCAATGGCCGGCCCCGACACCGTAAATTTCACTTCCATCGTTTTGGCCAAGCTTTCTACCTCGCGCTTATCCAGGCCCTTGCGCATGCGGGTGCCGCCGCCGGCCGCCCCGCCCCGCAGCGAGTTGATGACGACCCAGCCTTCGGCTTCGGTTTCGGCATCTTTCCACTCAAAAACGATTTCGGGGCGCTTGTTTTCAAATTTGGCGAGGAGGTCCAGCATCAGGCGGCGGGGAAGTGGGTGGGATAAGGCGTGAATTTTGCAGCCGGTTGGCCGAACCGCAAAGGTAGGCAAGGCCGCTGAAGTCGCCCGAAAACCGGAAAATACCGACATCGAACTTCATTAATACATGAATCGGGGTAAATATTTAAGTATCTTATGAATAATAAACCCGCTTACCCATATTTTGCGTAATAATTCGGAACCAGGACGGTCATATCTACGTCTTGCAGCAGAAGTACCGAAAACTACCAGAACATTTCACTTATTCTACTTTTCCATTTCTCTCTTCACTTTTTATCAAATTCATGAAACCATTGCATTCGCGTGTTGAAGCGCATCAGTTGGACCGTGCTGCGGCTATGCTCAAGGTTCTCTCCCATCCCAAGCGCTTGGCTATTGTCGACCTGTTGGGAAAGACCAAAGGCAAGGACAGCCAGATGTCGGTAACCGACATCTATCAGGCGCTCGACCTGCCGCAAGCCATTGCTTCCCAGCACCTCATCACCCTCAAGGACCGGGGCGTGCTGAAATCCAGCAAAATCGGGACGAAGATTTACTACTCGCTGGCTGTTCCGCAGCTGCTGAAAGTAATCGACACCCTCGAAGACTATTCGGGCCGCATCTAGCGCCCGCGTTTTCCACTGTCAGGTAAAGGCTGCCCCGCAAGAGGCAGCCTTTCTTTGTGCGCATTGAGTAAGGAAGTATGACGTGCTTTTACCTGGTCCGCAGCTCCAACATGCCCGCCCCAAACTGCGCGTGCAGCGCCAGCACTTGCGGTAGCAGCGGCTGCACGTCGTCGTTCACGAGCATGTAGTCGGCGCGCTGCATCTTCTCGTCCTCGCTCAGCTGCTTGGCCATGATGGCCGCCACGTCGGCGGGCGAGCGGTGCGGGTCGCGTTGCAGCACGCGGGCCGTGCGCACCGGCATGGGCGCGAAAACGGTGATGATGCGGTCGAGCTGCCGGTAGGAGCCGGCCTCGAACAGCAGGGCGGCCTCCTTGAGTACGTAGGCGTAGCCAGCCTGCTGTTGCACTGTAGCCCAGCGCGCGAAGTCGGTACCCACGTGCGGGTGCACCAGCGCGTTGAGCCGGGCCAGCCGGTCGGGCTGGTTGAACACGGTGGCGGCCAGCGCCGGGCGGTTGAGGCGGCCGGCGGCGTCGTAAGTATCGGCGCCGAAAGCTGCCAACAGCTCAGCGCGCAGGGCCGGGTCATTCTCCATCACCCAGCGGGCGCGCGTGTCGGCATCGTACACGGGTACGCCCAGGGCGTGAAACAAGCGGCTGGCAATGCTCTTGCCCGAACCGATACCGCCAGTAATGCCAATGCGCAACATGGGTGGAGGGTTGGATGGGGTGGAATGGGGAATGGGTGTTGTAGAGCGTCATGCAGGGCGCAGCGGAGTATGACGCTCTTTTTTGGATTGACTTCAGCCCTCAACGGCGCGTCACTTTGGCACTCACCGACTTCACCGAGGCGCGGATGCGGGCCGGGGGCACGATGGGCACTTCGGTCGCTTCGGCATCGTCGCGCAGCAGGCGCACGGGGTAGGGGTTGGGGAGGGCCTGCACCAGCGTGGCTGGCCCGCGGAAGCTCACCACTGCCGGCGTGAAGCGCGCGCGGTAGCGCCGGGCCGAATCGGGCGGCAGAGCCAGCGGCAGGCGGCGCGTTACATAGCGGTCAAAGGTCAGGCGCAGGGTGTCGCCCGACCATTCATTCACCTGCAGGCCCTCCAGGGCGTTTTGCAGGCCGCGCCGCCAGGTTTCGTCGGGCAGGTAGCGGGTGCCGGGGTTGGGCACGGGGCGCAAGTCGGCGGGGTGGGTGCCCCAGCCCAGGTTGGCGCGCAGCAGCCGCCAGCCCGGCCCCGTGACCATGACGGCCACGGTGGGCGGCAGCGGGCGCAACGGCACGTAATGGGCGGAGTCGTAATGCCAGTGCAGCGGGAAATCGAGACGGGTAGTGTAGGTCTTGTTCAGAGCATTCATCTGCCAGAACAGGCCGGCCGCCAGCAGGCAGGCCGTCACGGCCCGGTAAAAGCTGGGCTCCTGGCCCGCGAAGGGCCGCACGAACCAGCGCACGAGCCAGCCGGCCCGGGTCAGCGGCCCGTCCATGGCTTACGAGGCGATGGTGTTGCCCCCAGTGTCGGCGGTGGCTTTGGTGCCCACTTCGCGCGCAATGGCCGAGCGGTCGAAGCGCAACTTGGTGCCGCGGTCCACTTCTACCACCACGGTGTCATCGGTGATGTCGACTACCAGGCCGTGCAGGCCACCGATGGTGACGATGCGCGAACCCTTGGCCAGCGACTGGCGGAAAGCTTTGGCATCGGACGAGCGTTTCTGCTGGGGCCGAATCATGAAGAAATATACCACCAGGCCAATGGCAATGGGGAAAAGCAGCTGGGTGTAGTCGGTCCCGGCGGTGGCCTGGAGTAAGAGCGTCAGAAACATAGTCGAAGAAAAAAAGAGCGCCGACGCGATAGGGAGCGCCGGCCCGAAATTAACAGTTTAAAACGTCATGATGCGCGGAATGCGCTGCCCGACGTCCTGGTAATCGGCTGCCTACAGCGGCTTCTCGCCGCCCACCGGGTCGAGTACGTTGCCTTTGATGGCAATAGAGGTGATGCTGGGCTGGGTGTTGGCCCGCACCGCCACTTGCTTGCTGATGATGCCGTGCTTGCCGCGGCTGTCGAACTGCACTTCGAGCTGGCCGGTGGCGCCGGGCGCTACGGGCTCTTTGGTCCAGCTGGGCGTGGTGCAGCCGCAGGAAGCGGTGGCGTCCTGAATCAGCAGGGGCGACTTGCCGGTGTTGGTGAAGATGAAGGTGTGGTGCACCTTGCTATCGGCCTTGATGTCGCCGAAATCAAACTCGGCCTCGGCGAATTTCATCACTGGGGCGTTGGGGTTGGGGGTTTCGGTTTCGCTGGCCACGTTGGGGTTGTCCACGGTGGGGTTGGCAGTGTCGTTGGTGACGGTAGCCCCGGCGTTTACACCAGCGATGCCAGCCTCATTCTTGTCGCGGTTGCAGGCAGCCAGCGACAGGACGGCGGCCATAAGAATCGAGTATTTCATGGGGTTAACAAAAGTAACAATCTGTCATCCTGAGCTTGCGAGGGACCTTATTACATCCGAACGATTCGCCCTAACGTGATAAGGTCCTTCGCAAGCTCAGGGTGACAGACAAGAAAATTACAGGCGCGAGATGATGCTTTGGGCGAACTGACTGGTGCTGGCCTGGCCGCCGAGGTCGCCGGTGCACTCGGCCTGGTGCATGAGCGTGGCTTCGAGGGCTTGGTCGATTTGCTCGGCCTTGGCGTGCTCGCCGAGGTGGTGCAGCATCATAATAGCCGAGCGGAGCAGGGCGGTGGGGTTGGCCTTGCCCTGGCCGGCGATGTCGGGGGCCGAGCCGTGCACGGCTTCAAAAATGGCCATGTTGTCGCCGATGTTAGCCCCGGCCACCACGCCCAGGCCGCCCACGAGGCCGGCGCAGAGGTCGGACAGCAGGTCGCCAAACAGGTTGGTAGTCACAATCACGTCGAACTGCTCGGGCTTGTTCACAAGCTGCATGCACATGTTGTCGATGATTTTATCCTCGAACACAATGTGCGGAAACTCCAGGCTGGCCTCCTTGCAGGCGTTAAGCATCAGCGTGCCGGCCATTTTGATGATGTTGGCCTTGTGCGCCAGCGTCACTTTTTTGCGGCCGTGCTTGGCGGCGTAGGCAAAGGCGGCGCGGCAGATTTTGCGCGAGCCCTCCACCGTGACGCGGGCAATGGCATCGGCAATGCCGAGGCGCTCATCCCACACTTCCAGGCCCGAATACAGGCCCTCGGTGTTTTCGCGGAACAGCACCAGGTCGATGCCCTCGTAGCGGGTATGAATGCCTTCCGTGGTTTTGCTGGGGCGCACGTTCTGGTAGAGGTCGTACTTCTGGCGCAGCGTCACGTTGATGCTGCGGAAGCCCTTGCCCACCGGCGTAGTAATCGGGCCTTTGAGGGCCACCTTATTCTTTTCCAGCGACTTGAGCAGAGCCGTTGGAATCAGCTCGCCCGACTGGTCGAAAGTAGTCTGGCCGGCGTTCTGCTCTTCCCATTGCACGGGTACCTGGGCGGCGCTAAAAATATCGGTAACGGCTTTAGTGATTTCGGGACCAATGCCGTCGCCGGGAATAAGGGTTACTAAATGCATGTTTTTAATGTGCTGGTTATCTGATGTGCTAATGTACTGATTGGAAGAGGTGCCGAATATATTGATGTGCTGACATAGCGGAATAGCCAGCGGAAACTTTCGGGTTCAGCACATCAGCACATCAAGAAATCAGCAAATCAACTTCCCTTGCGGGAATTGATTTGGTTAATTAATTGGTCAACGTCGCCGAGCAGCTGCTCGGCTTTCGATTTGGCATCGGAAATCACGCGCTGGCCTTCACTTTTGGCCGTGGAGGCCGGGCCGCTGGCTTCGCGGCTGGTCACGAGGCTATCGGTGAGGTCGGCGAGGACCGAGCGGTACTTCTCGAGCTGATAGCTGAGCCAGGAACGGGTTTCGGTGCCGGTTTCGGGGGCATAGAGCAAGCCAAGGGCTGCGCCGGCGAGGGCGCCGCCCGTGAAGCACAGGATGCCGGTGGTGGTTTTGCTGGCCATGGTCGTCGGGATTGAGGAAGTTAGGATGAGAGGGGATACAGCCGGAAGTACGCAAAAACGCGGCCGTGGATGCAAAAGTGACTAGTTGCGTCCAATGTTCAACCACGCCGCGCCAATATGGTGGGCCTACTGGTTGTCGAGCAGGCCGCGGCCCGATTTGCGAATGTCGCCGCTGGCAGCCAAATCCGTTGCCAGCTTGTCGAGAATGCCGTTCACGAACTGCTTGCTCTTGGGCGTGCTGTAGAGCTTGCTGATTTCGATGTACTCGTTGATAGTCACTTTCACCGGGATGCCGCGAAAAAGCTGCATTTCGGTGAGCGCCATTTTCAGGATGATTTTGTCGAGCAGGGCCACGCGGTCCACGTCCCAGTTCTGCACCGAGCCGGCGATGAGCTTTTCCATCTTGTCGTCCTCGATGAGCGTCTGCTTGTAGAGCGTTTCGGCGAAGTCACGGTCGTCGGTCCAGTTAGCCGACAGGTTCATCAACTCCTGGGTCGGCTCGGCGGCGTAGGGCAGCATCTTCAGGGTCTTCAGCACTAGGTTGCGCACGATGGGCCGGTTTTCCTCCCAGTTCAGGTCGTCGCTTTCGAGCTGGCGGGGCAGGGCCTCGCCGCGGAATATAAACTCCTTGTAGAGATGGCGCAGGATTTCGAGGTCGGTATCGTAGTCCATCTCGGGCTGGGCGATGTCCTTGCCGGCCAGGTAGGCGCGCACGGTTTCGTCGGCCTTCATTTCGGTCCAGGCGGCGCGCAGCGCTTCGGTTTCCTCGTTGCCGTCCCAGGCCAGCTTGCGGCGGATGGTCTGGCTCTGGAGCTGCTCGTTGGCCATGAGCTTGGCAATGGCCTTGTTCTGGTGCAGGCGGGTGGCATCGAGGGCGTCTTCGCGCGGGCCGAGGCGGCGGCGCTCCTCGCGGCTCTGCTCTTCCTCAATCACCCCGAGCAGAGCAGCGGGCAGGTTCAGCAGGTGCAGGTACTGGTCGTGGATGCTTTCGGCCCCCACCAGCAACTGGCCGCCGTAGAACTCGCCGTCCTTCTTCACTTGGTTCTGGAAGGAGTTGATGGCGTCGGTCACGGCCTTATCCACCGCCTTGTCGTCGGTTTTTTCGGGCGTGGTGCCGGTGCGGTACCAGTCGCGCAGCTGGGCTTCGCCCATTTTGCGCTGGCCTTCGAGCTGGCGGCGGTCGGGGGCCTCCTTGGCCGTCAGGTCGGGCTCGAAGGCCGCGGCGATGCGGTCCTGCGCCAGCAGCAAATCGGCCCCCACCGCCTGGTGGTAGGAGTAGAGCGACTGCATGACTTTGATACGGAGGAGGCGGCGATTGAGCATTGGTTTTTGAATTATGAATTATGAGTTACGAATTATGAGTTGAGAATACGAATCGGTTGAATATGAATTGATTGAAAACGCGCCTCCACCAACTCATAATTCATAACTCATAATTCATAATTCCTTTAGTAGGTCGATTTCACCCGGCCCACGCTGGCTATGCGCTCCTTGGCCTGACGGATGGCGGCGGCCTGCGGGTGGGTACCTTCTTCTTCGGCCTTGTCGAGCACCTGAAGGGTGAAATCGTAGATTTTTTCGGTCTGGGTGAGGGCGGCTTGGCGGCTGCCGCCGGTTACTTCGGAGTACACGTTGATGAGGCCGCCGGCGTTGATGAGGAAGTCGGGGGCGTACACGATGCCGCGGCGCACGAGCTCGGGGCCGTGCTGGTTCTCGTTTTTGAGCTGGTTGTTGGCGCAACCGGCTACTACGCGGGCCTTCAGGCGTGGAATAGTGTCGTCGTCGAGGGTGGCCCCGAGGGCGCAGGGCGAGTAAATGTCCATTTCCTGGTCATAAATCTCGTCGAGGCCCACGGCGGTGGCCCCGAAACGGTTGGCCGCATCGAGGGCGCGGTCTTCGTAGTAATCGGTCACGATGAGCTTGGCGCCCTCTTTCTGGAGGTGTTCGAGCAGGTGGGTGCCCACGTGGCCCGTGCCCTGCACGCCGATGCGCTTGCCAGTCAGGCTCTCCGAGCCGAAAGCCTTTTTGGCGGCGGCCTTCATGCCCATGTATACGCCGTAGGCCGTCACGGGCGAGGGGTCGCCGCTGCCGCCCATGCTCTCGGGCAGGCCGGCGACGTGGGTGGTTTCCATGCGGATGTACTCCATGTCCTTGGTGGTCATGTTCACATCCTCGGCCGTGATGTACTTGCCGTTCAGGTTCTTCACGAAGCGGCCGAATTTGCGCAGCAGCGCTTCGGTCTTGATGGTTTTGGCGTCGCCGATGATGACGGCTTTGCCCCCGCCCAGGTTCAGGCCCGAGATGGCGGCCTTGTAGGTCATGCCCCGGCTCAGGCGCAGCACGTCGTTCAGGGCTTCGGCATCGGAGGCGTAGTGCCACATGCGCGTGCCGCCGAGGGCGGGGCCGAGGACGGTGTTGTGGATGCCGATGATGGCCTTGAGGCCCGTTTCGTGGTCGTGGCAAAACACGACCTGCTCGTGCTGGTGCTCGGCAATCTGGCCGAAGATGGACTCGGGAGCGACAATCTGGGTTTCAATCATGAGGGGGAAGATTGAGAATGGTGGGAATTTGGGGAGGGTTGGGAGGAGTACGGTGTAACTTTGTTGGGTGGCATACGCAACAGCAGAACGTCATGCTGAGCGAAGTCGAAGCGTCTCTACCGCTTCGCTGAATCGTAGTGATTACTGCTGCGGTAGAGATGCTTCACTGCGTGTACGCCAGATAAGCATGACGTTCTTTTTGGTGCTGTTTTGCAAAACACATATTCTTTCAGGCCGCAAAAGTACCGCTATTTTCCCGAACCGGCCCCTTCTCAACCTTGCCCGTGCGCGCTCTCAACGCCGTTAACCCGTTCATTTTCCGCTACAAATGGCATTTCCTCGCCGGGGTGCTGTTTGTGGCTCTTAGTACACTGCTGGCCATTTTCCCGGCCCAGCTGGTGCGCTACGCCTTCGACCTCGTGAATGAGGGCATCGACCTGTACCACCTCTACGCGGGCACCGAAGCACAGAAAGGCGTGTACCAGCTGTTCGGGCGCAACGTGCTGTTTTATGGGGTGGTGATTATCGCGCTGGCACTGGGCCGGGGCATCTTTTTGTTCTTCATGCGGCAGACGCTCATTGTGATGTCGCGCCACATCGAGAACGACCAGAAGAACCAGATTTACCAGCATTACCAGTCGCTGCCGCTCAGCTTCTACCGCCGCCACAGCACCGGCGATTTGATGTCGCGCATCTCGGAAGACGTGAGCCGGGTGCGGATGTACCTGGGGCCGGCCATCATGTATTTCCTGCAGCTGGTGCTGCTGTTCCTGCTTATCGTGCCGCTGATGCTGCTCGTGAACGTGAAGCTGACGCTCTACACGCTGCTGCCGCTGCCGGTGCTGTCGGTAAGTATTTTCTACGTGAACAACCTGATTGAGCGGAAATCGGACGAGATTCAGCGGGCGCTGTCGGGCATGACGACTTTTGTGCAGGAAGCCTTTTCGGGCATCCGGGTGCTGAAGTCGTTTGTGCGCGAGGCCGACTCGCACGCGCAGTTCGCGGCGGCCAGCAATGAGTACAAGGAAAAGTCGCTGAGTCTGAACTTCGTGAACTCGCTGTTTTTCCCGCTCATCCTGTTCCTCATTGGTCTGAGCACGCTCATCACCGTGTGGGTGGGCGGGCAGGAGGTGATTCGTGGCACCATCACGACGGGCACTATCGCCGAGTTCCTGATTTATGTGAACCTGCTGACCTGGCCGGTCACGGCCCTGGGCTGGACCTCGTCGCTGGTGCAGCGCGCCGAGGCGTCGCAGGCCCGCATCAACGAATTTCTGGACCAAAAAACCGACATCGTTTCGCGGCAAAACGTGGAGCAAGAGCTGGCCGGCGACATCGTGTTCAACCACGTGTCCTTCACCTACCCCGACACCGGTATTCAGGCCCTGAAGGATGTAAGCTTTCGTGTGAAGCCGGGACAGACGCTGGCCGTGATTGGCAATACCGGCTCGGGCAAAAGCACGGTGGCGGCCCTGCTCTGCCGCCTTTACGACGTGACGGCCGGCGGCATTGAAATTGATGGCGTGGACGTGCGCGACTACTCGCTGCGGGCCCTGCGCGGGCAGATTGGCTACGTGCCGCAGGACGTATTCCTATTCTCCGACACCATCCGCAACAACATCAACTTCGGCCTCGACGCGCCCGACGAGGCCCGCATGCTGCAGGCCGCCCGCGACGCCGACGTATATGACAACATCATGGCCTTCCCCGAAACCTTCGACACCAAGGTGGGCGAGCGCGGCATTACGCTTTCGGGCGGGCAGAAGCAGCGCGTGAGCATGGCCCGCGCCCTGGTGAAGGAGCCCAAGATTCTGATTTTGGACGACTCGCTCTCGGCCGTCGACACCAAGACGGAAAACGCTATTCTGGGCTCGCTGCAGCGCATTATGGCGGCGCGCACTAGCCTTATTATCTCGCACCGGGTGAGTTCGGTGAAGCTGGCCGACGAAATTCTGGTGCTCGACGACGGCGTGATTGTGCAGCACGGCACCCATGACGCGCTGATGACCGAAACCGACGGCCTGTACCGGGCGCTGTACGAGCGGCAATTGCAGACGGAGGAGGCGTAAGCGGGCAGACTTGGCCATACGGCGCGGGCGCAACCTCACCCCCTGACCCCTTTCCAAAAAAGAGGGGGCACCGGTTCGTGAGAACGATTCGTGTAGCACATGCTTCTTGTGCGGCATTTATACTCGGCACCCTACCTCGGTTTTCGCAAACCACTTCGCGAAGGGGATAACTGCTCCTGACGGGCACAAGCTAAAGCATGTGCTACAAGGCATTTCCGGTGCCCCCTCTTTTTTGGAGAGGGGGTCAGGGGGTGAGGTTGCGCCCGCCTACATTTGGCCCCTCACTCCCACACCAGCCCCATGCCCACCCCCACCGTTGATTTAAACTGCGACCTGGGCGAGAGCTTCGGCACCTGGACCCTGGGTCAGGACGAAGCCCTGATGCCCTACCTCACCTCGGCCAACATTGCCTGCGGCTACCACGCCGGCGACCCGGCCGTGATGAAGCGCACCGTGCGCGCCGCCCTGAAGCACGGCGTGGCCCTGGGTGCGCACCCCGGCCTGCCCGATTTGGTGGGTTTCGGCCGACGCAACCTGGACATCTCGCCGGAGGAGGCCTTTGACCTGACGGTGTACCAGCTGGGCGCGCTCCAGGCCATTGCCCGGGCCGAGGGCGGCACGCTGCACCACCTCAAGCCCCACGGCGCGCTCTACAACATGGCCGCCACCAATGCCGCGCTGGCCGAAGCCTTGGCCGAGGCCGTTTACCAGGTGCAGCCCGAATTGCTACTCTACGGCCTGGTCGGCTCGGAGCTGACCCGGGCCGGCGAAAAGCTGGGCCTGCGCACTGCCCACGAAGTATTCGCCGACCGCACCTACCAGGCCGACGGCACGCTCACCCCGCGCCGCCAGCCCGATGCCCTCATCAGCAATGCCGACGCGGCCCTGGCGCAGGTGCTGCGGATGGTGCAGCACGGCGTGGTGCGCAGCCAGCAGGGAACTGATGTGGCCATGCGGGCCGATACCGTGTGCCTGCACGGCGACGGCGCGCACGCCCTGGAATTTGCCCAAGGCCTGCACGCGGCCCTGCGCCAGGCCGGCGTACGGCTGCAAACCCCCGCCGCCCGATGAAGCTGAAGTTTCGCAGCTTCGGTGGGGCCAGCCTGGGGGCGGCCTTTCTGATGGCCAATTCGTCCATTGGCCCGGGGTTTCTGACGCAGACCACCGTGTTCACCCAGCAGTTGCTCACCAGCTTCGGGTTCGTGATTCTGCTCTCGGTGCTGCTCGACGTGGGCGCGCAGCTCAACACCTGGCGCATTCTGACGGTGAGCGAATTGCGGGCGCAGGACCTGGCCAACCGGCTGCTGCCGGGGCTGGGCTACGCGCTGGCGGGCATGGTTATTCTGGGCGGGTTTGCTTTCAACATCGGCAACATTGCCGGCTGCGGGCTGGGGCTGAACGTGCTGACGGGGCTGAGCTACGAACAGGGCGCGCTCATCAGTTGCGGGGTGGCACTGCTGCTGTTCTGGGTGCGCGAAATCGGGAAGATGCTCGATGGGTTCACCAAGGTGCTAGGCACGGTGAAGATTCTGCTCACGCTGGGCATTGCCTTCAGCGCGCACCCGCCGCTTTTGCAGGCACTGCACCACACGTTGCTGCCGGTAAAAATCAGCGCCGCCGCCATCGTCACCATCGTGGGCGGCACGGTGGGCGGCTACATCACATTTTCGGGCGCGCACCGGCTGCTCGACGCGGGCATTAAGGGCGTGGAAAACCAAGCGGTGGTGACGCGCAGCGCCATGAGCGGCATCGTTATTTCCACGGTAATGCGGTTTGTGCTGTTTCTGGCCATCGTGGGGGTGCTCAGCCACGGGGCGGTGCTCGACCAGGACAACCCGGCGGCGGGGGTGTTTCGCTCGGCGGCGGGCGAGCTGGGCTTCCGGCTGTTTGGGGTGATTCTGTGGAGCGCCGCCATCTCGTCGGTGGTGGGGGCAGCCTACACGTCGGTGTCGTTTTTCAAGACCTTCCACCCGGTTTTCGCGCGCTACGAGCGGGCCTGTATATCGGCCTTCATCATGCTCTCGACGGGAATTTTCGTGCTGGTGGGCAAGCCAGCGCAGCTGCTCATTCTGGCCGGGGCCGTGAACGGGCTGATTCTGCCGGTGGCGCTGGCCATCGTGCTGGTGGCGGCCGCCACTCCGCGCCTGATGCGCGGCTACCACCACCCCCGCTGGATGCTGGCCGCCGGCTGGGTGGTGGTGGCCGTGATGGGCGTGCTCAGCCTGCCCGTGCTGCTGGAGCAGCTGCTGAAGCTGAAGTAGCGGGGCAGGATTAATCCGTTGTGCGGCTCGTGAGGTCGGCCGGCACGGGAAAAGGCGGGGTGCGCCAGCCGTTGGCCGGGGCTTCGACGATACTGTCGGGAATGGAATACTCGAAGTACACCGTTTTCACCTCTGGGTCGAGGCTGTCGTATTTCACCAAGTAGCGCCCACCAGCCAGGCGCATACCCGGAAGCTCGTCTTTACCGCCCTTGTAGGTGGCCCCGCTAATGGTGGCGTAGTAGTTGATTTGCTTCCCATTCTTCATGGCCCAATGCGAGCCCTGGACATAGCCGATGGTGTATTTGGCTCGCGCCCGCAGCAAATCAGCGCGATGGTAAAAGTCAAACATCAGCCACGCAAAGCCGATTACCCCCAGAGCTGTGAGAATGGTTTTCGTCCGGTCACTCATGGCTTGGGTTGGATACGAGACTGCACAGGAATTGGCTCTGAAGGCTTAATCGCGTCTTCCGTGAGATTGCTAAGGCCCTCACCAACTGACTTAGAAGCCTCTACTACATAGTCGAACATGCGCAATAGCTGCACCCGCTGGGCGTGTATCCAACGCAAATTGGGATTAGCTGTCCGACGCATGGCTGACGTTGAAGCCCCTCTGGCTGGGGCTGCCATCGCCGACAGCTTACCCATAAAATGGTCTGTTGCAACACCAAAGCCAACCTTTTGAGCATAATTCAGTGCCCCCGACAAGGTTCTGAAATCTGCAAATTCCACTTTGAGGCTTTTTGAATCAATGGCTGGCTTTATCTCAGCTAAGGCAGCAACTGAGTTATTACGCAGTGAACCTAATAATCTGCCGTCTGGGAATGCCCCCGCCAGAAAAGATGATGTAAGATTTATTTCTTCCGTGGCCTCCGTTATGTTCAGGTCATGAGCCATCAGGCCACCCATGAACTGAACCCCCGCATCAATGGTAAAACGCCCCAAGAAAGCGCGCACCCCCAAACCGGCTAGCCCAAAGCTGCTACCCAGGCCGGCAGTAGCGATTGTGGTAGCCGTTGCGATGGTGACTTTCTCGGCGTGCTGGCCAAACACGCCGGTCGCGCTGGCGGTGCCGTTAAACTGGTCCTTGCCCGGAATGTAGCCTTTGGGTACGAAGCGCACCCAGTGGCCATTAGCTGGGTTGAGCACCATAAATTCGAGCGTACCTTTTTTGTCAACCTGATGGCTGAAGACGAACAGTTCCTGCACCTTCGTCTGGTACCATTACTGTCCAAAGGCGTCAGGTTTAGTAGGGTGCTACGGCACTTTATTGTGGGCATACCTGGCAAAGGGCAGCGTAGGCACGCTGGCCATGCGGCGCACGGTTTGCTCCACCGCTCGCTTGGTTAATCCGTTTTGTCAGTTGGTTCGCATAGCTTCACCAGCTGTGAGCGGCTGCGGTCCGGGCCGACGTCCCGGATGTCGAAAAACGCGTGGTTCCATGAGTAGAGTGCATGTGGTTAGGGGGGGCAAAAGAAGGTGGCTTTTTTGCGAGTTGCTGGAATTCTTATCCTAAGCCAGAAATATTTCCAGGCATTTTCTGCATTCATCCCGTCTCAAACAACTTTGGCCTGATGAAAGAGGGGCTTGTCCTGCATGCTTAATCCAATCAATTAAGTTACTTGCGCACTAGAGCCTTCATCAAGCGCTCCAGAACGTGCTGGTGACCTGAGTTGCTAGTGCACGCGATATGCTTCAGCTGCGCGGACGCCAGATGAGCACGACATCCGGTATAACCCTTCTGCCCAGCACTTTTCCTATGAACTCCACCGTTACCGAAACCAGCGCCGACCCCGGCCTCAGCAGCCCCGACCTCGCGCCCGTGGGCCTGAACGAGCGCACCTGGGGCACCGGCAACTACGCCGCGCTCTGGATTAGCATGAGCCTGTGCATCCCGACCTACATGCTGGCTAGCTCGCTCATCGAGGGCGGCATGAACTGGTGGCAGGCACTGGGCACCATTTTCCTGGGCAACAGCATCGTGCTGGTGCCCATGCTGCTGAACGGGCGGGCGGGGGCGCGGTACGGCATCCCGTTCCCGGTATTTGCGCGGGCCAGCTTTGGGGTGCGCGGGGCCAACGTGCCAGCTTTGCTGCGGGCCATTATCGCCTGCGGCTGGTTTGGTATTCAGACCTGGATTGGAGGCTACGCGCTGTATCAGATGGCCGTGCTCTGGGTGCCGGGGCTGGCCACGCTGCCGGCCGTGTTTCCGGCCAGTTGGGGGCTGGCTACGGGGCCGGCTATCCTGTTCTTCCTGTTCTGGCTGGTGAATATGTACGTGGTGTACAAGGGCGTCGACAGCATCCGGCAGCTGCTGGTGTTCAAGGCGTTTTTTCTGCCACTGGCGGCGCTGGCGCTGCTGTGGTGGGCCATCAGGGCCGGGCACGGGTTGGGGCCGATTCTGGCCCAGCCCAGCAAATTCACCGACAGCCCGCAGTTCTGGGCGTTTTTCTTTCCCTCGCTCACGGGCATGGTGGGCTTTTGGGCCACGCTCTCGCTCAACATCCCCGATTTCACGCGCTACGCCACCAGCCAGCGCGCCCAGCAGCTGGGCCAGGCCCTGGGCCTGCCCACGTCGATGACCTTGTTCTCGTTCGTGGGCGTGGTCGTAACCTCAGCCACGCTGGTCATCTACGGCCACACCATCTGGGACCCGGTGGTGTTGGCGGGTAAGTTCGAGAGCAAGCTGCTGGTGAGCGCCGCCATGCTGGCCGTGGCCCTGAGCACGCTGGCCACCAATATCGCAGCCAACATCGTGAGCCCGGCCAACGACTTCGCCAACTTCTCGCCCGCGCGCATCAGCTTCAAAACCGGGGGCTACATCACCGGCGTTATCGGCCTGCTCATCTTCCCCTGGAAGCTGATTGCCGACCCCTCGGGCTACATTTTCACCTGGCTGGTGGGCTACTCGGGGCTGCTCGGCCCCATCGGCGGCATCATGATTGTCGACTACTACCTCATCCGCCACCAGCAGCTCGACCTGCCCGACCTCTACCGCTACCAGGGCCGCTACGGCTACCGGGGCGGCATCAACCGGGCGGCCATGCTGGCGCTGGTGCTGGGCATCGCGCCCAACGTGCCGGGCTTCCTCACCGCCATCGGCGTGCTCGGTAAGGGAACGGTGTGGCCGGCGCTGGTGGGGCTCTACAGCTACGCCTGGTTCGTGGGCTTCTTTGTGTCGGGGGCGGTGTACTGGGGGCTGATGCGCGGGCGGGCGGAGGAGCGGGTGGCGGCCCCGGCTACAGAGACGGATGCACGGGCAGCTACTTTCGCGCAGTAATTCTTCCACTTCACCTTCCTTTCCCATGGTTTCCGTAACGCAACAGGGCGACGACATCCATTTCACGGTGCAGGGCCTGCACAAGGTCTGGGCCTTTAAAAGCTCGCTCACCATTCCGCGCGCCCACATTGCCGGCGCACGGCAGGATGCGGCCGCCGCCCGCGACTTGAGCGGCTTCCGGGCCCTAGGCACCAGCGTACCGTGGCTGATAAATGCCGGCACCTTCTACCTGCACAGCCAAGCCGGCCTGAAACCGACGTTCGTGGACGTGGTGCACCCCGAGCAAACTGTCGTCATCGACCTGCACGACGAAGACTACCAGCAGCTCATCATCGAAGTGGAGGACCCGGCCGCCGTGCTGGCGCTGCTGGGCGGAGCGCCTGCAGCTTAGCGGCGATTGGGTTGTTTTGGGGCGGGTTCCAACTCCACGCTCAACACACTTTCATATACCGGCCAGCATTTTTCGAGGGCTGTGGCCCGGTGCCAGCCCTCTTTAATGGAATACTCCCAGGTGCGGATGTCGGTGCGGGCGCAGGGCGGGCGCAGCACCGGGCCGGTCGGCGTATAGTTTGATATTGGTTCACGCGTATACATGTGGTCGCCAGCTTCAGGATATTCCAGCACCAGGAAAAAGCCATTCTCTGAAATCGTCACATTATCGGTACTTAAATCAAATGAAAATTCGCCCTCTGTTGCCGAGCTAATCCAGAAATTTTTATTCGTTAGTTCCTTCCCAGGCGGTGCTTCCGGGTCGTCGTTGCACTGATAAACGTGAAGCCGCATAGGCTCGCGGGGCAACCAACCGTTACCTATTCTGAATGTAACGGCTCGCAGCTTGTGCGGCGGGCGGTGCGCAGCATCCCGAATCAGAAAGGCATACTGCGACCCCGGCAAGCCATCAATTGGCCCTGTGCCAAAAGGGGCGATGTGTGCCGAGTCAGCCGGCTGTTGGCAGCCGTAGGGCTTGAACCGGTAGGTATTGCGCTGCAACAGCAGCTTCACGGGCCGCATTGGATTGGCCGGAAGGGCAACACTGCCTTCGTAGTACCGGGTGTGCACGGTGAGCAGCTGGCCGGCTTTGTAGACCTCTGCGGGCAGGTACAACACAAAATGCCCCTTCGCGTCCGTCTGCGCCTGCACGGGCATGTGCATCACGACATACACCTTGTCCGTCCGCGCCTGCCGCCGGGGATAGTCGCTCCACCACACGCTGACTCTGGTCGCGGGCCGGCGGCTGGCTTCATCCAGCACGTAGCCCGCGACGGCGATGGTCTTTTCCGGTGGACCAAACGTAACGCGCACCGAATCGATAGGCGGTCCGGTGCGCACCCGGCCCGGGACTTGCGCCAAGGCAAGACCAGGGGCCAGCAACAACGCAACAACCAAAAAACGGGCAGACTTCATCGGGCAGGCATTCATCGCCGCCCAAGGTAGCCTCGCTCACCCCAGCCACCAAAGGCGCGGGCGCGGCTAGCGTTTCGCCGGTGCCGGCTCCACTTCCACGCTCAGCGCGTTTTCGCAGAATGGCCAGCAGTTTTCAGTCGCCGTGGCCCGGTGCCAATCTTGGCCTTTTAAGCGGCTCCAGGTGCGGGTATCGGTCCAGGCGCAAGGTGAGCGCAGTACTTGGCCAGTGACGGTGTGATTCGGAATTGGGTTCATGCCTACGCGGGAGGAATACCCAAGGTATTCTAGGGCCAGATAGAAGCCGCTAGCTGGCACCACAATGTTGTAAGAGCTTACATCGTACGAGAAAGTGCCTGCCTCTGGATATAAGATGATGTTTCCCTCCAACAAATCTGCCCCTGGGGACGCTTTGTACTGGTTATCAGTTGAATAAACGTGGAGCCGAAATACCTCTCGTGCGAACCCATTTGGACCCGTGTTGAGGGTGACTGTCTGTAGTTGGCGGGGCTTGCGACTGGCAGTGCCCCGAATCAGAAAAGCAAACTGAGAGCCCGGAAGCCCTAGAATCGGCCCCATAGCATATGGTGAAATGCGCGCCGAATCGGCCGGTTGCTGGCACCTGTGGGGTTTGAATCGCAAAGCATTTCGCTTTAGCAGGAGCTCCACGGATTGCCCTGTATCGGCTGGAATGGCGGCAGTGCCTTCATAATACAGCGTCTGAACGGTGAGTAATTGTCCTGCTTTATAGGACCATGCGGGTATGTACAAGACGAAGTGTCCGCTTGCATCGGTGCGTGCCCACTTTAGTGAACTTGCATTTCGCAACACACTCACTTTGGGTACCGGCCGCCTGCTGACATTATCCAGCACGTAGCCTTCGACGCGGATAGTCTTTTCCGGGGGACCAAACGTAACGCGCACCGAATCGATAGGCGGTCCGGTGCGCACCCGGCCCGGGGTTTGCGCCAAGGCAACGCCGGCTGCTCCGTGCAAGAGGAGGAGCAATGTGGGGTGGTCGGGTTAAACAGGAGAGAATTGGGTGTTAACTTCCCAAACCCATGGAAAAAGCTCCTCCTACGAAACGGCCGCGTTATGATGCGGCCTTCCGCGCCGAAGCCCTGCGGCTGGCCAGCGAAAGCCGTTCCACG
>JANXMN010000393.1 GCA_025354605.1 Hymenobacter sp. | reverse complement strand
GCTACGCGGCGAAGGGCCGGCTGCCCACCCTGCGCAGTTTCGGCGTGGGGCGCCTTTCCGATATTCCGCCGCATTACGTGAGCTGGCTGGCCGCGCTGCCTTACGAAATTGAGCTGCCCGATTTCATGCTCGTGCACGCCGGCTATGATTTTGCGCTGCCCCCGGCCACCATGCGGCAGGACCACGCCAATATGCTCAACACCAAGAAGTTTGTGTATGACGCCGCACGGCTGGGTGGCCGCCGCCTGTTGCACGGGCATGTGCCCACGCCCACGGCGCAGGTGCGGGCGGCGTGCGCTGCCCCGGCCCGCCCCGATGCCCTGGGCCTCGACACGGGTTGCGTGTATCGCCATAATTCCGAGCTCGCGCACCTGGCCGCCCTCAACCTCGACACCTGGGAGCTGACCCAGGTGCCCAACTGCGAGCCCCCTTACCCCATCGGCCGGCGCTAAGGGCGCGCTACGCGCCACTTGCCAAAACCCTGGTCGAAAGGCCGGGGTTTTGGCTTTTATAAAGATTACAGGAAATCAAAAATAGACAAGAGCCGGAGCGCGTCTATTTTTATCATCCATCATCATTTGAATAGTTATACTATAGCACAGCCTTTCGGCAGCAAGCGAATAGATTCATCGCGGGAGAAGCGGCATTCGCCGAGAATTTGAGTCGGTTGGCCGATAACATAAATTTAATGGGAATATTGCCTGAAAAGCGTGGTATTGGAGAAACAAAATGCATTATTTCTGGCATTTTTCCGAACGCGAATTGTGCAGGGCATTGCGCCCGGGCTGCTCACGCCTTAGATTTGATAAGTTATATTTTATACGCGTTGTTAATTGATGTGAGCCGACGACTGGCCTTCGGAAAGCAGCCTCGCAATTATCATTATCAGGTGCTACCCTATCCATCCGAGCCGAACCTTACGGGGTGGCCCGGCATCTGCCCCCGCTGCGGCGGAGTCTGGTTACCGCTTTTTCACCCCCACTCTTTCTGAACTATGAAACAAATTGTCTCTCGTCCCCGATTCGCTTACGCCGGTCTAATGCAGCTTGGGCGACTGCTGCGCCACTTTGGCATGCTGGCTGCCCTGCTGCTGCTGGTTGGGCAGGCTCAGGCTGCCGTCATTTACACCGTAGGAGTAAGTGCAGCGGCCGACTACGCCTCCATTACGGCGGCGCTGGCGGCCATTCCTTCGCCGCTCACCACCTCCTACGAGCTGCGCCTGCTCGATGCGGCCTACGCCGAGAACATAGTGCTGACCAAAACCGGCACCGCCACCAAGTCCTTGCTCATTCGCCCCAATACCGGTATTTCGTCGGTGATTACGGGCACGTTCACTTTCGGGACGGGCAGTGCCTTCGCCACCCTGAGCGGCAACAACGGCTCAGCTTTGCGCACGCTCACGCTGCGCCAGCCTTCGACTTCGGCCCCGGCGCTGGTGTTCAACGGCGACGCCCGCAGCAATACGGTGAGCGAGGCCATCGTGCTCGGCTCGAACACGCTGCTCACGAGCGGCGTAGTAGTGGTGGGCAACGGCCTGGTGACGGGCAACGATAACAATACCATCACCAAGTGCTTCGTGGGCAACGCCAACCCAGCCCTGCTGCCCGCCAACCTACTGTACGCCGCCAATGGTGGCGGCGGCCTCAACGATGCCTTCACGCTGAGCAACAGCGAGCTGTTCAACTGCACCCGCACGGCGGTGCTGGTGGAGGGCGGCAACGGCAACCAGTGGAGCATCCTCAACAACAGCATTTACTACAACGCCGTCGCCGTGCCCACCTCGGCTCAGACCGGCATCGACTTCCACCCCGGCATCAGTGCCAACGACGCGCTGGTGAGCAACAACTTCATTGGCGGGCAGGCGGCCGGAGCCACCGGCGCGCTGTGGGTGAATGCCGGCAGCCAGGATTTCCTTGGCGTGGTGATGGACTGCGGCAGCAGCACGGTGCTTACCAACGAGGTAACCGGCAACACGGTGAGCCAGGTGAGCCTGACCGGCGTAGGCAGCACCGCCCTCACGGCCTTCGCCGCCAACGCCGGCCGCTCGGAGCTGACCAGCAACGCCGTGACTAGCGTGAGCAACACCGGCACCAGCGGTGTGAACAGCCTGGTGAGCAACGGCACCACGGTGCTCTCGGCATTCAGCGTGAGCAGTGGGCAGCTGATGGTGGTGGAAAGCGGCCTGACCGTGGTGCTGGGCAACCTCACCAACGCCGGCATCCTCAACCACACCGGTGGCGACATCCTCATCAACGGCAACTTCACCAACACCGGCACCTTCGCCCAAACCCTGGGCGACCTTGAAATCAAGGGCGACATGCTGAACAGCGGGCAGTTTACCTGCTCGACGGGCAAAGTGCGCCTGACCGGGGCCGGCAACCAGGTAGTGAGCGGCGGCCTCTACTTCAACCTGGAGGTGAACGGCGGCGGCACCAAAACTTTCTCCGACGACGCCGAGGTGTACAACGGCGTGCAGATGCTGGGCGGCATCCTGGCCACCGGCCTCTTCCGCATCAAGCTCGACGCGCTGGCCAACCTCTCCGAAACCGAAACCAGCTACGTGCTGGGCCGCGTGGAAGCCCGCCGTACCCCCACCATCGGGGCCACCGAGGACTTCGGCGGCCTGGGCCTGCTCATGCAGCCCGCCACCGGCTCGGTGCTGCCGGGTAGCACGCTGGTGAGCCGCGTGACGGGCACGGCCCCCGGCGGAGCGGGGGGCAGCCGCGCCATCCTGCGCTACTTCGACATCACGGCCACCACCGCCACGGGCCTCAACCTGGCCCTGACGATGGAATACTTTACGCACGAGCTCAACGGCATCGCACCGGCCAACCTGCGCTTCTATAAGTCGGTCGATGCGGGCGCGCACTGGATGAACAAGGGCCGCAGCAGCGCCGGCGCGGGCTACGCCGTGCTCAACAGCGTGGACGGCTTCTCGCGCTGGACCCTGGGCGACATCACCGCCCCGCTGCCGGTGGGCCTCACCGCCTTCCGGGCCGAGCGCCAGGGCCGCAACGCCCTCATCACCTGGGCGACCGCCAGCGAGTTCAACTGCCGGGGCTTTGCTATTGAGGCATCGGCCGATGGCAAAATCTTCCGCCCGCTGGGCTTCGTGGCCAGCGCCGAGGGCAACAGCAGCAGCGCGCGCAGCTACCGCTTCGTGGATGCCCGCGAGGGCAAAACCGGCCCTATCTACTACCGCCTGCGCCAGGACGACCGCGACGGCACCGCCCACTACTACGCCCCCGCCCTGGTCCGCTTCGATGCCGAAGTGCCCACCCTGGCCGCCTACCCCACGCAGTTCGACCAGGAGTTGACCGTGGCCCTGACCAGCCCCAGCGCCGAGCCCACCACCCTGCGCCTGCTTGACGCGCTGGGCCGCCCGGTGTGGCAGCAGACCGTGGCCCCCGGCACCCTGGCCGTGCGCCCCGCCTGCGCGCCCGGCACCTACCTGCTCACGGCCACCGTGGCCGGCCAGGTGCTGCACCAGCGCGTGGTGAAAGACTGAGGCACCGAGCCGCGCGCCCTGCGCCGTTCCGCCTGTTGCTAAGTCCCGGTTACGCGAGTAGCCTTGTCCTTACCCAAATCTTTTTCCGGCTTCTCCAAGGTGACGCAAAGCCCCTGTTGGGTTAGCTGACCTCGCTTGAAAAACGGTAATTCGGATAGATAATCGTGCAAAAACGCCCTTCCAGCCACATGGCCGGAAGGGCGTTTGCGTTTTGGGTAAGGACAAGCCAGCCACTTTCGGGGCGTTGGGTTGCTGCAAGTTTCGGGGGGTATTCGTGCAGCGGGCGCGGCGGGATTGGGTCGCTGACCCCTCTCCGCAGGCTTCGCGCAGCAAGCGAAC
>JANXMN010000390.1 GCA_025354605.1 Hymenobacter sp. | reverse complement strand
GATGTCGGACAAGCCTTCGTTCATCGCGCCCGACTCGTTCGAATAGGTCAGGTTAGCGGTGCGCTCGCACACGGCGTGGCCGATTTCGTGGCCGCACACGTCCATGGCCGTCAGCGGACGGAAGCGCGAAGCGCCGTCGCCGTAAGTCATTTCGGTACCATCCCAGTAGGCATTCTCGTAGCCCACTCCGTCTCCGGGGGTGTCGTCGAAGTGCACGTAGCTTTTAATGGTCGCACCGGCGTTGTCGTAGGAGTTGCGGCCATGCACGGCTTTCCAATAGTCGTAGGTGCACTGGGCGCCCAGATGAGCGTCGCCGGCCACGTTGTCGAAGTTGGCGTTGTTGTATTCGGCCGCCGTCCAGTTGTTGTCGGCGTCGATGAAGTTGGTGGCGGCGGTGTAGCTGTTGCCCTTCTTGCAGTTGAAGGTCTGGATGCCGTTGCCGCGGGTGGTTTCCTGCAGGAAGTACCCACCGGTAGTGGTGCCGTCGGCGATGTTGCGGGTGCCGCTGTAGGCGGTGGCAAACGAGCCGGTGGCGGCGGTGTGCTTGATAATGTTGTCGGTCAGGACCACGTCGCCGGTATGGGCGTTCACGTACACGTAGGCGCGGCTGATAGGCGCGGCGGCGTAGATGTTGAATTTCCAGGCCAGCACCTGCGGGCCATTCTCCACGCGGTGGTCGCGCACAATGACCAGCGAGCCGGTGGGCACGAACGAAGCGGCGTTAGTTTCGTTGGTCTGCCACATATACTTGCGGGCACCGACGCTGGCCAGGGCCCGGCCCAGGGCGGCCCTATCGCTGAGCGAAGGCGTGATGCTCAGGTTCGAGATTTTCTCGAAGTCGCCACTGATGCTTTCAATTACTCCGCCTTTGCTGTGGATGCTGTAGCTGGCGTGCTCGACCGGGATGCCCTGGTAGAACTGGCCAAACTTCTGGTGCACCATGCCGAGCTGGTCGGCTTCGGCACTGCGCTGCACCATTTGGTCGGCGGGGGTCAGGCCCAGTTGCTGGCGCAGCACCTGGTCGCCGCTCAAGCCGCGTAGGGCGGCTTTGCCCTCGGCGCTGAACTGAACCAGTTCTGGCTGGCCGTCAGCCCCAACTACTTTGTTGGCAATGCGAGCCGCGTTCTGGGCCTGCGCATTTACCAGGGTGCCGAGCATGAGCAGTGCTGCGGCGGAGTACTGTTTTTTCATAACTGATGGTGGTTGATTAGGTGGTGAAAGCAGTAAGCGTGTTGTAGCCTTTTAGCGAGAAACAGGTGGTTTGCTCACTTGAAAGCGACCTCACAAAATTAAACTATCTACTACTGCATCAACCACATCTCAAGGGGTACTTGAAGTGGACATCTACCATAAAACCGGGGGACAATAGGGGGACATTGTTAATAAAACCCAATAATTATTAACAGATTAATAATTACGGCAATGTTTCCTGCGTTTTTTGCTCCTCCGCAGTGTCCACCCGCATCATAAAATCTATCAAGTTATCGGCAGGATTTAATTGCATTTTTTGACGAAGCCGGTGCCTAGCTTTCTTGATGCCCTCCTCCGAAATGCCCAGCAAGCCGGCCATGGCTTTCGACGAAAAGTTGAGTTTGAGCAAGGCGGCCAGTCGCAACTCGTTCGGGGTAATCTCGGGGTAGCGCCGCTGGAGTTCCGAGAAAAAGGTTTGATGGACTTCCTCGAACATGAGACGAAACTGCTCCCACTCATTGGCCGAGGTCCCGGACTGCTCAATGCTCTGGCGCAGGCGAAGCAGTTGCTTACGAACCTCTTCATCGGCCGAGCGGCCGATTACTTCTAAGCGCTGCTTAACCTCATGGAGAAACTCACCCTTTTGAGTCACCGACAGCGCCAGTCTGGCGAGCTTTTTATTCTTGAGGCCCAGCTCCTGCTTGGCTTCGTGCAGGGCGGCTTCGTTCATGAGCTGTGATAACCGGTCGGTGGCCAACTGGGCTTGGCGACGGGCCTCGTCGCGCTGCTGCGTGGCCCGATACTGCCGCCAGAACAGCCAGCCCAGCCCCAACAGCGCTAAGCCGACACCTGCCAGGAGCAGAAGCGTGAGGTGGCTAATGCGTTGGTCGCGCTCCAGTTGCTGAATGCGGTATCGATGTCCGGTTTCTTCCTGCTGATGGTGGTATTGCTGGTACTGCGTCCGCAGCACATCAAGCTGCGCAGCGTGCTTGGAACCGTAAATAGAGTCTTCCAGCGCTTTACCCCTCTTGTAATTGGCCAGCGCCGCTTCAAACTGATGCAAACCGGCTTGCGCATCGGCCAGTACCAAGTAAGCGGCTTTGGCCACGGGCTGCGCCTTAATGCGCCGGGCAATAGCCACACTACGCGCCGCATAGGTTTCAGCGGCAGCATAGTCGGCCTGATATACCAGCACCTGAGCCAGTCCCGCGCTGCAAACAGAAATCATCGACTGGTCGTGGCTGCGGGTAGCCAGTTGTAGGCCCTCCTCATAATAGCGGCGGGCCCGGCCGTACTTTTTCTGTCGCTCAAATACGTCGCCCAGGTTATTGAGGGCAATGGCGACGTTAATATCGTCTTTCTTGAGCCGGAAAATTTTCAGGCCCCGTCGGAAATAATCCTCCGCTTGGTCGTAGCGGCCGATGTCGACGTACACCATCGCCAATCCCTGATAACTCGTCGTCAGGTCATCTTCGTTGTGGTTGCGGGAGAGCAGCCGAATCGCTTCCTGGTAGCTGCCGATGGCTTGGCGGTAGTGGTGCTCATTGTATTCAACGGCCGCGACGTTGAGCATCGAGTAGGCCCAGTGGGTAGAGTCGTGCGCGGCCGCGTAGTAGCGTAGGGCTGACAGAAAGTTATCCAGTGCTTCGGGGAATGCTCCCTGCTCCTGGAGCACCTGGCCGATATCGCCATTCAACACCGCGCACTCCTTGGCAAACCCTACTGCGCGCGCTTGGGCGAAGGCCCGCTGATAGCGCTGCAGGGCCGCCGGGTAGTCGCCCTGTGCGTAGCGTAGCCACCCCAGGTATTCCAACGCCTGTGCCTGTTGGCGCCGGTAGCCGCCCTTTTTGGCCCCCGCCAGCGCCTGCTGCGCATAGTATCCCGCGCTGTCGGGCTGGCTGGCGATAAGGGTGTTGGCGCGCATCAGCAGTCGGGCCAGATGAGCCGAATCTTGCGGTGCCGGCGACGGGGGGCGAGCCGCAAGCTCGAATCCAGGATTTAACCCGGGAACTAGCGTAAAAAAAAGAATGCCGCCGATTAGCCGTCTCACCCAGGCGAAAGAGTGGCCTAGCTCTCCAAGCAAAAAATACCGTCTATTACCCATAACCATAGCAGAGTGCCCTGAAAAGTAGCCCAATAGTATCCGACTTTTCGGTTGGGAGTCCTTTTTAAAGGTGCTAACAGTGTTTGCGCCAGCCAGCAAATGGAAGTAGGAGCCACCCCTTGCGGCCGAAGAGTGGGTACACCCGGCCCTTACTCGGCGAGTTTGCCACCCCCATGGGTTGCGTACTTCGCAAACTGTTCCGGCGTAAGGATTGCTTTCAGGCTAGCCTTGAATTCCTGGGCATTGGCCTGCAGGGCCGTGTTTTTAGCTTTGTTGTTGTCTGTACCCGTCTGGATGGCATCAATTTTCTGAGCCCGCAGCAGAGCGGCGTCCTTAACGCGAGCGGTGGTGGCTACATCTAGGCCTAATTGCTTGCTAAGCTGCTGGCTTAGGCGTTCGGCTCGTTGCTCGGGGGCGGCTGCATGGTAGACAACTGCCATTTTGGGTGCGCGCGGTACGGTTTGGGGCCGGCTCGCTGTTGGCGCGGGAGCAGTCATGGCCGGCTGCTGCTGGGCCTGTGATGTAAGAATGGTGACAAGCGAAA
>JANXMN010000365.1 GCA_025354605.1 Hymenobacter sp. | reverse complement strand
CACGTCTGGCCCGAAGAGGCCCACAAGCCCCTGGCCTGGCAGCGCATGGTGGATGTATATCTGTAGCTAACCCAAGTTGCGGACTACGTGGGTAAGCCCCGTAGGGGCGACATATCGGTAGTAAACCCCGCTGGTTATTGGGTTTTGAAGCCCCAGCGGGGCGACATCTGTTGCCCGAGTGTCGCCCCGCTGGGGCTTCGATAGTCCTTCCAAGCATTGCACTACCGATATGTCGCCCCTACGGGGCTAGGTTCGATAGGTCCGCATGGGATTACTTATACGCGGTTAGCTACCTTCTCACCGTACTCTATACAGCAGGCCTACCTGCACCAACCAAGGTTGCAACTGCCACGGCAGGCGGGTAATGGGCTGGTTGTCGGCCCGCACGGCCACACCCTCGGCTGACAGGTCGAGCGCGGCCGTGCGACGTGTGAAGTAGAAGCCGCTTTCCTCGGCGAACTCCAGCTGACTGCGGGTGCGCAAGGGCAGCAGGTATGCCACCTCGGCCGTGAGCTGGTAACGGTGGCTGAGTTCCAGGCCCAGGCCCAGCGTGGGCAGCAGGGCCGAAGTCAGGGTTTGCACGCGGGCGCTGAGGCGGCGGGCATCGAGCAGGGTGCCGGCCACGCGCAGGCCGTCGTCGGGGTTGTCGAAGATGCCCAGGTCGCGGGCCACGGTTTGGTGGGCGTAGGCCAGGCCGGCGCGGGCGAAAAGGGGGCGATGCTTCGGCCGCAGGTTGCGCTGGTAGCGCAGGCCCAGCTGCCAGCCGTTGCCGGCAAACTGCCGGTACACCTGCTGCGTCGCCACGCTCAGGGCCAGGCTTTTGCTCATATCAAGCTGGTAGGCCAGGCCGGTGCGCAGCACGAAATCCTGCGGCCGGGTAGTGGCCTCGCCGTGCAGCCGGAAGGTCGAGCCCGCCGGCGCGAAATCGACCCCCAGCCCGGCCGCCGCCACCGCCAGCGGCCAGGTGCCCGCCGTCGCCCCGTAGCTGAAGCGCCCCATCAGCCGCATCAGCCGCGATTCCGGCGTGGCCGGAGTGCCCGGTGCCGTTGCGCTGCCGTCGCTTGCTACCCTAGGCTGCCCCGCTCGAAAAAGTGAATCAGCCCGCTGCTGCCGGGCCTGGTCGAGGCTGGCCTGGCGCAGGGCGGCCGAAGGCAGCAGCGTGGTTTGGCCGGCCCAGAAAGCCGAGTCGTAAGCTACCGTGGTGCGCAGGAACACGTCGTTTTCCTGGGTCTTTTCCAGGTAGCCGGGGCGCACGATGCCGGCGGTGTCGATGGCCGTGGTGAGGAATTCGCCAAAAAAGTTGATAACCGGGCCGATGGGCGGCCGGGCTCGGGTTTGCCACCACACGGTTTTGAGGTGCCAGCGGCCGGCGTAGGGCTGGTAGGCCACCCGCAGCCGCCGGGCGGTGGCGCGTTTGGGCGAGCGCGCCAGTCCGCCCGCCGTGAAGCGCCACTCGGCGCCCAGAAAAGCGTAGCTCCCTTGGTCGATGTACATCCGGCCCGTGTAGTCGGCGCGGCGGCTGCCAGCCCGCGGGGCGAATTCCACCACGTACACCGGCCGCCCGGCGTAGCTGCTGCCCGGCCCCAGCCGGTACTGGTAATAGCGCATCTGCTTCGGGTCGATAAACTGCGCCCGTCGGTGCACGAAGTCGCCGTACTGCGCAATCAGCGGCCCGCCGGCCCAGTCGACGCGTACGGCCTGGCTGGCGGGGCGTAGGTCGACGCGCCGCACCTGCCGAATCTGCACGTCGCCGTCGTCGGCGGGCTGCTGGTAGCCGGGCTTGTACACCGTCAGCAGGCCTTCCACGAGGTAGCGCGGCCGGCCCAGCGTGTCGTTGTCCGACTCGCGGTAGAAGCCCGTGAGCTGGGTGGGCCGCGTGGCGTAGTTGCGCGGAATGCGGGCCACGGCCTCGCGCACGATGCCCTCCACCGAGCCCGTTACCTGCACCTCGCCCAGCGCGGCGGGGCTCAGGCTCAGCTCAATCAGCAGCTCCGGGCCCGGCAGCGGCGGCAGGGCCTGCGCGTAGCTGCGGTAGCCCAGCAGCGCCACCGTCAGCCGTTCGTGCGCGTAGGCCGGCGGAATGCCGAGCACGAATCGACCGTCGTCGTTGGTGCTGGTGCCGAGGCGGTTGCCGGCCACGCCCACCTGCGCGTTCGGAATGGGCTGGTGGGTTTCGGCATCGAGCACGCGGCCGCGCAGCACCGCATTCTGCGCGCTGGCTGGCAACGTAAGCGCCAGCAACATCAACAGCCAAAAACCACGCAGCCACGCAGTCATTATCTCAGATTAGGTTTAGCGGTGGCAATACGCAAAAAAGCCCTGCCTGGGCCGCCCGCGCGCGGGGCTGGCTGAGCGGGTCCGGTTTTGGCTGAGTGGCAGGCTTACGCTTTCACCGCCAGCTTGCCCACCAGATACTCGGCAATCTGCACGGCGTTGGTGGCGGCTCCTTTGCGCAGGTTGTCGGCTACTACCCACATGTTGAGGGTTTTCGGTTGGGTTTCGTCGCGGCGCAGGCGGCCTACCAGCACGGCATCGCGGCCGTGGCTGTCTTTGGGCATGGGGTACTTATTGGCCGACGGGTCGTCTACCAGCTCCACGCCGGCCGTGCGGGCCAGGATGTCGCGCACCTCGGCCAGGTCGAACTCCTCGGCAAACTCCACGTTGATGGCCTCCGAGTGGCCGCCCATCGTGGGCACGCGCACGCAGGTGGCCGTGACGCGGATGCGCTCGTCGCCCATGATTTTCCGGGTTTCGTTCACCATCTTCAGCTCCTCCTTGGTGTAACCGTTGGGCTCGAACACGTCGATGTGGGGCAGCACGTTCAGGTCGATGGGGTGCGGGTAGGCGGGGTTGCTGGCGGTGTGGCCGGCGCGCTCCTCCAGCAGCTGGTCCACGGCTTTTTTGCCGGTGCCGGTCACGCTCTGGTAGGTGCTCACCACGATGCGGCTCACCCGGTAGCGCTTGTGCAAATCATTCAGGGCCACTACCATCTGGATGGTCGAGCAGTTGGGGTTGGCGATGATTTTATCGTCCGGACCGATGGTGTCGGCGTTGAGCTCGGGCACTATCAGCTTCTTGGTGGGGTCCATGCGCCAGGCCGAGGAATTATCGATAACCACGGTGCCCACGGCGGCAAAGCGCGGCGCGTGCTCCTTGCTCACGGAGCCGCCGGCCGAGAAAATGGCAATGTCAGGCCGGGCCGCGATAGCGTCGTCCATGCTCACTACCGGGTATTTACGTCCTTGAAATTCAATCAGCTGTCCCACTGACCGGGCCGAAGCTACGGGCAGCAGCTCGGTAAGGGGGAACTGCCGCTCGGCCAATACTTTCAACATCTCGGTACCCACCAGGCCGGTGGCACCCACTACCGCAACTTTCATCGAATCAGCCCTAAAAATGAGAATGCCGCCCACTGGGCTGCCAGGTGCAAATGTCGCCAGAAATGGATTACTTTAGTCGCCGCGTTGGGGCTACCCGCGTGGCGGCTTCGGCCCTGTCATCCTCATCTGGCGTCCGTTTGCGAAGGACCGTCTCACCCCTGAACAGTTTGTAGTAATTCAATCGGTACAGACGGGAAAAGGCCCTTCACTGCGTTCAGGATGACAGAAGTTCTTCCACTCTGCAAAATTCTTCGTGTTGAAACACCTGTATCTGCTGCTCCTCCTGCTCCTGCCTGGCCTGGCGGCCGCCCAAGTAGTCGATGCCTTCACCGACGGCAATTTCACCGCCAACCCTACCTGGACCGGCGACGCGGCCAGCTTCCAGGTCGTGACGCAGCAGCTGCAAAGCAACGGCCCCGCCGTCACGCCTACCACCATTGCCTTGAGCACGCCCTCGCAGGCCAACATCGGCACCGTGTGGGAATTCTGGGCCAACCTGAAGCTGGCCACCAGCTCGGGCAACCTCGCCGACGTGTGGCTGATGGCCACCCAGCCCGACCTGAAAAACGTGAACAACACCGGCTACTTCGTGCGCCTGGGCGGCACCGACGACGAAGTGAGCCTCTTCCGCAAGGATTCCACCAAAACGGCCGTGCTCGTTATCGACGGCCTGAACGGCACCCTGGCCAGCACCACCAACAACCTGGTGCGCGTGCGCGTGACCCGCACCACCGCCAACCGCTGGACCCTGGAGCGCGACCTGACCGGCGGCCGCACTTTCGTGGCCGAAGCCGCCCAGCCCATCGATGCTACCTACCAGCGCAGCATGGCCTTCGGCGTGTCGCTGCTCTATTCCTCGTCCAACTTCAACAAGTTTGCCTTCGACGACTTCGCCGTGACCGATGCCACCGCGCCCCTGCTCGTGCGCGCCGTGCCCGTCGATGCCCGGCAGGTCGACCTGCTGTTCAATGAGCCCATCACCGCGGCCAGTGCCAATGCGCTGGTCAACTACCGCCTGCAAAGCGGGGCCGTGCCCATCGCGGCGCAGCTGTCGGCGAGCAACCCGGCTGGCGTGCGTCTCACCTTCGGGGCCGATTTCGCGCCGCAGAGCGTGGTGGAAGCCCGCGGCATCGCCGACCTCTACGGCAACGCAGCGGCCGGCCCGCTCACGGCCGCCTTCACGGCGCTGCCCTCGGCCCCGGCTGTGGGCGAGCTGATTATCAGTGAGATTTTCGCGGATGAAACGCCGCAGATAGGCTTGCCGCTGTCGGAGTATATTGAAATTTATAACCGCAGCACTACTAAAACCCTGAGTTTGCGCGGGGTGCGCCTGGGCAAGGGCGGCACCACCACGGTGGCCGTGCTGCCCGATACCGCCAAGCTGCTGCCCGGCCAGTACGCGGTGGTGTGCGGCAGCACCCGCACCCTGCAGTTCGCCACCTACGGCAAAGTGTACGGCCCCACCAACTTTCCTGCCCTCAGCAACGGCGGCGACCAGCTGGTGCTGCGCGGCCGTGACGGCCGCACGCTGTTTGAAGTGACTTATTCCGATACCTGGTACCGCGACGCGCAGAAGAAAAACGGCGGTTGGAGCCTCGAGATGATTGATACCAACAGCTACTGCGGCGGGGCCGAAAACTGGACCGCCAGCACCGACCCCACCGGCGGCACGCCTGCCCGCGCCAACTCGGTGCGCGCCGTCAACCCCGACGCCGCCGCGCCCACCCTGCTCCGCGCCGTGGCCCTGAACGCCACTACCGTGCGCGCCTACTTCTCCGAAAAGCTCGACAGCGCGACGGCCGCCACCACTAGCCGCTACACGCTGGCCTCGGGCGTGGCCATCACCCGTGCCGCGCCCGTAGGTCCCGATTTTCGCCAGGTTGACCTCACCCTGGGCACACCGCTGGCCGCCAGCCGCCCCACCACCCTGAGCGTGCAAACGGCCACCGACTGCGCCGGCAATGCCAGTGGGCCGCTGCAGTCGGCTAGCTTCGCGCTGCCCGAGCCGGGCCTGGGCGGCGACGTGGTCATCAACGAGATTCTGTTCAACCCGCGCGTGAACGCGGTGCGCTTCGTGGAGCTGATTAACCGCAGCACCAAGTTCATCGACTTGCAGGGCTGGCAGATTGGCAATCTCAAGCCCGATGGCAGCGTCGATACCGGCGTGCTGGCCACCGGGCCGCTGGTGCTGGGCCCCGGCCAGCTGCTGGCCTTCAGCACCAGCTCGGCCACCATCGCGGCGCAGTACCCTACCGGCAGCGACCCGAATAACCTGGTTCAGATTCCGTCGCTGCCCACTTTCCCCGATGTCAGCACCGCGCTGCTATTCGACAGCAAAGGGTTGGAGATTGACCGCTTCGTTTACAGCAAGGCCCTGCATCTGAGCTTGCTCAGTACCCAGGAGGGCGTGTCGTTGGAGCGCATCCGCACCAATGGCCCGAGCAACGGCAGCAACTTCCACTCGGCGGCCGGCGCGGTGGGCTACGCCACCCCCGGCCGCGCCAACTCCCAGGCGCTGGATGAGCTGGGCGGCAACCAGGAGCTGACCGTGACCCCCGAAGTCTTCACCCCCGACGACGACGGCCAGCAGGATTTCACCACCCTCAACTACCACCTCGATGCCCCCGGCTATGCCGCCACCGTAACGGTGTACGATGCGCTGGGCCGCCTCACGCGCCGCCTGGTGCGCAACGAAACCCTGCCCACCACCGGCTTCGTGCAGTGGGATGGCATCGACGACCGGGGCCACAAAGCCGCCGTCGGCTACTACATCCTGCTGGTCGAGCTGTTCCGCCCCAGCGGCGGCGAGAAGCGCGAATACAAGAAGACGGTGGTGTTGGGTGCCCGGTTTTAGCGCCTGGATTTAATGAGAATTGACTAGTAAGAGAATAAGGATAGGTATATATTTTTCGGCTTTTTACTCCCATTACTATTCGTATGAAACTGCTAAATGGTGCGAGGGCGCGGTTAGCCGCGGGGTTATTATGCTGCGCCGCCCCAGGTTTGGCCGGCGCTCAAATTAAGTCGAAGCAATCTGTTGCCAAGCCCCAAGTGCTTGACGCGGCCGCGGTCGATGCCGCACCGCAATTTCCGGGCGGGGCGGCAGCCCTGTCCCGCTACCTGGTCGATAGCCTGCACTACCCCGACGCCGCTTACCAGCAGCGCATCAGCGGCCAGCTGACCGTGCACTTCGTGGTGGAAGCCGATGGACGGCTGCAGGATTTTCGCGCCGAGCCGCTCGGAGGGGGCTGTCAGCAGGAAGCCCTGCGCCTTGTGCAGGCGATGCCACGCTGGACGCCGGCCACGCGCGGCGGACAATCCGTGGCCACCCGTACTGCCGTGATAGTGGAGTTTCTATCCGATTTCAAGCGGTGGCCGCGGCCCGGGCACTTTCACCCGCAGCCTCCGCGCCGGGCCGTGCAGGCGCTTGGAGGTGGCCGCGAGTCGTTGCAAGCCACCGCCACTACTGGCACGGTGCAGCCCCCAACGTTTTTTGGTGAAGTGGCAGGCGAGGATACCTATTTTGACCGCATGCCCACCTACGTTCCCTACGCCAAGGAGCGCAACATTTCCGGCCTTGTTCAGCTGGAATTCATGGTACAAACCGACGGGCGCGTAAGCCAGTTGCGCGTATTGCGCACCCTGTGCCCCGCCTGCGACGCCGAAGTGCTGCGCGTAGCGCGGGCTCAACCGCTCTGGTACCCCGGCACACGCTTCGACAAGCCGGTGGCCATGCCCGTGGTGATGAACGTGCCCTACGAGCCCAACTATGGGTCGCGACAGGGGCTGCCGGCTGCGTTCGGGCAGCACCTGCCCGAGGTTCCGGCCGTATTTCCTGGCGGAGTAGCGGCCCTGGCAAAAGCCCTACACACGCAGCCCGTGCCCGAGGAAGCCCCCGGTATTCTGGATAGCCGACCTCCTTTCTGGGTAACATTCACTGTAGAAACCGACGGCCGCCTGACCACAATTAAGTCGCTCGACCAGCCTGAAAACACCCTCACCGACGAGGCCCGCCTAGTGGTAGCGGCGCTGCCACGCTGGCAACCTGCCCGCCGCAAAGGAATAGTCGTGGCATCGGCGCAGGTGCTGGGCGTGCCACATGCGGCAGTGGCGTACTATGAACGAAATCGTGCAGCCAAGGCGGCGCAAGCGGGCATACCGGTGCAATTCCCTAAGGATACGCGCGTGTATGAGTACACCGAACTGATGCCCCGGTTTGTCAACGGCCCGAACGAACTGTTGCAGTACCTGCAGCAGCAAACAAAGCTGCCCGCCGAAGTGCTCCAGGGCAAGGTCGAAGGCAGGGTGTTTGTGCAGATGATTATTCAGCCCGACGGCAGCCTGAAGGAAGTAAAAGTGCAGAAGGGCCTGTCGGCGGCTTGTGACACCGAAGCCCTACGCGTCGTAAAGGCCATGCCCCGCTGGACTCCAGGGCAGCAGAATGGCCAGAAAGTGGCTGTGCGCTACATGCTTCCCGTGCCATTTGCCAGGCCCGCTGAGGCTGGTAAGTAAGGTGCATGGCCAGCCGACAAGGGCAATGATAAAATCAGTGAAGCGGTTCCTGCCCAAAAGTCTAGAAATAGTCTGTCCTCTCTGTGCGGCTCGCTTTGAGTCGTGACAATTAATTGACAGAAACAAAAAGCCTCGTTGCTGCGCAGTACCAATGCTTTTTATTTCTTCTTCCTGGTGAAGAGCGAGCATATTATTCATCGAGAGGCATGGTCACGTTATTTAGGTGAGTCGCTGAAACCATAACGGATTTCCACGCGCCACTTCTAATCCACTCGCAGTGGCAGATGCGGCGTTTTGCAGCGCCAGCCAATTCCCTCATAACCACAAACTCACTGGGCGTTCCGCATTAAACCCCGCCGGCTGGCCCGCGTCTTACCGCCATGACCAGCACCCAGCAACTTCAGCACCTGTATTGGCGCGCCGGCTTCGGCCCGCGCCCGCAGGATTTGGCCGCCGGCCTGAACCCGCGCAAGGCCCTGCGCCAGCTGTTCCACGATTCCGAGAAGTTTGAGCCCCTGGCCGGCCCCGCTCTGAGCTACGCCGAGCCGCAGGGTGCGGTGATGACCGACCCGAACTCCATGAAACCCCTGCCCGTGCCCGGTGGGCAGATGCCGGCCGACCCGCCCGCGCCGGCCGGCGCTTCGGTCGCGCCGGTAGCTTCGATGCGGCCGCGCGCCGCGTTTCGGGGCGGCAGTCTGGCGGCCGGCGTGCCCCGCCTGCGCCGCGCCGACCTCACCCCCGAGCAGCGCAAGATGCAGAACCAAGGCATCCGCGAAGCCTTCGCCAACATGAGCACCGCCTGGATGGACCGCATGGCTGCCTCGTCGGCCCAGTTGCGCGAGAAGATGACCCTGTTCTGGCATGGGCACTTCGCCTGCCGCGTACGCCAGCCCGACAACGCCCTGAGCCTGCACAATACCACCCGGCAGTACGCGCTGGGCAAGTTTCCCGAGCTGCTGCTGGCCGTGAGCCGCGAGCCGGCCATGCTGCAGTTTCTCAACAACCAGCAGAACCGCAAGGAGCACCCCAACGAAAACTTCGCCCGCGAGGTGATGGAGCTGTTCACGCTAGGGCGCGGTAACTATACCGAAACCGACGTGAAGGAGGCCGCCCGCGCCTTTACCGGCTGGGGCTACGACGGGCAAGGCAACTTCCGGTTCCGCGAGCGGGAGCACGATGCCGGCTCGAAAACCTTCCTCGGGCGCACCGGCAACTTCACCGGCGAAGACGTGCTGCGCATCATCCTGGAGCAGCCGGCCGCCGCCACGTTTCTGACCACGAAAATCTACCGCTTTTTCGTGAACGAGGTGCCCAATCCGGCGCACATCGAGCCGCTGGCCGCCGCCTTCCGCCACAGCGGCTACGACGTGGCCGACCTGCTGGAGCGGATGTTTTCGGCCGACTGGTTCTTCGAGCCGGCCAACGTGGGCACCCATATCAAAAGCCCCGTGGAGCTGCTGGCCGGCCTGCGCCGCACCCTCAACCTGCGCATCGACAACGGCCAGCCGCTGCTGGGCTACCAGCGCGCGCTGGGCCAGACGCTGTTTCAGCCGCCCAACGTGGCTGGCTGGCCCGGCGGCCGCAACTGGATTGATTCGTCGTCGCTGCTGCTGCGCCTGCAATTGCCGGCCATCCTGTTCAAAAACGCTGAATTCGCCGTGGCCCTCAAGCAGGACGAAAACGACATCGCCCCCAACCAGACCCGGGCCGAGCGCACCGTGCGCCCCGGCGCGGGCGCGCATCTGCCGCTGGGCCCGCTGCAGCAACTGCTCGGGGCCACGCCCGCCGCCCGGCAGCCCGAGCAGCTCAGCACCTTCCTGCTGCAGGTGCCAATCCGGCCCGAAAACCTGCAGCTGGTGCAGCAGGCTGCCGCCCGGCAGGAGCCCGCCGAGGCGCTGCGCACCACGCTGGTAAGCTTGCTAAGTCTGCCGGAATATCAGCTGGCGTAAGACGCAGTAAAAAAACGTTATGCAGAGCGTAGCGAAGCATCTTTACCGCGCAACGCAATCCAATCGGTAGAATTAGTGACTGCGGTAAAGATGCTTCGCTGCGCTCTGCATGACGTTCTAAAAGCTTCCATATCCCTTTTCCCATATCCCCGACCATCATGCCCACCTCCCGTCGCGAATTCCTGCGCAACTCCGCCCTGGCCAGCACGCTGCTGCTGGTACCCAAGTTTTTGCACGCCCTCGACCGGGGGCCGGGCCTGGCCCGGCTGCGCGATGCGGCCGGGGCGCGCCGACTCATCGTGGTGCAGCTCAGCGGCGGCAACGACGGGCTCAATACCGTCATTCCCTATCGCAACGACCTGTACTACAAGGCGCGGCCTACCCTCGGTATTAAGGAGAGCGAGGGCATTCTGGCTTTGGAAAAAGACCTGGGCCTGCACCCGGCCCTCAAGGGGCTGAAAGGGCTCTACGACCAAGGGCAGTTGGCCGTGCTTAATTCGGTGGGCTACCCCAACCCCGACCGCTCGCACTTTCGCTCGATGGATATCTGGCAGAGCGGCTCGGGAGCCGACCAGGTGGTGAGCACCGGCTGGCTGGGCCGCTACCTCGACTCGAACTGCCCCGACTGCCAGCGCCCCTACAACGCCCTCGAAATCGACGACACCCTGAGCTTGGCGCTGAAGGGCAGCCAACGCAAGGGCCTCGCCCTAAAAAACCCCGACAAGTTCCACCAGCTCACCCAGAACCGCCTCCTGAGCAAGGTGAGTCAGGAAACCGCGCCCGCCCACCAGGCCCAGGTCGACTACCTCTATAAGACCCTGGCCGAAACCGCCTCCTCGGCCGACTACCTCTACGACAAGTCGAAAATCTATAAGTCGAGCGTGACTTACCCCAACTCCGACTTCGGCAAAAACATGAAAACCACCGCCGAGCTCATCAGCTCCGGCGTGGAGTCGCGGGTGTTCTACCTGGCGCTGAGTGGTTTCGATACCCACGTGCGCCAGCACGAGCAGCAGCAGCGCCTGTTCACCGACCTCGGCGACGGCCTCGCCGCCCTGGCCGACGACCTGCGCCAGCACGAGCAGTGG
>JANXMN010000313.1 GCA_025354605.1 Hymenobacter sp. | reverse complement strand
CTTCGGACTGGAGTGAGGCGAGCTTGGCCTGCACAGCGGTCACCTGCCCTTCGAGCGTCACCGCCTGGGCCTGCAGGCCCGCAAGTTTGGTGTTCTGCCAAACTTGCGGGACTTCCCTTTGTACTTCGCGAGGCCTGGTACTCCTACCCTTTCGCCGTGAGCGTCACGTACGGAATGATGCATTCCTCCAGCGAGATGCCGCCGTGCTGGAACGTGTCCTTGTAGTAGTTCACGTAGTAGTTGTAGTTGTTGGGGTAGGCGAAGAAATAGTCGCCGATGGTAAAGACGTAAGCAGTGCTCACGTTTTCGCGGGGCAGGAAAATGCTTTCCGGCTTGCGCACCACGTACACGTCGCGCGAGTCTTCGAAGCCCAGGTTTTTGCCGTGCTTGTAGCGCAGGTTGGTATTGGTGTTGCGGTCGCCTACAATCTTGTAGGGGCGCTTGCAGCGGATGGTGCCGTGGTCGGTGGTGATGATGAGCTTGCCCTTCTTCTCGGAAATGGTTTGCAGCATCTCATAGAGCGGCGAGTGCAGGAACCACGAGCGGGTGATGCTGCGGTAGGCCGACTCGTCGGCCGCCAGCTCGCGAATCATGGCCATGTCGGTGCGGGCGTGCGAGAGCATGTCGACGAAGTTGTAGACGATGACGTTGCACTTGTAGTTGTTGTGCAGGTTGCTCATCTTACCGAGCAGGTCTTTGCCGGCCTGCAGGTTGGTCACCTTGTGGTAGCTGTGCTTCACCTTTTGGTTGTTCTTCTGGAAGTTGATTTCCATGAACTCGGCCTCGTGCAGGTTCTTGCCTTCGTCGTCGTCGTCGTTCACCCACAGGTTGGGGTACTTCTTCTGAATCTCGTTTGGCATCATGCCCGAGAAGATGGCGTTGCGGGCGTAGGCCGTGGTGGTGGGCAGGATGGCGTAGTACATCTCTTCGCTGTCCACCGTGAACATCTCGGTGATGATGGGTTCGAGCACCTTCCACTGGTCGTAGCGCAGGTTGTCGATGAGCAGGAAGTACACCGGCGTGTCGCCCGTGGCCTTCAGCGTGGGGAACACACGCTCCTTGAAAAGCTGGTGCGACATGAGCGGCGCGTCCTTGTCGTTGCCCTGCACCCAGTCTTCGTAGTTCTCGGTGATGAAGCGGCCGAAGTAGTTGTTGGCCTCGTCCTTCTGCATGTTGAAGACTTCGGCCATGCTCTTGCCCTCGGTTTCATTGATTTCGAGCTCCCAGTACACGAGCTTCTTATATACGTCGGCCCACTCGGCGGGCGAGAGGCGGTCGGAGAGCTGCATGCCGAGCTGGCGGAAATCGCGCTGGTAGCCCGAGTTGGTGGCCTCACTCACGAGACGCTTGTTGTCGAGCACCTTCTTCACCGACAGCAAAATCTGGCTGGGGTTGACGGGTTTAATGAGGTAATCGGCGATTTTGGCCCCGATGGCCGACTCCATGATGTGCTCTTCCTCACTCTTGGTAATCATCACCACGGGCACGGTGGGCCGGATGGCCTTGATTTCGGTCAGCGTCTGCAGGCCGGTGAGGCCGGGCATGTTCTCATCGAGGAACACGAGGTCGTAGCTCTTTTCCTGAATCTCTTCGATGGCGTCGGCCCCGCTATTCACGGGCGTGACATCGTAGCCTTTTTCCTTGAGAAACAGCAGGTGCGGCTTGAGCAGGTCGATTTCGTCGTCGGCCCAGAGGATGGTGGTTTGTTGCATAGTGGGGTCTTGGGGACTTAGGGTCTTGGGGACTTGGTTTTTCGTTTCGGTGCGCGAACACCGAGGCGAATGGCGGCCGTTGGCCCGGCCGTGTGCCGTAGCTTCGCGCCCGGTCATTGACGGGCAACGCCTGCAAATGTTGCCTATTCGTTTTTAAGCGTCGGCCTTCGCCTCCCGCCATGTTTGATTTCCGCAAGCTAAGAATCTGGCAGGAAGGCTATGCACTCACGCTTGAAGTGTATGAGCTGACGCGAAGTTTCCCACGGGACGAATTATTCGGCCTGACCAGCCAGATGCGCCGTGCGGCCAACTCGGTGCCCCACAACATCGCCGAAGGCGGCGGCCGCAGCTCCAAACCCGAACTGCTGCGGTTTATTGTTATCGCCATGGGTTCAGCCAGCGAGCTGGAATCGGAAACCTTAGTCGCCCAAGGCCTGAAGTTTCTGCCATCAGAACAAGCCGAGCATTTGCTCGAACGTATCAGGCAATTGCGCCGCATGCTTACGGCCTACTACCAGAAGGTCAAAAACGCCTCTGTTACCGCGCCCAAAACGTAAGTTTTCAGTAGCGACGACCTACCCGCGAAAGAACGAAAAACCAAGTCCCTAAGCCCCCAAGTCCCAAAGACCCAAAGACCCTTGAACAAAAAGAAAATCTTCAACGACCCCGTTTATGGCTTCGTCACCATCCCGACGGAGTTTCTTTTCGACCTCATCGAGCACCGCTACTTTCAACGGCTGCGGCGCATTCAGCAGCTCGGGCTTACGGGGTTTGTGTATCCGGGGGCGCTGCACACGCGCTTTCACCACGCGCTGGGCGCTATGCACCTGATGTCGCTGGCCCTGCGCACGCTTAAGGACAAGGGCGTGACGATTTCGGCGGCCGAGGGCGAGGCAGCGCTGGCCGCCATTCTGCTGCACGACGTCGGCCACGGCCCCCTCTCCCACGCCCTGGAAACCGCCATCTTCCAGGACGTGCCCCACGAGCAGCTTTCGCTCTTCCTCATGCAGCGACTGAATGTGGAGTTCGGTGGCAAGCTCGATTTGGCCATCGCCATGTTTCAGGGAACCTACGAGCGGCCGTTTTTTCATCAGCTCGTCAGCAGCCAGCTCGACATGGACCGGCTCGATTACCTGAACCGCGACTCCTTTTACACCGGCGTGGAAGAAGGCCGGCCCGGCGCCGACCGCCTCATCAAGATGCTGCGCGTGCACGACGAGCGACTGGTGCTGGAGGAAAAGGCGGTGTACTCAGTGGAGAATTTCCTGGTGAGCCGCCGGCTGATGTACTGGCAGGTGTACCTGCACAAAACCGTGACCAGCGCCGAGCAGATGATGATCAGGGCCGTGCAGCGCGCCCGCGACCTGACCCGCCGGGGCGTGCCCGTGCCGGCCAGCAGCTGCC
>JANXMN010000298.1 GCA_025354605.1 Hymenobacter sp. | reverse complement strand
CGAAGCGGTAGAGATGCTTCGACAAGCTCAGCATGACGTGCTTGATGACTTCCTGAACAGCTTCGTGAGAAGGTTCTTCATTGCGCGGCGCTCCAATCAGGATGACAGCCAAAAAATAGCCGTCCACTTCCCTTACGGCTGCGCCCGATACGCGGCCGGGAGCATAACGGTAAACGTGGTGCCCACGCCCGGCTCGCTGTGCACGGCGAGGGTGCCGCCGGCGTTGTCGACCATCTTCTTCACCATGTAGAGGCCCACGCCCGAGCCGGGCACGTGGCTGTGCAGGCGGCGAAATAGCTGGAACAGCCCGCTCTGCTGGGCCGGGGTCAGGCCCAGGCCGTTGTCCTGCACTTCGAGCACCAACTGGCCGGTGGGGCTGGTGTGGGCGCGCAGCTGCACCAGGCCGGGCCGGGTCGGGTCGTGGTATTTGATAGCGTTGCTGAGCAGGTTGTAGAGAATGCTGCGCAGGTTTTTGGGCGGGAAGTACACGGCCTGGCACCCGGCCAGGTCGGTGGTGAGGGTGGCGGCGGCGGCGGTCAGCTCGGGCAGAATGTCGAGGCGCACGGCTTCGACCAGCGCGGGTACGTCTACGGCTTCGGCGGGCTGGTCGGCCAGGGTCTGCTGCAGGCGGGTCACGTCGGTGAGGTGGCCCAGCGTTTCCTGGAAGCGGGCCACGGCCCCGTCCATCATTTCGAGCAGGCGGGACACCAGCGGGGCGGCCTGGGCCTCGGCCGGCAGCTGCTGGCGCAGGGCCAGCAGCAGGCCCTCGATGTTGGTGATGGGCGACTTGAGGTCGTGCGAGGCCGAGTACACGAAGGTGTCGAGGTCGGCGTTGGTGCGCGTGAGCAGGGTGTTGCTCTCGTGCAGCTCCTCGTTGGTAGCCTGCACTTTTTCGTTGATAGCGGCCAGCTCCTCATTGAGCTGTTGCACCTGCTGGCGGCCCAGCACCTGCTCGGTTACTTCGGTGGCCACGCACACCACGCCTTCGGGGCCGGTGCTCCGGCGCAGAGGCTGGTACACGAAGTTGAAGTAGCCGGGGTCGCCGGCGGCGTGGCGGGCCATCCGGATGGGCTGCCCCTGGGCCACGAAGGGTACGCCGCTGCGGCGCACCTCGTCCAGCACTTCCCGCAGGCCCTGGCCGTCGAGGTCGGGCACTGCCTCGAACATGGGCCGGTTGACGATGCTGGCCGGGGTATGACCCAGCATCTCGCCCATAAGCGGATTCACCAGCTCCAGCACGTAGTCGTCGCCCCGAAACACGCAGATGGCCACCGGGGCCTGGTCGAACAGGCCCTGCAGCTCGGCCTGTTGCGCTTCGAGCTGCTGGCGGGCCAGCACCTGGTCGGTTACGTCGTAGGCGAAGGCCGCCACCCCCACGATGCGGCCCTCCTCGCGGTAAGCCTGGTAGGAGAGCGTCACGTAGCGCGGGCTGCCAGGCTGCAGGTCGGCCAGGGGCATATCGATAACCACCTGGGTTTCGCCGGTGTCGAACACCCGGTCGAGCAGCTCCACCAGGCCGGCCATTCTGATGCGCGGATACACCTCGTCGAGCCGGTGGCCCTGCAAGGGGCCGCCGGCCCACTCCTCGGGCGGAAACAGCTCCTCAAAGGCCGGGTTGAAGTAGTCGATGCGGTGGTCGGGCTCGCGCAGCAGCACGATGGCTACCGGCGTCTGAGCGAAAATCTGGTACAGCTCCTGGCGCTGCTGGGCGCGGCGCTGCACGGCGGCCAGGGCGGCGGCCTGCAGGGTATCGGCCTGGCGGCGGGCCAGCACCTTGCCGGTGGTATCAATGATGAAAGCCAGGATGCCCTGAACCTGGTCCTGACCGTCGCGCAGGGGCTGGTAGATGAAATCGACGTAGCGCTGCCCGGGCTGGCCGGTGGTGGCGTCCAGTAGTTCAATGGGCAGGTCTTTGCCGATAAAGGGTTCGCCGGTGGCGTACACCTTATCGAGTAGGCCGATAAAGCCCTGCTGCACCACTTCCGGAAACACCTCGGCCACGGTCAGGCCCAACTCGACTCGCTCGGCCGACAAGGCCTGGTACCGGTCGTTGAAAAACGCGAACCGGTGCTCGGGGCCGATGAGCGTAGCCACCGAGGCCGGCACCTGCCCCAGAATCTGGCGCAGCAAACTCTGCTGTTCGCGCAGCTGCTCGCGCTGGGCCTGGGCTTCGCGCAGGGCGGCCTGGGTTTCGGCGGTGCGCGCGGCCACGCGCACTTCCAGCTCGTCGTTGAGCTGCTGCACCTGCTGGCGGGCCAGCACCTGTTCGGTCACTTCGGTGGCCACCACCATGGCTCCGTAGATGCGGCCGTCGTCCTCGTACATGGCCACGTACACAAAGTCCCAATACACGGTATCGCGGCGGCCGTCGCGCTCGTGTACGGCGGGCATGGCGTGAGCCACGTGGGGCTCGCCGGTGACCATCACCTGGTCGAGCAGCTCTTCGAAGCCCATGCCGGCCACCTCGGGCAGGGCCTCGAACAAGCCCTTGCCGAGAATCTGCTCCGGGGTGCGGCCCCAGAGGCGGCATACGGTGGGGTTGGCCAGCTCGATGATATAGTGCGGCCCCCGGTACACGGCAATGGCCACCGGGGCCTGCTCGAATACCCGCGCCAGCTCGTTTTGCTGCCGCTCGGCGGCCAGTCGGGCCTGCTGCATCTCCCGGGTCCGCGTCTGCACCCGGGCTTCGAGCGCGTCGTTGCTGGCTTTCAGTTCCTCATTCAGCCGCAGTATCTGGCGGCGGGCCAGCACTTGCCCGGTTACTTCGCTGCCGCTGGCCACCAGGCCGGTAATGGTGCCCTCCGCATCGTGCAGGGGCTGAAACGTGAAATTGACGTAGGCCTGCGTTGGCTGGCCGGTGTGGGTCCGCGCCAGTGTTACCGGCGCTTCGGTGATGGTGGCCGGCTGGCCCGTGGTCAGCACGTTGCCCAGCAGCTGCCCGAAGCCCTGGCTGCTCGTTTCGGGCAGGGCTTCGAAGTAGGGGCGGCCCAGCACCTGGTCGGGCTCGCGGCCCCAGATGGCGGCCAGGGCGGGGTTAGCCAGCTCGATGCGCAGGTTGGGTCCGCGCAAAATGGCGATGGCTACCGGCATTTGCTCGAACACCTGGTAGAGCTGCTCGCGCTCGCGCTCGGTGGCGGCGTAGGCCTGGCGCAGCGCCTGGGTGCGCGTCAGCACCTGCGTTTCCAACTCCTGGTTCAGCTGCTCCAGCTTCTGGCGGGCCAGCATCTGCTCGGTTACTTCGACGGCCGACGCGATGATGCCCGTAATGTTGCCCTGAGCATCGCGCAACGGCTGATACACGATGTCGTAGTACCCCCGAATGGGCTGGCCGTGGCCCAGGCGGTCCACGTCGACCGCCAGCGCCTGCAAATGGCAAGGCTTGCCGGTGTGGTACACGTCGGCAAAAATGGCTTCGAAGCCCTGCCCGGTCAGGTCGGGCAGGGCTTCGAAATGCGGCTGGCCCAGCAGCGACGCCGGCGAGCGGCCCCAAATCAGGGCCATTTCGGTATTGGCAAAAGTGATGACGTGGGCGGGGCCAGCCATGATGGCCACGGCCACCGGAGCCTGCTCCAAGGTGCGTTGCAGGGTCGCGCGCTCGGCTTCGGCTTCGGCGCGGGCGGCCTGCTCGCGGGCCTGGCTCGCGCGCAGGGCTTCTTCCACGGCCGTGCGGGGCTGGTCGTTGGCATCGGTGAAGCTGACCACCAGCACGTCGGCGTGGCGCTGGGCTACCAGGGCGTAGTAGCCGTCGAGGCCGTCGTGCTGGTACAGGTGCTGCCGCCGGGCCAGCTGCCCCGAACGAAAGGCATCGCGGTAAAACCCGAATACCCCGTGCTGGTCGGCCGTGGGAAAGAGCGTCAGAAACGACCCGCTGGGCTGGGCCGGCAGGGCCAGCATTTGCTGGGCAGCGGCGTTGAGCGACTCCCAGCTGAAGTCGATTACATCCACCCCGTCGGCGGCGTAGACCGGGCGCAGCAGCAGCAGCCCCGCGGGAGAGATGTTCAGCAACACTTCGGCCAGGCCGGGCACACGCAGCGCATTATCCGGCGCAGCCGGGGAAGAAAGGTCGGGCATGGAAAGTGTTTTTCAGCGCTGAGGATGCGTAGGCTAATGTACTGCCTAAGCCCGCCACCTGCGCGGTGTCGGCGGAGGGGGAAGCGGAGGCAGGTAGAGCCGGCCGGTGCTACTACCGCCTGCTCTACCCGCCCCAAACGCGGCTAAGATTCCCCAGGCGGCTTTTGTTGGGCGCAGAAACGAGTTTTCGACAAATGCACCCGGCGAACGGGTAGCCGCCGCCGCGCCATCAGGGGGTGCCGGCCCATCGCTGGGGCGTCGCACCGGTGCCGGGTGCCCGCATTCCGGCTGGCGCGCGGCGCGGCAACGCTGCGCCCGGCCGCGAAATGTTGCGCCCAGTGCCGTACTTTCCGAATAAAATCACCCTGCTTATGACTTTCCGTCCTGCTTTGGCCGTTCTGCTGGCCGCGCTGCTGCTTACCACCATTCGCCCGCTGCCGGCCCAGACTCCGTTGGGTCAGCCCTCGCTCGACGAGTCGAAAGTGCAGATGTGGTGTGCCACGGTGCGCTTCGTGTACGACGACGCCGGCCGGCCCAGCCTGAAAAGCAGCGTGCGCTGCGAGGGCGGCAACCTCGATGCGCTGGCCGCCAGCATCCGGCCCGACAGCCTGCGCGTGTACAGCCTGCTCTACCAGCCCATCGAGGGCCGGGGCAGCATTTACCAAGGCAAAAAGGACAACCCGGCCCGGCTGGCGGCCCTGGCCAAAGCCATTATCAGCAAGCTGAAAGGCTCGCCCGCCCGCCGCAAAGACCCCGCCCGCATGGCCCGCGTGGCCGCCCTCGAAACCGCCCTCACCAACTACGTTACCTCGGGCACGCCGCCCGGCGACGTTCCCGCCGCCATGGCCCCGGTTCCGGCCGATACCGCCGTGGTTGCCTCCGCGCCCGGCACCCCCGGCCCCGCCGAAGCCGCCGAAGCCCAGGCCGCCGCCGAGCGCGCCAGCGGCGGCGGCCGGACCGCGGCCGCCATTCCCGCGCCGGGCAGCTTGCTCGACCGCTTCGCGGCCCCGCTGGCTCTCATTCTGGGTATGCTGAGCTTGGTGCTCTACGCCATGCTGCGCGTGACGCTGGGCCAGTGGCGCCGCCAGCAGCGCCGCGAAACCCTCGAAGCCAAGCACGCCGCCGCGGCCGCCCAGGCCGCCGCCGCCGAAACCAGCGCCGCCGTGGCCGACTCGGCCGCCCGCCTCAAGCGCGCCGAGGCCCTGGTGCTGGCCGCCACTTCCGAGCCGGAAGCTGCCGTAGCCGTCCCGGCTGCTCCGTTGCCCGACCACCTCAGCCCCGCCCAGCGCCTCGAAGTGGAGCGCCTGGTGAGCCAGCGCGTGGATGAGGAGCTGCGCTGGCTGCGCGCCAACCTGCCCGAACTGGTGGCCTCGGCCGTGGCCGCAGCGGCAGCCGCTAAGGCCACCACTTCCGGGAGACAAGCCGCGGACGAAACAACCGGACCAACCGGACCTGCTGCTGCTACCCGCGAAACGGCGGCTGCGGCCGAACCATCGGCAACGGCCGCTAACCCGGCGGCGCTGGCTCCGGCGGCCGGCAGCGCGCCCGCGCCCGGAGCGGTGGCCGACGACGTACAACTGGATTAGCCGCGCGGGCGGCGGCTTTTCGGCATCAGCTTACCCAACTACTTCCCGCTATGAAAGCTAGTATCTGCCTCGTGGCGGTGCTGGCCGCCGCCACGGCCTGCCGCACGGCGGCCCCCATCGACGCCAACGCCCTGCCTAAACACCGCCCCATCACCGAAGCAACCATGCCCGAGTACGGCGAGCCCAGCCGCCGCGCTGGCCTGGAGCTCCCCGACACGCTTTCTTCTCCGCCCGCCCGTGCAATACCCTCCGACTCGCTCCGCCGACCACACTGACGACTATTTCGGCACCCGCGTGCCCGACCCCTACCGCTGGCTCGAAGCCCTCGACGCGCCCGAAACGGCCGCCTGGGTGGCCGCCCAAAACGAGGTAACGTTCGACTACCTGGCCCAGCTGCCCTACCGCGCCCAGCTCAACGCCCGCCTCACCCAGCTCTGGAACTACGAGCGGTTCGGGGTGCCCGAGCGGGTGGGGGAGGAGCTGGTGTTCAGCCGGAACGACGGCCTCCAGAATCAGGCCGTGCTCTATCGGCAGCGCGGCGACGAAGCTCCCCGCGTGTTGCTCGACCCGAATGCGTTTTCGGCCGAAGGCACCACGGCCCTGGCCGGCACCGCGTTCAGCAACGACCACCGCTACATGGCCTACGCCACCAGCTCCGGCGGCTCCGACTGGCACCAGGTGCGCATCCTGGACCTGACCACCAACGAGCTGCTGCCCGACCTCCTCGACTGGGTGAAAGTGTCGGGCACTTCGTGGGTGAAAAACGGCTTCTACTACAGCCGCTACGATGCCCCCAAGGCCGGCGAAAACGGCCTATCGGGCCGCAACGAATACCACAAAGTCTATTATCACCACCTGAACACCCCGCAGGCCGACGACCGGCTGGTGTACGAGAACCCCGCCATGGCCCTGGGCTTCCGCTGGGCCGACGTGACGGAGGACGAGCGGTTCCTCGTGCTGAGCCTGACCGATGGGGTGGCCGACGGCAACCAGCTGCTGGTACGCGACCTCACCGACCCCACCCAGGCCGAGGCCTGGACCACGCTGGTGGACGGCTACGAGTGCAGCAACAGCGTGGTGGGCAACGTGGGCGGCGAGGTGCTGGTGTACACCAACTACCAGGCTCCCAACTACCGCGTGGTGGGCATCGACCCGCGCCGGCCCGCCGAAGCCCATTGGCGCGAGGTGCTGCCCGAAAGCGCCCACAAGCTTGAAAGCGTGACCCAGGCCGGCGGCCGCCTCATCGCCGACTACCTGCATGATGCCCGCTCACTGGTGCGGGTATATGCCGAAACGGGGGAGTTTCAGCACGAGGTGGCGCTGCCGGCCCTGGGCACGGCGGCCGGCTTCGGCGGGCGGCGCGATGCCACGGCGGTGTACTACGCCTTCACCTCGTTCACCTACCCCACCACCATCTACCGCTACGACCTGGCCCGCAATGTCAGCACCGTTTTCCGCGCCCCGAGCGTGGACGTGCACCCGGCCGACTACGAGACCACCCAGGTTTTCTACCCCAGTAAGGACGGTACGCGCATTCCGATGTTCATCGTGCACCGCCGGGGGCTGGAGTTGAACGGCCGGCAGCCCACCTACCTCTACGCCTACGGCGGCTTCAACGTGTCCGTCACGCCCGCCTTTTCGGTGGCGCGCCTGCTGTGGCTCGAAAACGGCGGCGTCCTGGCCGTGGCCAACCTGCGCGGCGGCGGTGAGTACGGCGAAGCGTGGCACCAGGCCGGCATGACACCACATAAGCAAAACGTGTTCGACGACTTTATTGCCGCCGCCGACTACCTCAAAGCCCATAACTACACCGATGCCGCCCACCTGGCCATCGCGGGCGGCTCGAACGGCGGCCTGCTCGTGGGCGCGGTGATGACCCAGCGGCCCGACCTCTGCCGGGTGGCCCTGCCGGCCGTGGGCGTGCTCGACATGCTGCGTTACCACACCTTCACCATCGGCTGGAACTGGGCCCCCGAGTACGGTACTTCCGACGATGAAGCCCAGTTCCGCAACCTGCTGGCCTATTCGCCGCTGCACAACCTGCGCCCCGCCGCTTACCCGGCCACGCTCATTACCACTGCCGACCACGACGACCGGGTGGTGCCGGCCCATTCCTTCAAATTCACCGCCGCCATGCAGGCCGCCAACACCGGCCCGCACCCTACCCTCATCCGCATCGACGTGAACGCCGGCCACGGCGCAGGCAAAAGCACCAAGCTGCAAATCGACGAGTGGGCCGACGTGTGGAGCTTCTGCTACGCCAATATGGGCGTGGTGCCGGCGGTGCGGTAGGGTTAACCGTTTTCATTGCGCCCGGATATGCTCTCCCGATTTTGTTTGCCGCTGCCGCTGCCGCTGCTGCTGTGTCTAGTGCTAGTCCATTGGTCTGCTCAGGGACAAAGCAGATTTTATCTCTACACCGAGCAGATTGCGCTGCCGGTTGGCATCAACACGAGGAATGTGCTGCACGTCGAATTCGACACGACTCTGATAGGCAGCACGGTTAGGCAGGGGCAGACCATTGGGCAGGTCGATTCGGGTCCATTGGTGCGCTCCGCTCGCTATGGTATGAAGCTTATTGCCGCCGAAGATGAATATGCCGCCGGCCACTACGCGCAGTCGGCGACACTGCTCGAAGAGGCGGCGCAGCGCGAGCCGGCCAACCCGTTTATTACCTATCAGCTGGCTCGCAGCCTGTACCGCAACGATGCCACCAAGCCGCGGGCGTTTCAGCTTTATCAGCGCCTCGTGCGGCAGCTGACTGCGGCCGTACCAATGCCCGATTCGGTGCTGAACACCGACGTCTGGTTTGCGGAAGCGTACTGGAAGCTGGGAACTCTCTACCTCGACCGGGCGCAGTGGGCCGAGGCCGCCCGTAGCATTGCCCAGTTTCAGATTGCCGCGCCCTTGGGTGAATATGAGGGTACCTCCCTGCACGAAGAGATTCTGGGTTATCTCACCGAGTGCTTCTACCAGCTGCACGATGCCAGGCTCTGCCGACATTTTGGTGACCTAACACTGAAATACTTTCCGCAGAATCAGTATGTGCGGCCCTATCTGGCGCACCTGTCTAAGCCCCAGTCTAAGCCGAAAGTCCCTGCGCGCTCCAGAAACACCGCCGTCCCTCATCGATAGGAGCACAGAAACAAAAGAAGCCCCCGCAACAACTGCTGCGGGGGCTTCTTCGGTATCGCTAGCGGCGAGCTACGCCGGCACTTCCTCCGTCAGGGTGCTGGCGAAGGCCAGCAGGTTGGCTTCGCGGAAAGCGCCGGCCATCACTTGCAGGCCAATGGGCAGGCCGGCCTCGTCTTCGCCCATGGGCACCGAAATGGCGGGCACGCCGGCCAGCGAGGCCTGCACCGTAAAGATGTCGGCCAGATACATGCTCACCGGGTCTTGCTTCTCGCCAATTTTGAAGGCCGTGGTGGGCGTGGTGGGTAGCACCAGGAAATCGTACTGGCGCAGCAGCTCATCGGTCTTATCCTTGATGAGCCGGCGCACGCGCTGGGCCTTGGTGTAGTACGCGTCGTAGTAGCTGGCGCTGAGCACGAAGGTGCCCAGCAGAATGCGCCGCTGCACCTCGGGGCCGAAACCCTGGGCGCGGCTCTTCTTGTACATCGATTCCAAATCCGTGGCATCGGGGGCGCGGTAGCCGTATTTCACTCCGTCGAAGCGGCCCAGGTTAGAGCTGGCTTCGGCCGTGGTGAGGATGTAGTAGGTGGGAATCATGAAGTCGAGGTAGGGGAAATCCACGGCTTCCACCACGTGGCCCTGGCCGCGCAGCAGGTCGAGCTGGGTTTCCAGCGCGGCCTTGATTTCAGGGTTGAGGCCCTCGTTGTCGATGGCATCGGCGATGTAGCCGATGCGGTAGTGCGGGGCCGGCGTCAGCAGCTGGCTGTAGGCGGGCACCTCGCGCTGGCTGGCGGTGCTATCCATCCCATCGGGCCCGGCCATGATTTCGACGAGCAGCGCGGCATCAGCCACCGAGCGGGTAATGGGCCCAATCTGGTCGAACGACGAGGCAAAGGCCACCAGCCCGTAGCGCGAAATGCGCGAGTACGTGGGCTTGAAGCCCACCACTCCACAAAACGCGGCCGGCTGGCGCACCGAGCCGCCCGTGTCGGAGCCAATCGAGGCCAGGCACATATCGGCCTGCACGGCCACTGCCGAGCCACCCGACGAGCCGCCGGGCACCCGCTCGGGGTCGGCGGCGTTGCGAGCCGGTCCGAAGTAGGAACTTTCGTTGGAACCACCCATGGCAAACTCGTCGCAGTTCTGGCGGCCGATGAGGATGGCATCGGCATCGAGCAGGCGCTGCACGGCCGTACCGGTGAAGAGCGACTTGAACCCGTCGAGCATGCGGCTGCTGCTTTGCAGCGAGTGCCCGGCGTAGGCCAGCACGTCCTTCAGGCCGATGACCATGCCGGCCAGCGGGCCGGCCGTGCCGGCGGCCAGCTTCGCATCCACGGCGTCGGCCTGGGCACGGGCCTCGTCGGGCCACACTTCCAGGAAGGCGTTGAGGTGCTGCTGCCGCTCGATGTTATCGAGGTAATAGTCAACGAGCTGGCGACAGGTCGTAGTGCCTGCCGCCAGCTCGTTGCGAACTTCGGATAAAGAATGAAAACGCTTCAAACCTGATGCAGATTAAGGTGTCGGGTAATCAAAAGCTACACGCCGGAGTCGGCGGGCAGGTAGGGCTGGCGGGGCTGGGTGCCCTCGGGCGCCAGGTTGGGAGGCAGCATGGTGGCCACGGGCGGAGCCGGGTCGTGCTGGTCGGCGGTGGGCAGGCTGGCAACCGCCGGTGCTACTGCCGGAGCCCAGGGGTCGAAGCCCGAGCCAGCCTCGGCTCCGGGCGCTGCGGGCAGCGGGGTGTCGTGCGGGTGCGGCGTCGAAGCGTAGGGGTTCTGCGGGGCCGCGTAGGGGGGCTGCGCCGGATAAGGCGGCTGCTGGCCCGGCTGGCCGGCTTGCTCGAACTCGCGGCGGATTTCGGTGCTGGCATCCTTAAACTCGCGAATGCCCTTGCCGAGGCCCCGCGCCAGCTCCGGAATTTTGTTGGCACCGAAAAACACCAGGATGACGACCATGATGAGGATAAGCTCGGAGCCGCCGATATCACCCAGAAATAATACGAAGGGAGTTTGCATAATTAAAAAATCTGACTAACGATGAGCGAAGAGAGCCGGCCGGATTAGCTGGCCGGAGTACCGGCGTCGTTGGGGTTGTAGGCCGGCGGGGTGGGCTGCTGGGGGTAGTACGGCTGCTGGGGCTGGCCGTAGCCCGGCTGCTGGGGCTGCTGGCCGTAGCCAGGCTGCTGGGGGTATTGGGGCTGCTGGCCGTAGCCGGGCTGGGGCGGGTGCTGCTGATAGGGCGGCTGGCCGGCGGGCGGCAGCGGCTGGTCGCGGTACTGGGGCTGCTGGTCTTCGGGCTTGGTGCTAGCGTCTTTGAATTCGCGCACGCCCTGGCCCATGCCTTTGAACAGCTCAGGAATACGCTTGGCTCCGAATAGGAGGATGACGACGAAAAGAATCAGCAGCATCTCGGTGGTGCCGAAGCTGCCAATCAGAAACAGGGAATGAAGCATTGCGGGGAGGGGCACCGGGGCCCGATAAGGATGAGAAAATTGGATATACGCGGCCAAGCGCGTTTTGGAGTGCCAAAGATACCGGCTCCGGATGTTTTAGTGGTGAACCTGCTATTGGCGTGGCCGGAACCCCGGGTTAGTCGGGTAAAGGGCCGGGTTCGACGTAAGCTATTAATCTAACGTAAAAGTCGGGGGTAATTTTGCCGCTACCGCCCGCGCCGCTTCTATTACGTACTTGCCAACACCTATTCTTTTCTGCGGTTAAGCCAGTCACTGCACTATTGAATGGCAACTGTCTGATTTGTTCCTTTGACTTTTTTGGTGCGCCATCCCAAAATTAACGTCCCGCACCAGACTGAACCCTCTGACGTGGCAGTTTCCCGTGCAACAACAGCTACACCACCATTCGTTCGACGTGAAAATTTCCAAGCAACCTGAACCGGACCCGATTACCAGCGAAGCCGAACGTCTCGAAGCCCTGTACAGCTACGACATCCTTGATACGGAATCCGACCCGGTGTTCAACGACCTGGCCCTGATGGCGGCCTTCGTGTGCGGCACACCCATGTCGCTGGTATCGCTACTGGATGAAGACCGGCAATGGTCCAAAGCAATGGTTGGCCTGAATTCGCGGGAATTCCCCCGCGAGCAAACTTTCTGCGACACTGCCGTTCAGACCGTTGGCGCAAATGGTGTGTTTGAAGTAGCCGACACAATTAACGATGCCCGCTTTGCGAACAATGCGTTGGTGACGGGGAGCCCCCACATTCGCTTCTACGCCGGGGCCCCACTGCTCACGCCCGAGGGCTACGCCCTGGGAACCTTGTGCGCCTTCGATACGGTGCCCCGGTCCCTCACCACCGGCCAGCGCGAAGCCCTACGCCTACTGGCCCGCCAGGTGATGACGCACCTGGAGCTGCGCCGTACCCGCCTGCTGCTCGAAGACGAGCGCGAAAAGCTCGAAGGCGTTATCCGGCTGGCTAACCGCAGCGGCGAGCTGGCCCCGGCCCCGGCGCGCGCCGGTATTTTCGTGAAGCAGGAACAGCGCCTCACCCGCGTGGCCACCGACGACCTGCATTATGTCGAAGCCCTGGGCGACTATGTGAACCTCTACACCACCCGCGAGCGGCTCACCTTGTACGGCACCATGAAAGACCTGGAAACCAAGCTGGCCGGGCACGACTTTATTCGCATTCACCGTAAGTACATCGTGCGCCTCGACCGCATTATGGGCATCGAAGCCGATATGGTTTTGCTCGATGGCGCCACTGGCTCCGGGCCGGGCCGGGCACCCGTGCGCATACCCATCGGCAGTTCCTATAAAGCGGGGTTATTAGCGCGTCTGACGGTGATTTAAGCTCCCTGCGCCGAGGCCATTCAGTTACGTGCATGGTTAAAGCAGCCGTTCGCCGTCTAAATTGGACATTTCGGCGAAATTCGGCCTGGACGGCTGAAAATCCCTGCATCTTTGAAATGGTTATCGGCTGCCGCTGCTAATAAGCTGCCCCGGCCGACAGCTAAGTTTGTTTTCATAGCTCAGAAAGACCCGCGCCTTTGGTTCGGGTTTTTTTTTGCCCGGTTAGCCGGTCGCAACAATCCAACTTTTAGCCCCCAATTCGCTTTCTTCTAGGGGCAGGTGCTTTCGTTGCTGGGTATCCTGACTGTTTGCCGGGTTCGGTCGCGTTGGGCTGAGCGCCGACGCAACCGGCCTAAGCTGGGGCAGTGGCCGACCTTATACTATTACTGTAAGGGAAACGGCCGGCCATCGTCTGCCGGTCGGCCGGTGGCTGCCAACCCGCCGGCCCCGGCTACGTTTACCAAACCGGTTTTCTTCACTAGCTCATCCCGCCTCATGCAAACCTGGAACGACGTTATCCGCCTCGCCAACCACCCTATCGCCTCGCCGCGCCGCGTCGAGAAAACGCCCGCCGAATGGCGCGCCCTGCTCACACCCGAGCAATTTCACGTTACCCGCGAGCACGGCACCGAGCGCGCCTTCACCGGCGAATATTGTGAGGCCCACGAGGCTGGCCTCTACGCCTGCGTGTGCTGCGGCACCCCGCTCTACGACTCGCGCACCAAATTCGAAAGCGGCACCGGCTGGCCCAGCTTCACCCAGCCCGTCGACGAAAGCGCCATTCGCTACCACAAGGATACCAGCTACGGCATGACCCGCGTGGAAGTGCTCTGCAACGTTTGCGACGCCCACCAGGGCCACGTGTTCCCCGACGGCCCGGCTCCCAGCGGCCTGCGCCTATGCATCAACTCAGCCGCCGTCAAGCTGGTGAGCGAAGGAGAGCCGGCGGCGCGCTAGCTGCTTATCGGTGGCGAACAAATTCAGTAGCTGTTCCGCCTGACGTGCCTTCGCCTCCGGCCCTGGAAACACTCCTGCTGCAAGCCGGGCTGGTTTGGCTCCCACTTTCAGGGAGCCAAA
>JANXMN010000288.1 GCA_025354605.1 Hymenobacter sp. | reverse complement strand
GGGCAAACGTATCCAACGTACTGGTGTATAGCTGCATGCCCAAATTATGCTTGAGGCGGCGCAGCTTGTAGAGGTGGTTATCGAACACCTTCACCTCGGCCCCGAGGCCGGTGGCGGCGCGGGCGGCGTACTCGGCCACCGTGCCGGCCCCCAGTATGACGACCTGCGACGGCGGCACCCCCGTAATGCCGCCCAGAATAATGCCCTTGCCCTCGTTGGAGCGGGCCAGGTATTCGGCCGCAATCAGCATCACGGTCGAGCCCGCGATTTCGCTCATGGCGCGCACTACCGGGCGGGCACCGCTGGGGTCTTTCATCAGCTCGAAGCCGATGGCATTGATTTTCTTGCGGGCGAGGGCCGCGATGTAGTCCGGGGTCATCGAGCCCATTTGCAGGGCCGAAATCAGGGTTTGGTTGGGGTGCAGCAGCTCAATTTCTTCGAGTGTGGGCGGGGCCACTTTCAGCAGAATATCCGCCTTAAATACTTCCTCGGTGGAATAGGCAATCTGCGCGCCGGCTTCGGAGTAGGCGTGGTCGGCGTACTTGCTGGGCTCACCGGCCCCGGCTTCCATCACCACCTCGTGGCCGGCCGAAACGAGGTGCTGCACGGCTTCGGGCGTGAGGCCGAGGCGGTTTTCCTGGAGCGAGGTTTCGCGCGGCATCCCGATGAACAGCTTCCGCTTGCGCGTTTCCACGGCCAGCATCGACTCCTGCGTGAAATAGGCGCGGCTGGTGACCAAGGATTCGAAACCGGAAGGTAGCTGCTCAGGCATTAGGGAAGGAATTAAGAATGTATAATAAGCATTATAAGTTACGGCCGCGGGGCCTCGCTTCTAATCAGCAAATCACCATTGTTAATTATTAATTGTTGATTGTCAATTCAACGACACGGCTTTCGTCGGGCAATACCAGCAGGCGAACCTGGAGGTGCGGCAGCGGCAATAAGCCGGCGACCCGGGCGGGCCATTCCACCAAACAAAGATACCCGGAATCGAAATATTCGCTGGCCCCAATTCGCTCGGCCTCCTGCTCGGAGTCAATCCGATAAAAGTCAAAGTGATAGACCGGCTGGTTGCCGTTGTCGCGGTACTCATTCACCAGCGCGAAGGTAGGGCTACTCACGTCGTCGGCTACGCCCATAGCAGCGCACAAGGCCCGGATGAGGGTCGTTTTGCCCGCGCCCATCTCGCCCTCGAACGTCACGACCGGGCAGGCAGCCGCCGCGATGGCGGAACGGAGCTGCGAGGAAGCGGTGGGCAAATCGGCCAGCGTGGCCAGGGAAATCGAGGTGAGGGACATGGGACAAAATTACCTTCCGGCTTGATGGAATAGCACTCGCCGCTTTGGAATTTCGGGGCGAGTGGCTCAACTTTACCAGGCCCGACGGCTTCCCCGGCCCGGCCCTACTCATTCTCTGCCTGTTGGCATTCGGCTTTAGCCCTTGCCCCTCGCCAGGCCGCTTCATTCTTTGACAGAAATATTGCCGCGGCAGTAGGTTTCACGCTTGATTTCTACCTAATCAAAAAATGTCTGTACTTCCAAAGGCCCGTCCAGCTACTCGTTGCCTCACGCTTAAAATCGTTAGCTATTGCCTGGTGGGGCTTCTGGGCCTGGCGCGGCCGCTCCTGGCGCAGCCCCAAAGCCGGCTGCCGCTCACGGGCCGCGTGGCCACCGAGGCGGGCGGGCCGGTCGAGTTTGCCACCATCACCCTGCACCGGGCCGCCGATTCGGTGATGGTGAAAACGGAATTCACTGATGCGCAGGGAGGCTTTCGACTGGAATCGCCGGGCCCGGGCCTCTACCGCCTTTCGGCGGCGCAGGTAGGGTTTGCGCGGTACTGGAGCCCGGTGCTGACCGTGGCGGCCGGCGGGCTGAGCTTGCCCGTTGTTCGCCTGGCGGCCAGCACCGCGACCGCACTAAAGGAAGTGACCGTGACGGGCCGCCGCCCCCCCTTCGAGCGGCTGGCCGACCGCACCGTGGTGAACGTGGCCGACAGCCCCCTGAATGCCGGGGCCACCACCCTCGACGTGCTGGGCCGCGCCCCCGGCGTCACCACCGATGCTTCGGAAAACCTGGCCCTGCGCGGCCGTAGCGGCCTACTGGTGGTGGTCGACGGCAAGCGCGTCCCCCTCAGCGGCAGCGAGCTGGCCGACTACCTGCGCAGCCTGCCCGCCGGGCAGGTGCAAAGCATCGAGCTGATTACCAACCCGCCCGCCCAGTACGATGCCCAGGGCGGGGCCGGCGTTATCGCCATCAACCTGAAAAAAGACCAGCGCCTGGGCACCAACGGCACCGGCAGCCTCAGCTACGGCCGGGGCGAGTACGGCAAGCTCAGCACTAGCCTGGGCCTGAACCACCGCCGCAAAAACCTGAACCTCTACGGCAGTTACACCTACTCCGACCGCCGGAGCTTCGTGCGGGTCGATTTTGACCGGCATTACGGCGCCACCGCCGCGCGCCCGGCCGCCGGCAGCCTCCTGGCCTTCGAGCAGCTGACGGCCCTGCGCTCGCACAGCGGCAAAGCGGGCCTCGACATGACGCTGAGCCCGCGAACCCTGCTGGCCGCCTCGGCTACGCTGCTGGCCAGTCAGACCGACTACGCCATGCACAGCCGAGCCCAGCAGCTCGGCCCGCGGGAAGAGCTCACCGACCGCTACCACTCGACCGTGGCCCAGGACCTGGGCCGGCCCAGCGGTAGCCTCAACCTGAACCTGCGCCAGGCGCTGGCCGATTCGGCCGCGGCCGCCACCATCGCCGCCGATGCCGACTACGCCCACTACCGCACCACCCGGGCCCTATTCCTCACTAAATACCCCGACGAGCCGGTGTTGGCCGCCACGATGCTCGACGGCGACCAGCGCAGCGACCTCACCATCGGGGCCTTCCGGCTCGATTTCAGCCAGCCCCGCCCCCACCGGGCGCGCCTCGATGCCGGCCTGAAAGCCACCCGCGTACGCTCCGACAACGAGGTGACGTTTGTGAACATCGCTAACAACATTCGCGTGTTCAATCCACTCATTTCGAATAACTTTCGCTACGATGAGAACGTGAACGCCGCCTACCTGAGCTGGCGTGGCATGGCCGGGCGCAGCGCGGTGCAGGCGGGCCTGCGCGCCGAGCAAACCAACACCCGGGCCGAAATACTCGGCCTTGCGCCGCGGGAAAGGCACTACCTCCAGCTTTTCCCCACCCTGTCGGTGCAGCGCCCGCTCGGCGAGCGGCACGCGTTGGGGTTGGCCCTGGCCCGGCGTATTGACCGGCCCACCTACGGGCAGCTGAACCCGCTCCGCTCCTACCTCGATGCCAACTCCTACCGCGCCGGCAACCCCGACCTGGTGGCCCAAACCAGCAACAGCGCCGAGCTAACCTACACGTACCGCCAGAAGTTCGTGGGCTCGCTGAGCTACGTGCTCACCGACCAGCCCTTCGTAAACGTGGTGCAGCCCGCGCCCGATGGCGGCCTGCTGATAGTGAACCAGGACGTGAACCTGCGCGCCGAGCACTACTACGCCTTGAACCTGACCGCCCCGCTAGACCTCACGAAATGGCTCAGCGTGTACGCCAACGGGGTTTTCTACTACGCCCGCTTCGTGGGCCGCCTGGCCGGCACCGAACTCGACCGGGGCCGCCCGGCCTGCGAACTCACCCTGAACACCAGCCTGAAGCTGCCCCACGGCTGGTCGGCCGACGTGAACGGGCTGTACGAATCGGCCAAGCAATACGGGTTTGAGTTTATCAGCCAGCGCGGGCAGCTGTCGGCCGGCCTCCAGAAAAGCCTGTTCAACCGCCAGGCCACGCTGCGGCTCAATGCCGCTGACGTGCTGTACACCACGCCCTTCCGCACAACTTCCACTTATAGCAACTTCTCCGAAACGTTTTTTTTTCGACAGGACTCCCGGGTAGTCACGGCCGCCTTCACCTACCGCTTCGGCAGCGGCAAGGTAGCGGCCGCCCGCAAGCGCAGCGTAGGGGCCGAGGAAGAGCTTCGCCGAGCGGGCGGGCTATAAAGAAAAAACCTACAGCCGCGGGTCCACGGCCTCACTTTCCAGCGCGAGCACGCCGAAGACGCACTGATGCACGCGGCGCAGGGGCTGCCGGGCCACGAAGCGCTCCAGGCCCTCTACGCCGAGAGCGAACTCGCGCAGGGCGAGGTTGCGCTTGGCTTTCACGTTGCGCTGGCGGAGGGGCGGCCAGGCAACTGATAGTCGTGGCCCGTAGATGGATATCTTTCGGACCGCTTTGCTGGCTCTTATGGATGAACCGTTATTGTTTGATTTGGATAGCGTGGCAATCGACGCCATGCTATCGCTACCGGGGTTGCTGCGAAGCGTGGAGCGGCAGATTGCGGAAGCGTCGGTAGAGGTAGCCTTCTCATTTGAAGCAGACAGTTCTTTGCTGTTGCGCAAGGCTGGCAAGCAAAGCGTAGTGAAATTTACGCCGGCTGAATTGCTAAAAATGCGAAATAGCTATTTTACCCATAACCATCCGCAACGTGGCTTTTTGAGCGCGGCAGACATTCTTTTTGCGCATCAACACAATCTGGTCGAAATGCGGGCGGTGGCCGGCGAAGTGGTGTATGTGCTTAGCCGACCGGCGGCGGGTTGGAACGAAACCGAAGCCACCCGCCTTTTTATAGCCGGGAATAACCGGTTGGCCAGCAAGTTCAGCTACGATGGCAATATGCGAAAATTACTGGCCGGCCAGCAACGGCTGGCGGAAACGCTCGTTAAACGTTTATCTTTATTGGTAGAAACTCAGTTGTTATGAAAGCTGCCTCCTCCACTCGTAAACAATTGCTCACCCCCGGTGGCCTGCTTACCGAAGCGGGTTACACCGATGCACTGGTAGCGCTGGCCGCCGAAATGAAGGCCAAGCGTGAAGCAAAAGTTGCTCCGGCAGCTACTGGAAAATCGCAAAAAGCAGTATCCACTGGTTTCACTTTAGCATCTGACGACGCTCGCAAAGTTGCCTTTTCTAAAGAATTGGACCAGATTGACGCTCAGCGCCAACGCACTAAACGCTATAAAGACCCAGTTGCTGATGCAAAAAGGATTAAAATAAAAGCCGCTTAATCAGCGGCTTTTTTTATGCCTCACAGCCGCGGGTCCACCGCCTCGCTTTCCAGGGCGAGCACGCCGAAGACGCACTGATGCACCCGGCGCAGGGGCTGCCGGGCCACGAAGCGCTCCAGGCCCTCCACGCCGAGGGCGAACTCGCGCAGGGCGAGGTTGCGCTTAGCTTTCACGTTGCGCTGGCGGAGGCGGTCGAGGTGGCCGGGCAGCAGGTAGTCGGGACCGTAGATGATGCGCAGGTACTCGCGGCCTCGGCACTTGAGGGCAGGCTGGAGCAGGCCGCCTTTGCCCTGGGGGATGAAGTCGTAGGGCTTCACCACCATGCCTTCGCCCCCGGCGGCGGTGAGGTCGGTCCACCACTGGATGGCGGCGTCGATTTCGGTGGCATCGGCCAGGGGAACGACGCGGTAAGGCGTGGCGCGGAGAAGGCCGGGGTCGGCTAGGGCCAGGGTGCGCAGCGTTTCCATGTGCCAGGCGTGGTCGCGGTCGAAGTAGGTGCGGCCTTCGGTGGCGAGCAGGTGGAAGGGGGCCAGCTTGAGGTCGTCGAGGGAATGGACGGGCCAGCAGTAGCGGCGGTAGGCGGCGGCGTAGTGGGCGGCGGCTTCGCGGCGGGCCGTGGCGCGGGCCAGCAGGGCGGCGATGCCGTCGAGGTCGCGGGCGGCGGCTTCGGCGAGGGCGGCCTCGACCTGGGGCAGAGCGGCGTTGGCGGCGGCGGCCACGGCGGCGTACTGGTTTTTCACCAGCTCCTGAGCTTTGGCCGACCACGGCAGCAGCTCGGCATCGAGGCAGACCCAGTCAGTGTCGAATTTCTCCCAGAAGCCGGCCGTGGTGAAGGCATTACGCAATCTGGCGAGGAAGGCGGTTTCGAGGGCGGCGTCGGTGAAAAAGTTGCGACCGGTGCGGGTGTAGCACTTGCCAATGCCCTCGCCCACCAGCCCCAGGCGGCGCTGGATGGCGGCTTCATCGCGGCCCAATACTAGTACTACGCGGCTGCCCATGTGCTTTTCTTCGCAGACAACGCGCTCCACGCCGAGGCGCTTGTAGTAGTCGAAGGCCTCCGCAGGGTGTTCGAGCAGGTCGGGCAAGGCCGAGGTTTCGGTGGGCGACATGGTGGGCGGCAGGTACAGCAGCCACTTGGGGTGCAGGGCGAAGCGGCTCATCACCTCCAAGGCGGCCACGGCGTTTTCCTCGCGGATGGTAACGCCGCGCATCAAGCGCGTTTCGATGAACTGCTTACCGGTGACATCGCGGATGTCCAAGATGTCGTCAGCTTGAAGCTGCCAGCTGCCAGCTTCAAGCTTTTCGTTTTGGTCTTCGGTCGAAGAAGCCTGCAACTGGTAGCTTGAGGCTTGGAGCTCCCTTTGAAGCTCCTTGTAATTCAACGGGCGCACGGGCTCGCAGTAGACCTGCGCGGCGGGTACGGCCACGAGTTCGCGCTCGGGGTAGCGCAGGGCGGTGAGGCGGCCGCCAAACACGCAGCCGGTGTCGAGGTCGATGGTGTTGTTGAGCCATTCGGCATCGGGCACGGGCGTGTGGCCGAAGGCGACCATGGCCCGGCCCCGGTACTCGCGGGCCCACTCGTAGCGCACGGGCAGGCCGAATTCGTCAATCTCGCCGGTGCTTTCCCCAAACAGCGCGAAGGCCCGCACGGCCCCCGAGCCGCGCCCCTGCATTTCCTCGGTGAGGCCGGCGTGGGCCACAACCAGCTTGCCGCCGTCGAGCACGTAGTGGCTCACCAAGCCGTCGAGGAAGCGCCGCACTTCACTTTTAAAGGCCTCGGGCTCAGCTTCGAGCTGGGCCAGGGTTTCGGCCAGGCCGTGGTTGACGGTGACTTTCTTGCCATTGAGGTGGCGCAGGAGCTTGATGTCGTGGTTGCCGGGCACGCAGAGGGCGCTGCCGGCGCGCACCATGCTCATCACGAGGCGCAGGACTTGCGGGGAAGCCGGGCCGCGGTCCACGAGGTCGCCGAGGAAGACGGCCTTACGGCGCGGCCGCGGCACCTCACCCCCTAGCCCCCTCTCCCGCGGAGAGGGAGGACTAGTTTCTAGTTTTTCTAATTCTAGATTAGATGATTGGCTGTATTCTTCGGTCTCTGATTTTAGGCTAGAACTAGAGACTAGTTCCCCCTCTCCGCGGGAGAGGGGGCTAGGGGGTGAGGTGACGGCGGCCAACGGGGCAACCACCCGCACCCCCAAATCCCGCACATCCGTAATCGGTTCCTCCGTAATCTGATACCCCAGTTTCTCCAGCAGCGCATGCAGCTCCTCGAAGCAGCCGTGCACGTCGCCGATGATATCGAAGGGGCCGGTTTCCTCTTTACGGTTGTTGTATAGCTGCTCGCGGTTGAGGTGCAGCACGGCGTCGATTTCGGCCACGCTACGCAGGTGATGGATGTGCCGGAAGCCCTCCTCTTTCAAGCTGCGCAGGCTCCGGCGCAGCTGCTGGCGGTGGCTGGCGATGACGTGCCGGCCCAGGTGGCGGCGGTCGGGGCGCTGAGCATTACGCTGCTGGGCCACCGATTCGGGCACGTCGAGCACGATGGCCACGGGTAGAACATGATACTGGCGGGCCAAGGCCACCAGGGGTTTGCGGCCTTCGGGCTGCACGTTGGTGGCATCGACCACGGTGAGCAGCCCGCGCTTCAAGCGCTTGGCCACCAGGTAGTGCAGCAGCTCAAAAGCGTCTTTGCTGGCCGATTGGTCGTTTTCATCGTCGGCCACCATGCCCCGGCAGGCATCGGAGGACACGATTTCCGTGGGCTTGAACAAGCGCCGCGCAAACGTGGACTTACCCGCGCCTGTGCTGCCAATGAGGAGGATAAGGGAGAGTTCGGGAAGCTTGAGGGTATCTTGGGGCATTGGAAGGGGTTCGGCGCAACGTGGCCGGCTACAAGATTAGGCACAACCACCCACTATCGCAGCAGTTTTATGAAAGTCGGCCGGCAATTCAACACGCTCACCCACGGCGAGTACCTGCACCTGATTGAGAACCACCGGAAGTTCACGGACTTCAATACCCTGGGGCTATTCCGCTCCATCGTGGAAACTGAGAAGCTCAGCCTCGAAGAGAAACTAGCGCTGCGGAAAGTGGCGGTTGATGCGTTTGCGAAGGCGTTCGATTTTCTGCAATTGAAGGACCCTC
>JANXMN010000487.1 GCA_025354605.1 Hymenobacter sp. | reverse complement strand
CGCTATGAAAAACGGGCTGGCCAAGATTATTGAAAAAGGAATTGACGCAATAGAAAATTAGCATAATGCTTGGGCTGACGCACGGCTGGTGAAGTAGCAGTAAGTCTGATTTTCGTTGCTCGTCGTTGCAATAGCTGCCACTTGGCACTGCTATTTAAGTGCCAAGTGGCAGCAAAAACAAACGTTCCTACTTCCCCGCGAACGCCTTCGCGTCCCCTTCCGAAATCGTGTCGTCGCTCATGATGACTAGGCGCTCGACCACGTTGCGCAGCTCGCGGATGTTGCCGCGCCAGTCGAGGCCCTGGAGGTAGGCGAGGGCGGCGGGGTCGACTTTCTTGGGCTTGTTGCCGTAGTCGGCGGCGATGTCGTTGAGGAACTTCTGAATCAGCTCAGGGACGTCTTCGCGGCGGTCGTTGAGGGATGGAACCTGGATGAGGATGACCGAGAGGCGGTGGTAAAGGTCTTCGCGGAAGTTGCGGTCGGCAATTTCCTGCATCAGGTTTTTGTTGGTGGCGGCGAGCACGCGCACGTTCACCGTTATTTCTTTTTCGCCGCCCACGCGAGTGATTTTGTTTTCCTGCAAAGCCCGCAGCACCTTGGCCTGGGCCGAGAGGCTCATGTCGCCGATTTCGTCCAGAAACAGCGTGCCTCCGTCGGCCTGCTCGAACTTGCCGATGCGCTGCTTCACGGCCGAGGTGAAGGAGCCTTTTTCGTGGCCGAACAGCTCGCTTTCAATCAGCTCGGACGGGATGGCGGCGCAGTTCACTTCCACCAGCGGGCCCTGGGCGCGATTGCTAAGCTCGTGCAGCTGGCGGGCCACCATCTCCTTGCCCGCGCCGTTGGGGCCGGTGATGAGCACGCGGGCGTCGGTGGGTGCTACTTTCTCGATGGCCTTGCGCACGGCAGCCAGGGCGGCCGAGGACCCCACCATCTCCGAGCCTTTGGTGACGGAGAGCTTCTTTTTCAGCGTTTTGGTTTCGGTCACGAGCTTGGTGCGGTCGAGGGCATTGCGCACCGTCACGAGCAGGCGGTTGAGGTCCGGCGGCTTGGAGAGAAAGTCGTAGGCGCCCTTCTTGGTGGCATCAACGGCGGTTTCGATGTTGCCGTGGGCCGAGACCATGATAAAGGCCGCGTCGGTGCCCATGGCCTGGGCGCGGCTCAGCACTTCGAGGCCGTCCATCTTGGGCATGCGGATGTCGCACAGTACTACGTCGTATTTCTGCTGGATGAGCAGGTCGAGGCCAGCGGGACCGTCTTCGGCCTGGTCGACGGTGTAGTTTTCAAATTCGAGAATCTCCTTCAGCGTGTTGCGGATGGCTTTTTCGTCGTCGATAATCAGGATACGGGGCATAGTTTGTGGCGCATGCTTCAGCTTGCGCGGTGAGAAGTGGAACTGGAGATGGAACTTGGGGCGGCGACCGGGACGCAAGCTAACCATCGGCCAGCGAAGCCCGCAACGGCGCTGCAAAATTGGCATTGGCGGCAGCACCGGCCGCTACCTTCGCCGTATACGGGGCACTCTCAGCTCCTGATTTTATATGAAAAACCCGATTTCCCGCGCTCTGCTCCTCACTTCGGCCGTTGCCGGCGGCTTGGGCCTGCTGGCCCTCACCCAGAAAGTCACCCTGGCCCCCGACCCCAACAACGCCGGCCTGAAGCTGCCGGTCGGCTTCGGCGCGCTGGTGGTGGCCGAAACCGGCGGCCATGCCCGGCACCTGGCCGTCACGCCCCAGGGCACCGTTTACGTGAAGCTCAACAGCCCGAAAAATGGTAAGGGAATCTTGGTGCTGCACCCCGGGGCCAATGGCAAAGCGCCAGCGTTTACGGGCTTCGGCAACTATGGCGGCACAGGCATGTTTGCCAAGGACGGCTACCTATACGCCTCGTCCGATGAAGAAGTGTTTCGCTACAAGCTCGATGCGAAAGGGGAGGTAACTAACCCTGCCCAGCCCGAGAAAATAGTGACCGGCCTGATTAACCGCCAGCAGCACGAGAGCAAGTCGGTGGTGCTCGACAACGCCGGCAATATCTACGTCAATATCGGGGGCTACGCCAACGCCTGCCAGGAAAAAGACCGGCAGCGCGGCTCGATGGGCATCCCCGACTGCCCCATTCTGGCGCACGCGGGCGGCATCTGGCAGTTTCGGGCCGACAAGCTCAACCAGTCGTACGCCGAGGGCATCCGCTTCGCCACCGGCCTGCGCAACGTGGTGGGCCTCGACTGGAACCTCCAGGCCAACCAGCTCTTCGTGATGCAGCACGGCCGCGACCAGCTGCACGACAACTTCCCCGCGCTCTATGACGACAAGCAGTCGGCCGAGCTGCCCGCCGAGTGCCTCTACGCCCTCAGCAAAGGGGCCAACGCCGGCTGGCCCTACCTATATTATGACGGCCAGAAGCACCAGAAAATGCTGGCCCCCGAGTATGGCGGCGACGGCCAGAAGCTGGCCGACCCTAAGTACCTGGAGCCCGTGGCCGCCTACCCCGCCCACACCGCGCCCGACGGCCTGCTATTCTACACCGGCACCATGTTCCCGGAGCGGTACCGCAACGGCGCGTTCATCGCCTTCCACGGCTCCTGGAACCGCGCCCCCGAGCCGCAGAAAGGTTATTACGTGGTTTTCCAGCCCTTCAAAAATGGCCAGCCCGCCGGCGACTGGGAAGTATTTGCCGACAACTTTGCCGGTACCGCCGCTAAAGCCGCCGCCGGCCGCGCCGACCACAAGCCCTGCGGCCTAGCTCAGGGCCCCGACGGCTCGCTCTACGTGAGCGACGACAAAGCCGGCACCATCTACCGCATTATGTACACCAAGAAATAAGCCGTGCTCGTGAAGAAACTGCTCGTCGTGCTGGCCCTTTCCGCTGGCCTTGTTTCGCCCGCCGCCGCCCAGCGGAAACCACCCGTAAAAGCCCCTGCTAAAATAGCCGCTGGCATCCCGGCCGCGCTGTTGGCTGTAGGGAAATCCGTTTACGCGCAAAATTGCCTCACCTGTCACCAGGCCGACGGACTCGGCGTGGATGGCTTGAATCCGCCACTGGTAAAAAACGACTACGTGCTGGGCGGCAAACCCCGCCTCGTGAAAGTACTGCTCAATGGCCTGCAGGGCGTAGACATCAACGGCGAGCAGTACCACAATGTGATGCCCGCGCAGGAGTTGACCGATGCGCAGATGGCCGCCGTGCTCACTTATGTGCGCAATGCCTTTGGCAACAAGGCTAGCTCCGTGAGCGTGGCTGAGGTGAAGGCCGTGCGGGCTACCAACAAGAAGTAGCGTCTCAATATCGGAGCGGCCCCGTAGCCCTATCTATAAAAAAAGGCCGCTCCGATACCGGGGCGGCCTTTTTATGTTGGGTGATGGGTCTGTAAGCCGGGTTTTGTCCGGGGCCGAAGCCCCTGCCTCACCATTTATCTAGGCCAGTCGTTGCCGAAAGGCTCCATCAACCTACCCGCTGGCGCCGGACGAGCCGCCCGGTGCCGGTGCTTCCGAAGAAGCGCCGGCCTACCAGCTTATTTGGTCTTTCAACCCCTGAGGTTTACCCAGCCGGGACGGTCACCCGCCCGCTGGTGCGCTCTTACCGCACCTTTTCACCCTTACCTTTTTCATTTAACAGTTATCATTTAACATTTAACAGCCATTCTGAAAATCAGGCGACTTGTTAAATGATAAATGTTAATTGTTAAATGAGAACGGCGGTAATTTTCTGTGGCACT
>JANXMN010000265.1 GCA_025354605.1 Hymenobacter sp. | reverse complement strand
AACGTGAACTGGTGGAGCTACACCCGCACGGGGGCCCGCCCGGTGGCCATCCCCACCATTTATCCCAACCCGGTGGCCAATGAGTTGCGCCTGCACCTGGGCGAAGTGGGTGCAGCCAGTTGGGTGCGCGTGTTCAATGCCAGGGGCCGGGAGGTGTTGGCGCGCGAGCTGGCGGCTGGCTCGCCGTCCGAGGCCAAACTTTCCGTGGCCGCCTTAGAGCCGGGCATGTACACGTTGCGGCTAGAAAGTGCCGCTGGCGTGACGACGACTTGCTTTGTGAAAGAATAGCCGGTTCTGCCGTTCCGCGCTGACCCTTTGGCCAAAAAGCCCCGCTGCCGGAAAGCAGCGGGGCTTTTTGTGGCGGCCGGCGGCCAACAGGCGGCTACCTGAGCGGCTGGAGCTGCAGGCGAAGCAGCCTGCGACTATCCTCGTAGCGGTACACCAGCACTTGGCCCAGCCACGTAGTTGAGCAGTTGGTCGGGCTGATGGAAAACCTGGGGCGGGGCCTGGGGACCGTGGATAACCTTGTTGACGGCTTCGACGCCGGTAATCATTTTCTGCTGGAAAGCACCCAGCTTGCCCATCAAGCGGTCGACGCCGGGGGCTGGCCATGGGCGGCTCGGGCAGCTTTTTCAGCTCGGTGAGGGCGCGCGTGGCCGCGCGGGTGACCGCATCGGCCAGCACCGTAGAATAGACGTCCGCCTGGTTGCCCTCGACCCCGAAAAAGAGCAAGCGCGGCTCGCTTTGACGGTTTTAGTGCGCGCTGCCCCTGGCAGGGCTCGCCGATAGCAGGCAACTTGTTGTTGCCACCTTGGGCAATGAGGGCAGCACGGGTTCCCATCGCGGCCTTCAAGGCTGGCAACCAAATTATTCAGCGGCGGCCGGTAAGCGTGCACACAACGCGCCGATGGAAACTCCCCGGCTTTTCAATTAGTCAGTGATAGATTTTCTATTAGTGCGCTGAGCCAGCTGCGGCGGTCGGTTGTCTGCAGCCGGCTGCCCAATCAGCCCTCGGCCCGCAGCACCTCCAACGGCGAGCGGCGCAGCACATCGCGGCTGTTGAACAGTCCGATAACGGCCGTGAGGCCCGTTACCAGGGCCGCCAGGCCCAGCAGCGGCAGCACGGCCGGCCCGAAGCTGGCCTCAAACAGAAACACCGCCAGCGCCCAGGCCGCCAGCACCGCCAGCCCGATGCCGGCCAGCGCGGCCAGCAGTCCCAGCAGCCCATACTCCACCAGCGTGATGCGCAGAATCTGGGCGCGGCTGGCCCCAAGCGTGCGCAGCAGCACGCTTTCGCGCACCCGCTGGTAGCGGCTGATGACCACCGAGCTGCTGAGCACCAGCAAGCCGGTGAGAATACTGAACCCGGCCATGAAGCGAATGACGAAGGAGATTTTGGCGATGATGTCGTCAAGGGTGCGCAGAATCAGGCCCAAGTCGATGGCCGACACGTTGGGAAACTGCCTAATCAGGCTTTGCTGGATGCGGCCCAGGGCCGCCGTGCTGGGCGTGCGCGTCACCATCACGGCAAACTGGGGGGCGCGCTCCAGCACCCCGCCGGGAAAGAGGACCAGGAAGCTGGGCTGCACCTGCCCGAGGTCGACGGAGCGGGTGCCGCCCACGATGGTGCGCATGGGCGAGCCCTGCACGTTGAAATCGAGCGTGTCGCCGAGCTTGAGCTTGACGCGGGCCAGGTAGCCATCCTCCACCGAGATGCGCGGAATGCCGTCGGGGCCAACTTTGGGCAGGGTGCCGGCCGAGAGCTTTTCCGCTTTGCTGAGCGTGTCGCGGTAAGTAACGCGGTATTCACGGGTGAGCGCCCAAGCTGGAATGCCCTGGGCCGTATCTTTCTTGATAACCGATACCGAGCGGCCGTTAATAGCCGCCAGCCGCATCGTGACGATGGGCACCCGCTGCATGATGGGCAGCTGCTGGCTCCGCAGCAGGGCTTCCACGCCGGCGCGCTGCTCGGGCTGAATATCGAACAGCACGAGGTTGGGCTGCCGGCCGCGGTCGGCCAGCTGCACGCGGCCCAGCAGCTGGGCCTGCGTCAGGAAGAGCGTGGCCAGCAGGAAAGTGCCCAGGCCGATGGACGTGACCAGGGTGAGCGTCTGGTTCTGGGGGCGGTAGAGGTTGGCCAGCCCTTGCCGCCACACGTAGCCCCAGCCGGCCGGGAAAAAGCGCCGCACCGCGCCCATCAGCAGCCGGGCCAGCCCGGTGAGCGCCCCGAATGTGACGAGCAGCCCCAGCCCGAAGCCGAGGGTAATTTTCCAGTCGCGCGTCTGGGCGTAGGCGAAGCCCAGAATGAACACCCCGATAACGGCAATGACCAGCCCGCGCACCGGGTCGGGCGCGGCGGTATCGTCCTCAAATGCCACCCGCAGCACTCGTAGCGGCGACACCCGCCGCACGCTCAGCAGCGGCAGCAGGGCAAACAGCACTGCCATCAGCAGCCCGGTGGTGAGGCCCGTGAGCACGGCCACCCACGACACGCTCACGCTGATGGTGACGGGCAGGAAATCGCCGAGCACGCCCGGCAGCAGCAGCTGCACGGCCGCCCCCAGGGCCGTGCCCAGCACCGCGCCCACCAGCCCCAGCCCGGCCGTCTGAATCAGGTAAATGAGCAGGGCCTGCCGGCCGCTGGCGCCCAGGCAGCGTAGCACGGCCACGGCGGCCAGCTTTACGCGCACGTACAGGTTCACGGCGCTGGCCACGCCCACGCAGCCCAGCAACAGTGCCACAAACGCCACCAGGCTCAGGAAGCGGGTGAGGTCGGCGAAGGCGCGGCCTAGGCTCAGTTGACGGGTGGCCACGGTTTCGGCGTCGATTTCAGCCTTGTCGAGCCGGGTTTGCAGGGGCTTGATGGTGGCCGTCACGTCGGCCCCCGGCGCGAAACGGTAGGAGCGGCGGTACTGCACCCGGCTGCCGGGCTGCACCAGCCCGGTGCGCGGCACCACGGCAAGAGGGATAAACACGGCCGGGGCCACCGCCGAGCCCACGCCCGACTGCCCCGGGGTTTTCAGCACGCGCCCCACGATGGGCAGCACCACCCGCCCCACCTGCACCGAATCGCCGATTTTTGCGCCGAACTGGGCCAGCAGCACGTCATCCACGAGCGCGCCGGGTGGGGTGCCCGGTCGGCCAAAGGGCCCGGCCGCCGCCTGCGGCCGCACCTGCCACTCGCCGTAGTAGAAGCCACCCGAGCGGGCCCGCACCTGGGCCAGCCGCACGCCCCGGCCGGGCCGGAACTGCACCAGCGAGGCAAAGGCCATTTCCTGCTGGCTTTCAGTGCCCAGCTTGGTCAGCACTGGTTCCAGGGCGGGGGCGAAGGGATGGCTGGCGGTGAGCACGAGGTCGGCCCCGAGCAGCTCGCGGGCCTGGTCGGCAATGCTGCGGGCCAGGTTGTCGCCGAACGAGTTGATGCCCACCAGCGCCGCGATGCCCAGCACGATGCTGGCCATGAACAGCAGCAGCCGCGCCCGGCTGCGGCGGCTGTCGCGCCAGGCCATGCGGAACAGCCAGGCGGTGGAAGAGGTGGAAGGGGGAAGAAGGGGAGACGAGTTCACGAAGGCAAACAGAAAATTGAATTATTCGGGGGCAGCAAAAGCTGCTGAAGTTTCAGGAAACTCCTGGGGAAGAGTTTCCTGAATCATCGTAATGAGTTGCCCAACTCTTCCGTATCTTTTGGTCAAAACATACTGAAGAGTTGGCGAAGGGCTTACAATGACTGGAAAAGCCCATTTAATCCGGAGGGTCTAAAATCGGGCGTTTTCACTTTTCCGATACGGCAACAGCCGCCGGCCGGGCTGCCGTCAGCCTTTCCTCCACCACCTTGCCGCCGCGCAGCCGCAGTACGCGCTGGGTTTTGGCGGCCAGCTCCAGGTCGTGCGTCACGAGCACCAGAGTGGTGCCGGCCTCGCGGTTGAGCTCAAAGAGCAGGTTGACGACCCGCTCACTGGTGTCGGGGTCGAGGTTGCCGGTGGGCTCGTCGGCGAAGAGCACGGCCGGACGATTGGCGAAGGCGCGGGCCAGGCTCACGCGCTGCTGCTCGCCGCCCGACAGCTGGGCCGGGTAGTGGCCGGCGCGGGGAGACAGGCCCACGCGGTCGAGCAGGGCGCGGGCCGTGGCTTCAGCGCCGCGCTGCCCGCGCAGCTCCAGCGGCACCAGCACGTTTTCGAGGGCCGTGAGGGTGGGCAGCAGCTGGAAGTTCTGGAAGATGAAGCCTACGTGCTGGTTGCGCACCGCCGCCCGCTCATCTTCACTGAGCTCGTCGAGCCGGATGCCGTTCAGCCACACGCTGCCGGCAGTAGCGCGGTCGAGGCCGGCGCACAGGCCCAGCAGGGTGGTTTTGCCCGAGCCCGAGGGACCGACGATGGCGAAGGTGTCGCCGGCGGCCAGCTCGAAGCTGACTTCGTGCAGCACCGTGAGCGGCTGCCCGGCACTGGGATACGTTTTGGTGAGGTTTTCGACGCGGAGGATGCTCATTGGGATAAGGTAGGCGGGTATGAAGTAGTAGGGGTGGAGGGTTGGAGAGTAAAAGAACGTCATGCTTCATCTGGCGTCCGCTTGCCGAAGCATCTCTACCGCAGAAGTAAATCAATCGAATAAGTTAGTTACGCGGTAGAGATGCTTCGGCTTCGCTCAGCATGACGTTCGGAGCGCCTGCTTTGTCCGCCCGTAGCAACAACGCCGCCCGCCGTTCGTTAGCCAAGACGTGAAAACCGCCCGCATGTTTTCACCTTTACGGTTTCCCTGCTCAAAACGCTTTCCATGCGCTTCATTCCCTTATCGATTGCCGGCCTGCTGGGCCTGGCCCTGACGGCCTGCAACGCTGGCCCCGGCACCGAAAAACCCGCGTCCTCGGCTCCGGCGGCCACTGCCGCACCTGGTGGCACGGCGACGGCCGGCAAAAAGCGGCTGCTGTTCTTTGGCAATAGCCTCACGGCCGGCCTGGGCGTGGAGCCGGAAGAGGCCTTCGCGGGCCTCATCGGCCACTACGTCGACTCGCTGGGGCTGAAATATGAGGTCATCAACGCCGGGCTGAGCGGCGAAACCACGGCCGGCGGCCGCAGCCGGGTGGGCTGGCTGCTGCGCCAGCCGGTCGATGTGTTCGTGCTGGAGCTGGGGGCCAACGATGGCCTGCGCGGCGTCCCGCTGGCCTCAACGCGCGAGAACCTGCAGGGCATCATCGATACGGTGCGCCGCCGCAGCCCCGGCGCGCAAATCGTGCTGGCCGGCATGCAGATTCCGCCCAACATGGGCCAGGCCTACTCGGCCGACTTCAAAGCCATTTTCACGGACCTCGCCAGCAAAAACCACCTCGTCCTCATTCCCTTCCTGCTCGAAGGCGTGGGCGGACACCCCGACCTCAACCAAGCCGACGGTATTCATCCCACCCCCACCGGGCACCGCATTGTTGCCCGCACAGTTTGGGCCGTGCTCCAGCCGCTGCTGCTGAAAGACACGAACCCGCAGCCATAAAAGAAGGGCGCGAAGCAACTGCTCCGCGCCCTTCTTTCGCTGCCTTATCCCTTACTCCACCGCAAAGCGGCCGGCCGGGCGGCCGGCCCCATCGCGCAACAGGTAGAGGCCCGGGGGCAGGCCGGTAGTGGGCACTTCCGTGCCCTGGCCGATGCGGACGCGGCGGCCGAGGCCGTCCAGCACCTCGTAGGCGGTGGGCTGGGGCAGGTGCAGGGGCTGGCCGCCGGGCACGGGGTTGGGATACAGGTTCCAGGCCAGGGCCGAGGCGGTGGCGCGGGCCCCCAGAGCCAGGTGCCGGGCGCGGGGCAGCGTAAACACGTAAACTTTGGTGAGTAGGCCGGTGCTCACGAGGCGGTCATAGGCAGCGGCGGCGTCCACGGCGAAGTCGTTGTCGTTGCTCACGGCAAGGGTGCTGTCGTTCACGATGGCCAGGCCCTCGGCTTTGCCCAGGCTGGTATCGTAGCCGTTCTGGAGCAGGTCGAGTACCAGTGTTTTTTGCACGCCGACGTAGCCGCGCTGGGCCAGGCCGGCGCTGTCGAGGGCTTCGGCGGCCAGCACGGCGTTATGAGGCAGGGGGGTGGCCCCGCGCAGGTCGATTTTGATGACCAGCTTGCGGTTGCGGACGTTGGTGGCGGTGTTGGCGCTTTTGCCGCCGTGCTCCAGCACCAGCAGCTCGTTGTTGTTGATGGCCGCCGCGTCGCCGAGGTAAATCTTGTCGTTGGCCAGGCCGCTGGTCGCCGCCTTGTGGAAGTAGAAGAAGGTGCGGGTGGTGTTCGTCGCGGGGTCAATTTCGAGGATGCGGTGCACCCGGCTAGCCTGCCCGGCGCCCACGGTGGGATTGCCAAGGGCAGCCTGCAGGAAGGCGTAAATCTTCCCATTGGGCGTGCGGCAGATGCCTTCGAAGCCCTTGTTGGGAATGCGGCGGCGGAACACCGAGTCGACGGCCAGGTCCTGCGGGGCGTGCATCGGGTCGTTGCCCCAGGGCGAGTAGCGGGCCAGCAGGTGGCCGTCGGCTGCCACGTGCCACACGCTGGTGCCATATTCCTCGCACAGCCAGAAGCCGCCGCTGCCGTCCAACTCAATGCCCTCGCTGTCGATGCCGAACACGTCGGGTGCGTAGCCCGCGCCGGAGCAGCTCGGCGTTGAGCAAGCCGTTTCGCCGGTGCTGCCGTAGCCCAAGGGCAGGGGCCGGCCGCTGGTGGGCACGCCGGCCGGGGTTTTGAGGCTGGTGTAAGACAAGGGCACGATGCTGTCGGCCTGCACCCGAAAGCGGATGATGGTGGGCGCGAAGTTGGGCATCGGGAAAAACTTGCCGCTGCCGGGCGCATCCACGTTGGGCCCGCGGTCGGTTACGGTGTAAAACTCATTCGGCGCGCCCGGCACGCCCCGCAGGCCGCTAAAGCCGCCCCAGAAGAGGCGAACCGAGTCGGTGGCCGAATTGCGCCAGCCGCCGATGCGGTGTTGCGCCCGCGATTTGAATACGTAGGATTGCACCCGTACGGCCTGCCCCGCCGCCGCGCCGGCCGCGACGGTGAAGGAAAGAGACAGGGCTAAGGCAGCGTAACGGTGGAGCATGGGGAAGTAGTAAGAGGGACTTGTAAAAAATCCAATAAACTTAATGCCCCGCTGGTACCCTTACTAGGATGCGGTAATTTGATAACATCGAGCGGGCTATCCACCCGCCGAAACGGCATGTCCGTCGTGCCGAGTGTCGCCAATGCAGCTTGTCCGGTTGGCAGCGGGCCGCCTCCCCAGGGCCCGGCATGACCATCAGCAATGCCGGGGCAGCTCCGATTGGTGCAGTTGCCAGCCCCGAATGGCTATATCACCCGCACGGCGTCGAGGTTCACTTCGTCGCGCAGCAGCTCCAGATTGCGGTAGGCGCGGGGGCGGCCAGCATCGGTGCTCAGCCCGGACAGCGCGGTGCGGGCAGCATCGAGGGTAAGCTGGGTGAGCTTGCGCTCGCCCAGATAAATAGCCACCGGGCGGCCCAGGCGGGCATCGTGGGCGGTCAGGGCGGCGTCTATCTCGGCGAGGATGGTGCTGGTCATCAGGTGGGGTGAGGGGGTAGAACTAAATAGGTGGCGGAAATATAGAAAAGTTTTCAGAGAATCCGGAAATTGCAATACTTTCCTGGTCCGGACTGCCGCTGCTGGGCGCGGCCGGCGGCTACCTTTGCCGCATGAATTCAACTGCTGCCCCCGCCCCCGCCGAACTGGCCGCCAGCCGGGCCATCCGCCCCATTGGCATGTTCGATTCCGGTATCGGCGGCCTCACCGTGGCCCGGGCGGTAGCAAACCGGCTGCCCCACGAGCGCATCGTGTATTTCGGCGATACGGCCCACCTGCCCTACGGCGACAAGAGCGCGGCTGCCATTCAGGCCTATTCCGTTAAAATATGCGACCTACTGCTGCGCCAGCACTGCAAACTGATTGTAATTGCCTGCAACTCGGCCTCGGCCGCCGCCTACGAGCTGGTGCGCGAGTACGTGGGCTCGAAGGCCAAAGTGCTGAGCGTGATTGACCCCATCGTGGCGCACCTGGGCCGCGCCTATGCCGGCCGCCGGGTGGGCCTCATCGGTACGAAGCAGACGGTGAACTCGAACGTGTACAAGAAGAAAGTCGACGACCTCGACGCTGACGTGGACCTGCACGCGTTGGCCACCCCGCTGCTGGTGCCCATGATTGAGGAAGGCTTCTTTAAAAATTCCATCTCCGACGACATCATCGCCGCATACCTCGGGCAGGCCGAGCTGGCCGACATCGAGGCGCTGGTGCTGGCCTGCACGCACTACCCACTCATCAAGGAGCAGATTGGCCGCTACTACGCAGGCCGCGTCGACGTGCTCGATGCTTCCGACGTGGTGGCAGCCGAGGCCGAAGCCTGGCTGGCCAGCCAAAACCTGCTGGCCCCGGCGGCAGCGACCGGGCCGCCCCACCACTTCTACGTCTCGGATTTCACCCGCTCGTTTGAAGAAAGTACGCGGCTTTTTTTTGGGCAGGAGGTACATCTGGAGCACTATCCGCTCTGGGAGTAATGTTATATACTATCTTGGAGGCACAAAATACACTTCTCACACGCTAGAAACAGGTTTTTTGCATCTCGCATTGTACTTAGTTTTTGACTTGTATTTGGAATTACCCGGTGTTTTTCGCCCCACTGGCTGCCCCACTTTATTATGAAAGTTTCCTACATTCTGCGCGCCGATAAAATGAGCGCGGCCGGGCTAGCGCCGGTTCATGTGGTCATTCACTACGATGGCAAGCGGCTGAAAGCCGGTGTCGGGGAGAAGTGCAAGCCGGTGAACTGGAACCAGAAAAGCCAGAAGTTTTGTGGCACGTTCGAGGGTAAGAGCGAGGCTAACGAGTACCTGAAAAAACTGTCGGAACGGCTGTACCAGCTGTACCGCAAGCTGCGGGGCGACGGGGTGGCCGTGACGAAGGAGGCGCTTCTGGCGGTGGTGCAGCCGGTGGTGGCTGAGGAAGTGAAGCCCGTGCCTAGGGAGCTGCCGATGGTTGACAAGTGGAACGCATTCATGGAAACGATGCGCGGAATGGGTTTTTCAATAAACACGCTAAGCCACTACAAGACGGTTCGCAATACTCTGGGCCGGTTCCTGATTTCGGTTGGGCTGCCTGAACTTCCAGTTTCGGCGTATGACTTGGCCATTCATCAGCAGTTCGTGGGCTATCTGCGGGACGTGCAGGGACTGGCCGATAATGCGGTTTTTTCTAGCGTGAAGGATATTAAATCCTTCCTGCGGCACCTGCGCGACGAGCGGGGCGAAACGCTGGCCCTGGACCTGGATAAGGTGCAGATGCGCTATGCTGACCCCGTGAAGGTGTATCTGTCGGCAGGTGACCTGGACTTGTTGGCTACCGCGCTGCTGCCTGACTGGATGATGTCGGTGCGGGACGTATTTCTGTTCTGCTGCTACACTGGGCTGCGGTATTCTGACGTGGCGGCGCTGCACGGGGGCAACCTGCACCAGCTGGGCGCGGATAGCAGCTCGGGGCGGGTGCTGCGGTTTACGCAGACCAAAACCCGCACGTCGATGAGCATCTACCTCACCTCGGCGGCTTCGGCGTTGCTCGATAAGTACGCCGGGCCGGAGCGGTCGGGGCCGGGGGCCAAGCTGATGCCGGTGCGGGTGAATACGGCCATGAACCGGGCGCTGAAACGGGTGGGTAATCTGGCGGGGCTGAACCGGCTGGTGGAGGTGGTGAGCACAGCGGGCGGGCGCGTCGAAAAGTCGGCC
>JANXMN010000249.1 GCA_025354605.1 Hymenobacter sp. | reverse complement strand
CTGCACGCCCGTGCGGGCGGTTTCGGTAGGTGGGGGAAGTGGGCAGCACGGGCGTGCGGGGGCTACTATCTGCGGCACGTATGCGCACTCCTATGTGGCGTATCGCGGTCAGAATATGCCAAAGACGTTTCGCCCGCATTGGGGGCACAAGCAGAAGAGACAAAATGCAAACTGCCTTTTGCGTGAACCGAAAAGGACGTTGTTTACCAAGGTGGTTGCTGCTGGAGTGGAAACCGCGATATTGTTTCCCCAGTAGGGGCTAGACCGTAATGCAACCGAAGTTTTTCCTCGACAACTGCTGGCGTTATCAGTCCCTGGCGTTGAAGTCCAAACAGTTCTTCGCGTTTGGCAGGTGTTTGTTTACTATAGGCCCGGTGCTCCGCAGGGCTATACCAGGACGTCACCAGAAAGAACTCCGTTTCCGGGTTTCTAATGCCTCTGGCCCATTCCTCTTCGATTGGTGGGAGGGGCTGAGCCGTCCATGAATAACTTATCCATGAACGGTCTTCACTCAACGGCATCCAGCCGATGGATGGCCAAGCCGGAGTAAGAACGAGAGCGGCATCGAGCAGAATGGAGCACTGCGAAAAACCATCCAAGTCATTTCGCCGGAGGGGCTCGGTGGTCAATATGGCGTAAAATGCATAGCCTGTAAGGCCGCGTAATTTGCGGGCGTAGGTGTAGTGGCAAGGCGTCAAGGCAATTTCTAAGAAAGAGCCTTCTTTCTTGGTTCTGGGTCTTTTCTGCGTTGTAGGCTTCCTTGCGTTCATCTCGCTCGATATCGTATCCGCGCTATCCGCCTCAAGCGAAGAAAGGGCTTTTACTACGTCCATGATAACCCCATATCGCTCGGTATTGGACATAGCATCAAACCCCGGCGTGCTTAGTATCTGCGCGGTTTCTTCTGGCGTTGTTCTAAAAAAAATTTGCGCCCCACTTGCATCAGGAATACCCCGTTCTCCACCACGGTCCGGCAAGTGATGTATGCTTGAGGGTGGCGTTGAAGCTGTAATAAGAAACCTTTCATAGGCACAGTATACAAAGTATCCCTCTTTTTCCTAACCCCCCAACAACTAGCCGGCACCAGGTGCCAGCGGGCCGCAGCAGGGGCGGGGGAACTTAAGAAACTAGTTGACGAACTAACGTTGACGAAACCCGCAAAGCCGCCTTGCTGGTGCGCGTCTGCGACGCGCGGCCGACTGGTCTGGCGTATCCAGACGTTCCGGGCGCGCCGTTCGGGTGTCGTTCAACACCCGAGCCGGAGGCTCGAAGCCAGTGGGCCGCGCGTCGCAGACGCGGGCCAGCAGGAAGCGCTGGAGGCCCGCGCCGACTACGAGGAGCCCCCACGCGACTGCCGCTACTGCCGCGTCTTCGATGCTGAGCGGCAGCGGCAGTTGCCGGCTACCGGTTAATCGGGCCCTCCCGCGCTTCAGCGGGGGGGACAACCGCGATGCGCCTAGCGAATCACGGCCCGGACTCGCTGCTCCGTGGCGTAACGTTGGGGTAATGTATGCGGCCGGCCGGCCGGCCCGTCGGCGCTGCGACCAGGCGGCACTTCCTGCTTCCCGAGTGAATCAGGGTCGAAAAGATAACATTGGAAATGTTCTTTTAGTGAATTTAGTCGGTAATGGTTTCGTAATATTGCCCCGTGGAACCACTCGACGAAACTCCCCGCGACAATCGAATTGTCACCGTTTGCATGGCCGCCGCCGTGGCTGTGGCCGTGCTGTTATCGGTGCTCCGCTAAGCCTTTTTCCAGGCGCGCCATCCGGCGGGCCGCCGTTTTACTTCACCCCCATTTATGAGCTCCCCCAAACAACTTATTGCTGACCACCTGACCGCGGCCGTGACGCCGCACCTGGGCTCCGGTACCGCCGACTCCGCCGCGCGGCCCCCCAAAGCCGTTGCCAAAGCCCTGGAGCAACTGGCCAAACAACTCACCAAGCAGCAAAGCAAGCAGGCCAAAGCGGCCGCCAGCGCCAGCCGTGGCACGGCCAAGCAGGCCCGCAAAGCGCTGGCCGGGGAGCTGACCACCGCCCTGCAGCCCTACCTGGGCTCGGCAGAAGAAACTCCCAAGCAGCTGGCCAAGTCGATGAAGCGCCTGGCCGGCGAAGTGGTGAAGCAGCGTCGCCAGCAAGGCAAGCAAGAAGCCAAGCAAGCCAAAGAGCACGCCAAGCTGGAAGCCAAGCAGGCAGCCAAACAAGCCAAGCAGACGGGCAAGCAAGCCAAACAGGAAGGCAAGCAAGCCAAGCAGGTGGCTAAGCAATCGGCTAAGGGCGTTGCCAAAGCAGCCAAGTCGGCGGCCAAAGTAGCTGCCCCAGCTGTAACTAAAGCCGCGCCGGCTGCCAAAGCTGCGCCCGCCGCCAAAGCTGCGCCGACTGCCAAAGCGGCCCAGCCCGCCGCGCCGCGTGTCCGGCACCGGCCGGTGGCCGCCCCAAAGCCGGCCATGACTACGCCCGCCGTGGCCGCGCCCGCCGCCAAGGAAGCCCACCCAGCCGCGTAGCAACCAGCTAAGGTTTAGTAAACAAAAAGGCCTCAACTGATGAGTTGAGGCCTTTTTGTTGCGTTCTCATAGCAATAATTCACGCGTCATCCGGTATAGCACATCCGGTATAGCAACCGCATCGGGAGTGGTGCCCGCCCGCGCTGGATGAGCGGACGGGGCTTAGTTTTTCCGCTACTTCGGGACAAAGGTACCGGGCTGGCCCGGCCGGCACCCAGGGTTTGGGCAAGGGTAATGCAAGCATGACCGGGCCGTAATCTGCCGGCGGGCCGGCCGGAGGTGGGCTTACGGGTGCAACGCCTCCGTCAGGGCCGCTGGCACGCGGCGCAGGTCGCCGTCGGTCATGGCCGGGCCGCTGGGCAGGTGCTGCCGCTACTGCCGGGGCTTCGGTGCCGGGCGGTGGCCGCCGCCGGCTTCCCCGCGCCGGGGTCGGCGTAAGCGGGCCGGGGGTGGGACCGGCAGGCATAGCGCGTAGGTGGGTTCGGCTGCTACCTTCGGCCAATCTATTCCTGCTTTCCCCGCGTTGCTCATGCCCCGACTGTTCCGATTGTTGCCCCTGTTGCTCCTGCCCCTGCTGCCGGCCCGGCGCGGGTCCGCCCAAACCAACCAGGTAAGCGCCAAGCCCCCCTTGACCCACGTCACGGTCTACCTCAACGGCACCACGCTCGAACACCGGGGCGAGCTCACGCTGGCGGCGGGCCTGAACCGCGTGGTGATAGATGGCTTGTCGCCGTCGTACAGCGAGGAAAAAATGGAAGTGATTTTAGGCGAGGGAGCCGAGCTGCTGAGCGTTGGCGGCACCGACTACAACGACGTCGACGAGCAGCCCGAGCCCACCCCACCCAGCAAGGCCCTCGCCGATAGCCTCACCCGCGTGCGGGCTGCCGTGCGCCGCGCCGAGGCCGAGCTGATGGGGCTGCAACAGGAAAAAACGTTTCTGCTGGCCAACCAGGCCCTGCCCGCCGGCACCCAGGCCAACTGGAGCGCTGAGGTGCAGAAAGGCGGGGCGCTGATGCGTACCCGCCTGCCGGCCATTCAACTCGAAACCGAGCGCCTCAACACGCGCCTGGCCGCCCTGAAGCAAGCCGAAACCCAACTGCTGGTGCCGCCGGCCGCCGGCCCGGTGCTCACCGCTTCGCAGCTCGATTTATCGGTGAAAGCGGCCCGCGCGGGCACGGTGGCGGTTACGCTGCGCTACTTCGTGGCGGGGCGCGGCACGTGGCTACCCAAGCTGGATATTCGGGCCGATGCCACCGGCCGGGAGTTGGCCTTCGTCACCCACGGCCGGCTGCGCAACCGCACGCGCCTCGACTGGCACCAGGTACAGGTAGTGCTGATGCGCCATGCCTTGGAGGAAGAAGTATTGCGCCCCGCCCTCACCCCCTGGGAGCTGAACTTTCGGGGCGACCAGGACGGCGGCGAGGGGCGCGTGGATGCGTTCGTGGTGAAAGGCACCGCCAAGGGCCAGCCCGCCGACCTGCTGCAAAGCACCCGCTACGAGGTGCCCGGCCGCCTGAGCCTCACCGCCTCCGGCACCGGCGCTACCCGCTTCCTGACGCTGCCCGCCGTGAAGCTGGCCGGCCAACCCGAGTACCTGGCCGTGCCGCGCGTATCGGAAAACGTGGTGCTGCAGGCCAAGGTATCGGGCTGGCAGGGCTTGCAACTGGAAGAGGAGGCCGCCGTGTACCGCCAGGGCATGTACGTGGGCCGCACCGAGCTGAACGAGGAAGCCTACAACGACTCGCTCGAAGTAGCCCTGGGCCACGACGACCAGCTGCTCGTAGGCCGGGCCAAGCTCGAAGACCACAGCAGCAACGTGGGCCTGAGCGACAAGCGCCGCGTGTACCTCAGCTACGAGTTGAACGTGCGCAACCGCCACCCCGAAACCGTGCGCTTGCGCCTGCTGGATGAAATTCCGATTTCGGAAGAAGAGAAAATCAGCGTAAAGCTGCTTAACGCCAGCGGGGCGCAGCTCGACGCGCGCACCGGCAAGCTCACCTGGCTGCTCACCCTGCCGCCCGGAGCCAGCCAGAAGGTGCAGTTCAGCTTCCAGGTCGACTACCCCAAAAACGAGAAAGTGGAGATTATCAATCACCGGGTCCGGATATCCAACCCGAAGTTCCGGTAAGCGTGCGGTGGCCGGCGGCGGCCCCGTTGGAAGCTCCGCCCGATACCGTCGAAAATGCGCCGGCCGCTACTCCAGCGCCTCCGTCAGCGCCTCTTTCACGCGGCGCAGGTCGCCGTCGGTCATGGCCGTGCCGCTGGGCAGGCACAGGCCCCGGGCGAAAAGGTCGGCGCAGACCTCGCCGCCATACCTGGGCGCGTCAGCGAATAGGGGCTGCAGGTGCAGGGGCTTCCAGAGGGGGCGGCTCTCAATGTTGCGGGTTTCGAGGTGCAGGCGAACGGCCTCGGGCGTGGGGGCGGGGGCGTGGTTTTCCGGGTCGGGCGAGCTGAGCAGGACGGTGGTGAGCCAGCGGTTCGAACGGCTGCCGGCCGGCTCGGAGGCCAGCGCCACCGTGAGGCTAGGCAGGCCGGCGAGGTGCTCGCGGTACCAGTCGAACAGCTGGCGGCGGCGCTTCACGCGCTCGGGCAGCAGCTCCATCTGCCCGCGCCCGATGCCGGCCAGGATGTTGCTCAGGCGGTAGTTGTATCCCACTTCGGAGTGCTGGTAGTGGGCCGCCTCGTCCTTGGCCTGGGTGGCCAGGAAGCGGGCCTTTTCGGCCAGGGCGCGGTCGTAGGTCACGAGCGCGCCGCCCCCGCTGGTGGTCAGAATCTTGTTGCCATTGAAGGAAAAAACCCCCACCCGGCCGAAGCCGCCCAGCGGCTGCTGCTCCCATTCCGAGCCCAGGGCTTCGGCCGCGTCCTCCAGTACCGGAATGTCGAATTCCTTGGCCAGCGCCAGGATTTCGGGCAGCTTGGCCGGCATCCCATACAGGTGCACCAGGATGAGGGCTTTGGGCTTTTTGCCCCGGGCCAGCCGGTCCACGATGGCCTCGCGCAGGCGCACCGGGCAGATGTTCCAGGTGTCGGCCTCGCTGTCCACGAACACCGGCGTAGCCCCCAGGTACACGATGGGGTTGGCCGTGGCCACGAACGTGAACGAAGGGCACAGTACCTCATCGCCCGCGCCCACGCCCAGCAAAATCAGCCCCAGGTGAATGGCGGCGGTGCCCGAGGTGAGGGCCACGCAATACGGCACGCCCACGGCCGCGCAGATGTCGGCCTCGAAGCCTGTGATATTCGGTCCGGCCGGTGCCACCCAGTTATCCTCGATGGCCTTGTGCACGTAGTTCAGCTCGTGCCGGCCAAGGTGGGGAGGAGAGAGGTAGAGACGGTCGTAATCCTGGCTACGCATTTCTAAATTATGAATTATGAATTATGAGTTATGAGTTATGAATTATGAGTTATGAATTATGAGTTATGAATTATGAGTTATGAATTATGAATTATGAGTTATGAATTATGCGCTTTATGAATTCGCCTTTAGGGGTGGTAGTAGGCTCAACTCATAACTCATAACTCATAACTCATAATTCATAATTCATAATTAGCCATTGCCGATTGCCCTCGCCGGTACGCCCACGGCGGTGACGTTGGCCGGCAGGTCGCGCACGGCCACGGCGCCGGCCCCCACGATGGTGTTTTCGCCCACCCGCACGCCCTGAATCACGGAGGCATTCGTGCCAAGGTACACTCCGGTGGCCAGCCGGGCCGCTCCGCTCACGTTGGCGTGGGGCATCAGGGAGCAGAAATCGTCCAGCTTGGCGTCGTGGCCCACGGTGCAGCCCAGGTTGAGCAGCACGAAGCGGCCCAGCACGATATCACAAGTCAGGCGGCAGCCCTGCTGGATGATGCAGCCGTCGCCCAGTGCGATGCGCTGGCGCGGGTGCAGCGCCACGGCCGGGTGCACAATGGCCGGAAAACTGAGCAGCGGCGACGTGAGCCGCCCCACCACGGCGGCGCGGCCGGCCGGGCTGCCCACGGCCACGGCCACGGCCAACGGCTCAGTAGTGGCATTGAGGTCGGCGCTGCTGCCGAGGTAGGGCAGGCCGGCCACGGTGGGCGTGGCGGGAGCCTGGTCGTCGTAAAAGCCGCGCAGCTGCCAGCTAGGCCGGGCCTCGTTCAGCTGGTGCAACAGCAGCAGCACCTCGCGCCCCAGCCCGCCGGCCCCAAAAATGACCAGCGGCGGCCGGTTGTCTGTGGGTTCGGGGGGGTCGTAATCGGAAAAAAATAGCTGGGTCATGCGCAGACTTACGAAGAAAGTGGGGGAGGTAAGCTCCCCCGAAAAGCAGTAGTTGTAGCCTGGCCAGGGGCATTGATGCCGCGTCTGCCCAGCACCCGCCCGGCCGTGCGCCAGAGAATAGTGAGGTCCAGTTTCAGCGATAAATGGTCGACATACCAGCCGTCGAAAGCAAACTTTTCTTCCCAGCTGATGGCGTTGCGCCCATTCACCTGCGCCCAGCCGGTGAGGCCGGGGCGCACGGCATGGCGGCGGGCCTGGGCGGGCGAGTACAGCGGCAGGTACTCGGGCAGCAGCGGGCGCGGCCCCACCAGGCTCAGGTCGCCGCGCACGATGTTCCAGAGCTGGGGCAACTCGTCGAGGGAGGTGGCGCGCAGCCAGCGGCCCAGCGGGAGCAGGCGCTGGGCATCGGGTAGCAGCTGGCCGCCGGCACCGCGCGCCTCGGCCATGGTTTGCAGCTTGTAGAGGGTGAACAGCCGCCCGTGCCAGCCCGGCCGCGCCTGTCGGAACAGCCAGCGGCCCCGGTTCTGCCCCGCCGCCAGCGCGGCCGCCCCGACCAGCAGCGGCAGGCTCAGCAGCAGCAGCGGCCCGGCCAGGGCCAAGTCGAGCAGGCGCTTGCCGTAGCGGGCATAGAAGGTGGCGGGAACGGACATTGTTCGCTTAAACGGGCAGGCAAAGAACGTCATGCTGAGCGCAGCGTAGCAGAGTCGAAGCATCTCGCGAGCAATAGTAAACCCCTTCGATTGAGTTAGTGGCAGCA
>JANXMN010000228.1 GCA_025354605.1 Hymenobacter sp. | reverse complement strand
CGGGGTGGCCAGCACGCCTTGCAGCGCGGTAACCGCAGTAGCCGAATCGCCGCGCTGGGAAGCTTCCTGCGCCGTCGCAAACAACGACCAGGGCAGCACATTGCGGCTCACCGAATCGGGGCGCGGCCATTCCAGCACCGGCACGTCGCCAAATAGGAAATCGTGAATGGGCGATGGCTCAGGTACGTTGGGCTTCTTGAAGAACGAGAAAAGCGACATGCCGTGCGGAAATAATTAAATCAACAAAAATGCCCTACAACGCCTCGAACTGCCGCAGGAAACGCATGTCATTTTCCGTGAACAGGCGCAAATCCTTAATCTGATATTTAAGCATGGCGATGCGCTCGATGCCCATGCCCCAGGCGTAGCCGGAGTATTTCTCGGGGTCAATTTTAGCGTTTTCGAGCACGGCGGGGTCCACCATGCCGCATCCGCCAATCTCCACCCAGCCCGAATACTTGCAGATGTTGCAGCCCGCGCCCTTGCAAATCAGGCAGGTGATGTCGATTACGGCGCTGGGCTCGGTGAAGGGTAAGAAGCTGGGGCGTAAGCGGATGTTGATATCGGCCCCGAACAGCTCCTGCACGAAGTAATACACCGTCTGCTTCAGGTCGGCGAAGCTCACGCCCTCGTCAATGAAAATGCCTTCCACCTGATGAAACATCATGTGGGCGCGGGCCGAAATGGCCTCGTTGCGGAACACCCGGCCCGGCATCACGCGGCGGATGGGCAGCGGCTCGCTTTCCATCACGCGCACTTGCACGGTGCTGGTGTGGGTGCGCAGCAGGTGAGGCAGGTCGGGCGCGCCGGTGGGCACGTCGCCGGGCGTGGCTGGGCGCGAGGCCGGGGCCACGAAGAACGTGTCCTGCATGTCGCGCGCCGGATGGTTTTCGGGGAAGTTGAGGGCGGTGAAGTTGTGCCAGTCGTCCTCAATCTCCGGGCCTTCGGCGATGGCGAAGCCAATGCGGGCGAACACGCGCATCATCTCCTCGCGCACCAGGCTCAGGGGATGGCGGGTGCCCAGGCCGTGGGGCACAGGGGGCAGCGTATAGTCGAAATCGGGGTTGGCCGGCGCATTATCGGCGGCGGCATCGGCGGCCTGCTGCGCCTCGTCGAAGCGGGCCTGGGCCTGCTGCTTCAGGGCGTTAAGCTGCTGGCCTACTGCACGCTTCTGGTCGGCGGGCACGGCCTTCAGCTGGTCGAACAAATCGGCCAGGCGGCCCTTGCGGCCGAGGTAGGCAATGCGAAAAGCATCGAGGTGAGTAGCGCTGCTAAGGTCGGCGTTTGTAACTTCGGCCGTCAGCGCGGCAATGGAGTCCTGCATCTGCGTCATAGGGCGCAAAGTTACGGCAAGGCCCGCCCCGGGCCGAACGTTTCGTCCGCGCTTGCAGTTAGTCCCGCGTCCACTTCAATATCCCCATATACCTCGTCATGAAACGTACCCTATTCTTTCTGCTATTTGCCGCCGGCTTAGCCAACTCCGCTGCTGCCCAAAGCGGCTGGGATTCGAGCGGCTGGGATGCCCCCAAGAAGGGTGCCGCCAAGAAATCGACTAAAACCAGCGCCGCCAAAGCCACCGGTGCCGCCCAGAACGGCGGTGCGGCCGAAACGCCCGCCGCCGAACCAGCGGCCGCCCCCATGGCCGAGGCTCCGGCCGCGGCCGCCCCGGCTGCTGCCGGCTTCGGTGGTGGCGGTGGAGGCAATACCCCGTCCAGCATTGGCATGTCGGTAGCCCCCGGCGCGCCGATTGTGATGCGCGGCGGCCGCAGCGTGATGGCCGACGATGCCGCCGCCATGCGCGAGCGCCGCATGAACCGCAAAGTGCGCCGCGAGAAGCCCTGGCCCCCACGCCCGATTGCCGCCGCTACGCTGGCTCCCGCTCCGGTAGCCGCGCCCGCCGCCGCGCCGGCTGGAGCTCCGGCCGCTGCGGCCAGCAGCAGCGGCATGCAGGCATCGGGTGGTGCCCAGGCTGCCGCTCCGAAAGCAACTCCCGCCGCCGCGCCCAAAGCTGCGCCCGCCGCCAAAGCTGCCCCGAAAGCCCCATCCAAGAAAAAAGAAGAGCCCCTGGGCTGGTAGCCCGGCCCGGTTTCAGGCCTTGCTAACTAACATACTTGCTGCAAATCCGCTTCCCCGCTACGGGAAGCGGATTTTTTTTGGGCTCCAACGTCGGCAATTGAATCGCTGCCTATCCCGGTCCACTGGTTTCGCGTATGCTGCAATACCCGGCCCTTCCCACTGCGGAAGCCGGATTTTCCCTTTTCCTTCTATTTACCTTAGCCTTTTCTTCATGCTCCGCTCGCTCCTCCTCGGCCTGCTTGTGCTGGCCTTCACTGCCCAGGCTTTAGCCCAAACTACGCCTACCACCACGCCTACTACGACCACGCACCAGAAAACTACCGTGCGCCACCCGGCCGCCAAGCGTCGCACCACCGTCCGTAAAACCAGCACCAAAAAAGTGGGAACCGCTACTCGGGCTCGCGTTGCCCCGGCTTCGGGGGCTGCCGCCGCCGCTACCAGCCGCAGGGGTGGGGCCAGCGGCTCGAAGGCCAACGCCGATGGCAAAGGCCAGGGCGTGTACGCCGCGCCCGGCGAACCGGTCAACATTCAGACTACGCCCACGAGTGGGTACGATGGCCCCGCCACCGGCCACCGTAAAACCAGCAAAGCTCCGACTACGCTCACCCCGCGCTAATGAGGACCATTGGCAAACGGACCGGAGGAAGTTGGCACGCTTTTCGAATTACTCCTTTCAGTAACGAAAACAAACGCCTCACTTCTCAACCGCTTTCGCCATGTTCCGCACTGTCCTCACGCTTGCTCTTTCGATGTTCCTGCTGGCCGAGGCCAGTGCCCAAACCACCCCGGTGAAGGCGAAAGTTAAAACCCCCAAGGCCACTGCCCGCGCCACCCGGCGCGCTGCCAAAAAGGCCAGCAAGGTGGCCGCAAAAACCGCCCCGGCCAAGCCCGTGCTCAACGACGGCTGGCCTCCCCTCGAAGAAACCACGGCCGTAGCCTCGGCTACTACGCCGGCCGCCAACGACGGCTGGGCCGCCGGAGCCCCTGCCAGCAACCGCGGCGAAATCAATAATGCTAACGTGTATGCCTCGCCTGGCATGCCGCTGCACATCCGCACCAGCAATGGGATGGTGCCCTACAGCGTGCGCCCGGCTCGCAAGCCGGCCGGCTCGCAAACTACCACGCTGGGCAATTAAGCCCTCCGGTATCCGGCCATCGCGGCCTGGCTTCGGCCGGGTCGCGACGTTGGTTTTTGGGCCGCTGCCATCGCCCGCGCAAACCCTGGCCGGGCCGGCGCGCGTATGATGGCAGCGGTTTTGTTTTTTGGCCCCGGCCTTTTCCACCCGCCACTTATCACTACTCTCGTTATGTTCCGTCCCCTTCTCATCGTGGCCCTGTTGCTGGCCGCTGTGGCCGGCCCAGCCGATGCGCAAACCCACCCGCGCAAGAAAGCGGTGCCCTACTCCACCCGTGGCCCGCGCAAGGCCCCGCGTGCCAACATCAACCCCCACACGGGTAAACCCTACGGGGCCGGCGTGCCCGAAGATATCAAGAACGGTACCATGTCGTATCTGGCCCCGAGCGTGCCCATGCGCCGGCAGGTAGGCTACCAAGGCAACGGTGGCTACAACGACAACCGCACCCTGCGCCCCCGCTACACCAAGCCCACCAACAGCAGCCTGAACCGCGACAGCAACGCCCCCGTGACCCCGGCCAAAACGAAGGTAAAAACCAAGCGTTAAGCGTAGTTCAAAGCTGCTTCAAAACGTCCTGTTGCACGCAGTGCAGCAGGACGTTTCTTATTCTTCGTTCTCCTGTTTGCCCTACGCTTCCACCTCGGCCGGCACGGCCTGGTAGTAGAGGGTGCTGCAGTTTTCGGGGCGCAGCACCAGGGCGGCAGCGGCGCGGACGTCGGCTACCGTTACGGCCTGGATGCGGCGGCTTTCATCGTTTACCAGGTTGGTGTCGCCCTGCAGCTTACTGTAAGCCAGGTTCATGGCTCGATTTAGCAGCTCGATTTCACCGAACACTAGGCTGCTTTCGGCCTGGTTTTTTACTTTTTCCAGTTCCTGCGCGTCCACGTCCTGGGTCAGAAACTCGGCCACTACGGCTTCGATGGCGGCATCGGCTTCATGCAGTTCCACGCCCTCGTTCAGCTTGCCGCTGATGACGAGCAGGCCGGGGTCGAGCGAGCCGGTGAGCGAGGCCGAGATGTTGTTGAACAGCGGCCGCTCCTTCACCAGGCGCTGGTGCAGGCGGGCCGACTTGCCCCGGCCCAGCACGTCGCTCAGCAGGTCGACGGCGTGGTACCGGTCATCGGCGCGGGCGGGCATGTGGTAGGCTTTGTAGAGGGCCGAAAGCGGTACCGGCGCGCTGGCCGCGAGGTGGCGGGCTGCGGTCTGGACGGGTTCGGCTGGCAGATGGCGCTGGTAAGCCGGGCCGCCGGGAATGGGACCGAACCACTTTTCGGCCAGACGGCGCACTTCCGCCTCACTCACGGCCCCGGCCACCACCAACACGGCATTCTGCGGGGCGTAGTGCTTGCCAAAAAAGGCTCGCACGTCATCCATCACGGCATTTTCAATGTGCCCGATTTCCTTGCCGATGGTGTTCCACTGGTAAGGATGAGCCTGGTAGGCCAAAGGCTTGAGTTGCAGCCACACGTCGCCGTAGGGCTGATTGAGGTAGCTCTGCTTGAACTCCTCGACCACCACCTTACGCTGCACTTCCAAGCCATTCTCGGAGAAAGCCAGGTTGAGCATGCGGTCTGATTCGAGCCAGAAGCCGGTTTCGAGGTTGGCCGCCGGCAACGAGAGGTAGTAGTTGGTGACATCGGCGCTGGTGAAGGCGTTGTTCTCGCCTCCCACGCGCTGTAGGGGCTCATCGTAGCTCGGAATGTTGACCGAACCCGAGAACATGAGGTGCTCGAACAGGTGGGCGAAGCCGGTGTGCTCGGGCGACTCATCGCGCGAGCCCACGTCGTACATTACATTCAGCACGGCCATGGGCGTGCTGAAATCTTCGTGAACGATGCAGCGCAGGCCGTTGGCGAGGGTAAATTCGGTGAAGTGAATCATGGGGCGAAGATACGGCGTGGAGGCAGCGGCCGGCCGGGGCTGGGTAACCGGTCGGCTGGCCGTCGGGTTTCGGCGGCTAAAACTGCCCGCGCACGCCCAATTGCCATACCCGCGCCACGGGGTATACGCTGGCATCGAGACCGGCTTGCAAAGGGGCCGCGCCGCCGCTGCTCACGTTGGGGTCGAAGCCTCGGTAGCTACTGGTTACGAATAAGTTCTGGCCGCCCACCCACACGCTAACGCGACGGGTTTCCTGGCGCAGCACCTCGTAGGCCACCGTGAGCTGCGAGAGGCGCAGGTGGTTGCCGCTGGCCAGGGCCTGGTCGCTGAGGTAAGGCGAGGAGGAGTTGCCGGGGGACGGTATATTGGTGTTCTGGTGAGCGGGCGTCCAGTAGTCGAGGGCGCGCACTGAACTGTTATAGAAGCCGGTGGGCTCGTCGAGGGTGCGGAACGTGGGGTTGTGCAGCTGGTAGCCAAACAGTCCGTCGAGCTGGGCGGTTAGCTGGAAGCGGCGAAAGCGCAGCTCCTGATACAGGTTGAGGGTATAGCGGGGCAGGCCACTGCCCATAGCATAGGCATCGGAATAATTGATTCGGCCGTCGCCGTTGCGGTCGCGAAAGCGCATCTGGCCCGCCTGGGACGAGCCCAGGGGGTAGGTGCCGCTCTGCTCATACACCAGAAACCGGGCCAGCGGCTGGCCGGCTTCGAGGCCCGAAAAGGTGAAAGTGCCGCCGGAGTACGGCCCATTATCAACCGCCTCCACCTGGTTGCGGTTGGCGGCGGCGGCCAGCTGGGTGGTGCCCGCCAGCGGGCCCAGCTGCCAGGTGCTGCCCACGGTCAGCTCCAGGCCCCGATTGAGCAGCGTCACGTCCGGCGATAGGTATCCGATGCCGCTCCCGCCTAAGGCCGGCACTGTAATCAGCGTGCGGGCGTGGCGGGTGCGGCGCTGGTAGGCGGCCACTTCCAGCGTGAGGTGGCCCCCAAGCAGGCCCGCCCGCAGGCCGGCATCGTGGTGGGTGGTGCGGTCGGCCGAGAAAGAGCTGCTGGTCTGGCCCGTGCCGGCCCATAGCGTCAGGTCGCTTAGGCCCGAAGCGTTGGCCAGAAAGGCTTCTTTGTGGAGGTGCCAGCTCAGCTGCCCACCCGGCAGCCAACTAAACCCACTGCGCGGCCCGTCGGGGCTGAAGGCAAAGTAGTCGGAGCGCAGCGAGGCCTGTACTTCGTAACGGCCGGCGTAGGTGTAGTTCAGCCAGGCAGTGGCGCTGTGCAGGGGGGCACTCGCTTCGCGGTTGGTGAACGAAGTCCTGACCCCAACCCCACCCGCGCCGAAGTACGTGTGCTGGCTCAGCTCCCGCTCGTAGCGCTGGCGCAGGTAGCCGAGGCCCGCCGTGAGGGCGTGGCTGGTGCCGAAGGTGCGCTGGTAGTGCAGGGCCGCATCGAGCACCCAGCTGCGCGAAGTGGTCGAATCGGTCCCGTTTTCCACCACGCCGCGAATCTGGTACTGCGCGTCGAAGTCGGGGCCGTAGGCCAGCTGGCGGGCCAAGGCCAGCTGCCGACTGGCGCGAACGGTCGCGCTCAGGCCGGAGCTGAACTGGTACGTGGCGCTGAGCTGCGCCAGTAGCCGCCGGGTGCGCGATGCGCGGGAGAAGTAGTCAAGCTGCTGCGAAATGCCAGTATCAGGCGCACCAGCCGCATTGCCCGGCGGCGAAGTGGGCGAGGCCAGCAGGGCTTGCTGGAGCAGCGGCCCCGCGTCGGACTCGGTGCCGGGGTAGTACTGGTTGGTTTGCCCAACGCTGGCGCGTAGCCCCACGCTCAGCTTGTTGGTCAGGTGCTGGTCGAGGTTGGCACGCAGCTGGTAGCGGCTCAGGCCCGATTCGCGCACCACGCCGGCTTGTTGCAGGTAGTCGGCGGCCACGTAGTAGCGGGTGTGGCGGGTCAGGCCATCTACGCTCAAGTTGTGGCTTTGCATGCCCGCCACCCGGAATACCCGGTCCTGCCAATCGGTTTCGCGCAGGTTGTTGAGGTCAGCGGCCGAATAGGGAGCGGGCTGGCCGGCGTTGGTTTCGGCTTCATTGGCCAAGCTGGCGTATTGGCGGGCATTCAGTAGGGCGTAGCGCTGGCGCACCTGCTGCACGCCGCCCCAACCGGCGTAGCGCACCCGCAGCGGCTGGGGCGTGGTGCCGCCGTCAGCTCCGCGCCGGGTGCTGATGAGGATGACGCCATTGGTGCCCTGCATGCCATAGCGGGCCGTAGCAGCCGCGCCCTTCAGCACTTCTACTTGGGCAATGTCTTCCACGGGCAGGTCGAGCAGCGGGTTGGCCATGGGCGTGCGGGGGGTGAAAGTGAAAGGGAAGGTTCTGCGAACAAACTCCTCGCTGGCGCTCCACATCTCGGGCGTTACCTCGGTGTTGTAAGCCGGCACCCCGTCCACCACGTACAACGGCTGGCTGTTGCCCGTCACGTTGGCCACGCCCCGGATGCGCACGGTGCTCCACGCGCCGGGCGCGCCGGAATAGGGCGTCACCTGCACCCCGGCCGCGCTGGACAGCGCCGGCTGGATGGTAGTGAAGGGGGGAAGTCTTGTATCAATGACGCTGACTCGGGCGACCGGACAACGAACGGGGTAAGCCAGCCCATCTAGCACGGCCGGCCGCGTCGGCAAACTATCGGCCGCAGTCGAATGTAGCGCGGGGCTGCGTGGGCGGAGCGTATCGGGTTGTTGCGCCTGTACGGCAGATGTCAGCAGAAACAGGCTGCTAGCGAGTAATACTCGGACCATAAATAAATGGCTGATGGAAAGGGAAAAGCCCGCGAAGATAGATGCCGTCCCCCAGCCGATTTCACATGTTACCCCTGTGCCTCGGCGAATCCCTGCCCAGCCACTGCTCCCTGCGTAATTCCGCCCAAACACCTACCTTTAGCCACCATCTTTTCCCCTGCATCCGCTATGCCCACTCGCCTACTCCGCCTGCTGCCACTGCTCGCGCTGCTTACCAGCTGCGAAGATGCCACTTCCGACTTATTTCCGGCGCTGCCTCCGGTGCACCTGCCCACTGCCACCCAGGTGGGGGCCAATACCCTCGGGGGCCTCGTGAATGGCCAGCCCTGGGAAGCCAGCAACTCCCCTACCCTCGACGGGCGTGTGCTCACGCCCACCGCCCGCTACGCCCACGGCGAACTGCAGCTGGAAGCCTTCCGCCGCCTGCAGGTGGAGGGCCCGGTGGCCAGCCTGCGCCTGGTAGCGGCCCGCGTCACGGGTCCCGGCATGTATCCGCTGGCCGCGCCGACCGCCGAAACCGGCCGCACGGCTACGTTGGGCAGCATTGGCCAGCCGCTCATTCCGGCCACGGGCATGCTCACCATCACCCGGCTCGATACGACCGGGCCGCACCCGGTGGTGGCCGGCCGCTTCGAGCTACACGCCGCCACCCCGGCGGGCCAGGCTCTGCGCGTGAGCGAGGGCCGATTCGACGTGCAGCTGAGCCGCTAGACGACGGCAGACCGGGCCGGGGCACAGCCCCGCGCAGCCGCTACCTTTGCGGGCCAAACCCACCCGTTTTCCCGCATGACTCCCACCACCTCCACTACTGCTACGGCGCTCGCCTTCGACCGGCAGGACCTTCCCAATGAAACCCTCCTGCACCTCTACCAGCACCTGCTGCGGCCCCGGCTGATTGAGGAGAAAATGCTGATTCTGCTGCGCCAGGGCAAGGTGAGCAAGTGGTTTTCGGGCATCGGCCAGGAGGCCATCTCGGTGGGCAGCACCCTGGCGCTGGACGCCGATGAGTACATTCTGCCACTGCACCGCAACCTGGGCGTATTCACAGGTCGCGAGGTGCCGCTGGGCCGCCTATTTGCGCAGTGGCAGGGCAAGCGCCTGGGCTTCACCAAGGGCCGCGACCGCAGCTTCCACTTCGGCACCAACGAGTACCACATCGTGGGCATGATTTCGCACCTCGGCCCACAGCTGGCCGTGGCCGGCGGCATCGCCCTGGCCGATTTGCTCGATAAAAAGCCCAAGGTGACCGTGACCTACAGCGGCGACGGCGGTGCTTCGGAAGGCGACTTCCACGAGGCCCTGAACGTGGCCGCCGTGTGGCAGCTGCCGGTCATCTTTATCATCGAAAACAACGGCTACGGCCTGAGCACGCCCAGCAACGAGCAGTTCCGCTTCAAGTCGTTCGTCGACAAAGGCCCGGCCTACGGCATGGAGGCCGTGCAGGTCGATGGCAACAACATTCTGGAGGTGTACACCACTATCAAGCGGCTGGCCGAGGACATGCGCGAAAACCCGCGCCCGGTGCTGGTCGAGGCCCTCACCTTTCGGATGCGCGGCCACGAGGAGGCCAGCGGCACCAAGTACGTGCCCCAGAGCCTGATGGAGGAATGGGCCGCCAAAGACCCGGTCGAGAACTACGAGAAGTGGCTGCTGGCCGAGGGCATCCTTACCGAAACGGCCAAGCACGGCATCCGCGAGAAAATCAAGGCCGCCATCGAAGCCGGCCTACAGGAAGCCGACGCCGCGCCCATGCCCACGGCCGATATCGCCGAGGAAATCGCGGACATGTACGCGCCATTGGTACTTGGTGCTCAGAGCTTGGTGCTTGGTTCGGACGGCCCCAAAAACCAAGCACCAAGCACCAACAACCAAGCACCAACCAGAGAAATCCGTTTCATTGATGCTATACAAGAAGGGCTGAAGCAGAGCATGGAGCGCTACCCCGAGCTGGTGCTCATGGGCCAGGACATTGCCGACTACGGCGGAGTCTTCAAAATAACGGAGGGCTGTGTGGCCGAATTCGGCAAGGCCCGGGTGCGCAACACGCCACTGTGCGAGTCGGCCATCGTGGGCATCGGGCTGGGTCTGAGCATCAAGCGCAAGAAGGCCATGGTGGAAATGCAGTTTGCCGACTTCGTCACCTGCGGCTTCAACCAGATTGTGAACAACCTGGCCAAGAGCCACTACCGCTGGGGCCAGAACGCCGACGTGGTGGTGCGCATGCCCACCGGCGCGGGTTCGGCGGCTGGTCCTTTCCACAGCCAGAGCAACGAGGCCTGGTTCACCCACGTGCCCGGCCTGAAAGTGGTGTACCCCAGCAACCCGCACGATGCCAAGGGCCTGCTCTGCGCCGCCTTCGAAGACCCCAACCCGGTGCTGTATTTCGAGCACAAGATGCTCTACCGCAGCCTCAGCGGCCCGGTGCCCGAGGCCTACTACACCACGCCCATCGGGCAGGCCGCGCTGGCCGCCGAGGGCGACGAGCTGAGCATCATCACCTACGGCATGGGCGTGCGCTGGGCCTTGCAGGTATGCCAGGACCTGGGCGTGTCGGCCGACATCCTGGACCTGCGCACCCTGCTGCCCTGGGACGAGGAAGCCGTGCGGCGCACCGTGGCGAAAAACGGCCGCGTCATCATCCTGCATGAAGACACGATGACCGGCGGCATCGGTGGCGAAATCGCGGCCTGGATTGGCGAGCACTGCTTCGAGCACCTCGACGCGCCCGTGCGCCGCGTGGCTTCGCTCGATACCGCTATCCCGTTTGCCCCACCGCTGGAAGCCGCCTTCCTGCCCCAGCAGCGCCTGCGCGAGCAGGTGCAGGCCTTGCGCAGCTACTAGGTAAGGCAAGAGCGTAACCGCAGAAAGCACGTCATACTTCACTGCGCTTAGCATGACGTGCTTTCTGCGGTTACGCTCCTGCCCTTCCGGGCCCTGCTCCGGCAGGTTGGCGCGGTTTTCGCGCGTTCGATTTATGGTTATTTACGTATGCTGAGCCCGGTCTATTATCCTGTGAAACACCGCTATTCTTCCACTTTCTTACTGCTGATGCTGAGCGCGCTGTTGACGGCGGGCCTAAGCGGGTGCAGCCTGTACCATAAAGTGGTGCATCCCTACCGCCTGCCCACTCCCAAGCCCTCGCCCGAATTCATTGCCCAGCAGAAGGCCGACAAAAAAGCCCGCGAAGCCCGCGAGCAGGAAGCCCGCTCCAACCACGGCGATAGCGAAAAGGCCAAGGGCCTAGGCGGCCTGTTTGGCAAGAAGAAAGCCCCCGCGGAAGCCGCCACCGATATTTCGTCCCCGTCGGGCGCGCCCTTGGCCTCAGCCACCTCAACTGCGCCTACCGAAACCCGGACCCTGCCCGAAAAGTCGACCGTGCGCTACGACAAGCACGGGCTGATGAAGAACCAACCCAAGCTGAAGCGGCGGCGCATTCATAAAACGCACAAGCCTTTCCGCCCCTGGCAGGCCATTCGTCACTTCTTCAAATTCGACATCCATGCCAAGCCCAACTACGACCCCGACCACAAGGTCCAGAAGAAGGAACCGGTTCTCGCGCCCGATGCCCCCGCTACGCCCGATACCCCCGGTGGCCCCCCTGCCGCTCCTAACGACGGACCGCCCGCCGCACCCGATGCCGGCCCGTCGGCAGCGCCCAGCGCCACTCCAGCAGCTCCGAGCGGCCCACCCGCTTCGCCCGATGCCGGCCCCAAGCGGTAGCGGCCCCGGCCGGCTGGCGCGGCTACTGGCTTTGCTGCTGCTGGTGCTGGCGGCCCCTGCGGCCCACGCCCAGATTTCGAAAGAGCGGCCCGGCCACATCCGGGCAGCCAACCGCCGCGCCCTGCGCGAGGCCCGCCAAATCGACTCGCCCTACAAAGAAAGCCACCTCGATGTGACGCGGGAGCAGCTGCGGCGCGGCAACAGCAATGAGCCCCAGCCCGAAGCCAGCCGCCGCACCAACTACGCCACCGGCACGGCACCCAACGTGAAGCCGCCCGGGCTGCTGGGCCTGCGGCGGCGCACGGCTATTCAGCAGCCGCTACCCCGCGAGGCGAAAAAGCAGAAAGAAAAGAAAAAGTGAGCCCTCCGGCGGGAATCAACTGCCCGTCGCTTGTTGTAGTGCAACTACTATCCATCACCGATTCGACTATTATCTCCCGATGTCCACTCCCTGGCTTCCCCTCACCGATTCCGCTCAGATTACCGAGCTCGCCCGCACCTCGCACGAGCAGCCGGTCCTCATTTTTAAGCACAGCACTACCTGCTCCATCAGCGCGGCGGCCAAGGGCAAAATTGAGCGCCAATGGGCCGACAGCGGCCTGAGCTTACCAATCTACTACCTCGACCTGCTGCGCTTCCGCCCCCTCTCGGGCCAGATTGCCGAGCAGTTCGGCGTGCGGCACGAGTCGCCCCAGCTGCTGCTGATTAAAGACGGCGAGTGCGCCTACGATGCGTCGCACATGGGCATCCGCCTAAGCGAGGTAAAAGAGGCTGTGCAGTAGGCGGTTTGCCCGCTTACTTGTATTCGAAGACGATATTCTGCCGCACTTCCGGGTGCAGGCTCAGGCCCACCGGGCAGGTGTGGGCGGCCCGCTCCAGCAGCACGCGTTCCTGCGGGGCTAGGCTGGCGGGCAGCGAAAACGTCACGTCAAGCTGCGCGATGCGGCGCGGCGGCTCCGGGCTCATGTGCTTGAGCACGGTGAAGGTGGCGCTGGTCAGGTCCCAGGCGTGGCGCTCGGCCACGATGCCCATCACCGTCATCATGCATGCGCCCAGGGCGGTGCTCACCAGGTCGGTAGGCGAAAAGGCTTCGCCCCGGCCGTGGTTGTCGACCGGGGCATCGGTCTGAATAACGTTGCCCGAGGCGGTGTGCGTCGCTTCGGTGCGCAGATGGCCGGCGTAGCGGGCAGTGGCGGTGTTCTTCAAGTCAGTTAGTTACCTTTAAGGCGTTGTCGGTTCAACAGCTAATTTACGTACTCCCGGCGTTCCGCAGCCCGCATCCGCAGCTCCGCGCCCCTCTTCCGGTTCGTTATGAAACCCTTTAAGCTTCGTGTTGCCGGCCTGCTGCTCACCGGTATTTTGGCCGGGGGCGGTGCTCGCGCCCAGGCCCCCCCACGGCCCGGCCCGGTGCTCGACGCCCCTTCCGACGAGCAGTCCTACAAGAAGGAGTTTGTCTTCGGGGTGAACTTCAACACGCAGGGCGGATTGCTGGGCGGGGCCTCCATTCGCTCGTCGCACGTCATCGACGACCGCCTGCTGCGCTTCTGGAGCCTGGAAGGTGTGATGCTGAAGAACCAGAAAGAGCAGCGCCTGACGACCCTTGTGGGCGGCACATACGTGTACCGGAAAGCTAACTACGCTTTTGTGCTGCGGCCCTCTTTCGGGATGCAGCGCATCCTGTTCCGCAAGGCCGCCGATGCCGGCGTGCAGGTGAACGGGCTGTTGAGCGCCGGGCCGTCGCTGGGCCTGCTGATGCCCTATTACATCATTTACGACTACACTCCCCTCAGCCCGACCGGACCGAATCTGTCGAATGATAATATCGTGAGTGAACCCTTCGACCCGGCCAAACACACTTCTCCCGGCAATATCCTCGACCACGGCCCGCTGTTCAGTGGCATCAGCCAGACCCAGCTGGTGCCGGGCGTCCACCTGCGAGGGGCGCTCAGCTTCGAGTATGGGCGCTACCGCGATGCCGTGGCGGGCCTCGAAGCAGGCTTCATCATCGAGGCCTTCACGAAGCGGATGGTCATCCTCAGCCCCGACCTGAATGCCGCTACCGATGAGCTGAACCACAAGTTTCTGCCCTCGGTTTACCTCACTCTGTATTTCGGGCACCGCTCGTAAAGAAATTATGAGTTTTGAATTATGAATTATGAGTTTGCGCCCGGAGCCGGTGTCGAAGCACTTCGTTTGTAATTTTGTTGTGCCTGGGCACCTCATACAATGCCAACAACTCATAATTCATAATTTATAACTCATAATTCGATTTATGATTGATTTGCCGGTTATCCAGCCCGAAACGGCTGCCCCCGCCCGCCCCCGCAAGCCTGACTGGCTGCGCGTGAAGCTGCCCGTGGGCGAAGAATATGCCGCCGTGCGCCGGCTGGTTGATGAACACAAGCTCCACACCATCTGCGAGAGCGGCAACTGCCCCAACATGGGCGAGTGCTGGGGCGCGGGCACGGCCACGTTCATGATTCTGGGCAACATCTGCACCCGCTCGTGCTCGTTCTGCGCCGTGGCCACCGGCCGCCCCACCGAGTACGACCTCGACGAGCCCCGCCGCGTAGCCGAGGCCATTCACCTGATGAAGGTGAAGCACGCCGTCATCACTTCCGTGAACCGCGACGAGCTGAAAGACCGCGGGGCCAGCGTATGGCGCGAAACCGTAGTGCTCACCAAGCAGCTTTCGCCTACTACTACCATCGAAACCCTGATACCCGACGTAAAAGCCAACTGGGACGCGCTGGACGTCATGATTTCGGGCGGCCAGGAAGTGATTTCGCACAACATCGAAACCGTGGGCAGCCTCTACCGCCTCGTGCGCCCCCAGGCCCGCTACGACCGCAGTCTGGAGCAAATCCGCCGCACCAAGCAGGCCGGGCACCGCACCAAGTCTGGCATCATGCTCGGCCTGGGCGAAAAGCCCGACGAGCTGTACCAAGCCATGGACGACCTCGTGGCCAATGGCCTCGACATCCTCACCCTGGGCCAATATCTGCAGCCCACTCGGCGCCACCTCGACGTAGCCGAATTCATCACCCCCGACCAGTTTACCCACTACAAGGAAGAGGGCCTGCGCCGCGGCCTGAAGTACGTGGAAAGCGGCCCGCTGGTGCGCAGCTCCTACCACGCCGAGCGCCACGTGAACGTGCCGGTGTAAAGGGCCAACGGTTTTCAACGCCACAAACAACAGAAGGGCGGCTCATGAGCCGCCCTTCTGTTGTTTGTGCGCCATTCTACCTGTGCTCGTAGGCTCCTAGTGCTGGCATGGTCTGGTTGGGGGCGGGGCGGGGCAAGTTCAGCAGGTCGTGAAAGGACACAGTACCTACTCTCACAACCAGGGGGCGGCGCGGCGCGTTAGCCGGCGAAGCTGCCTGGAGCGTATAATCGGGCCGGTTGCTGACCAGAGCGGTGCGTACAAACAGGGGGTCGACGTTGAGCAGGTTCAGGTTGCTTCCGGCCGGGCCGACGACGGCCGCTATTGTAGCATATTCCTTGGTGCGCAGCAGGTTATTGCGAATGCTGAGCACGCCGGTGGTGGGGTATTCCGGGTAGTTTTTCAGGTACAGCTCGTCGTCGAGGGTAGTGACGCCCAGGTTGGAACCCCACACGATGGAGTTGCTCAACGTGAGCGAGATAGGCAGGTGTACCCGCGCATCGGTGGCCTTCTCGTTGGTAAAGGTGAGCGAGGCCGTTTCGCGCCGGAAGGCGGGCGTATAGTTGGCGAAGGTGCAGAAGTTGAAGTCGTACACCCCGCCACCCACGCCCAGCACGGCGTACTCGCCGCAGTTGGTGAACAGGCAATTAGTAGCCGTCACGTTACCTGAGTAGCTGATGATGCCGCCGCCAGTACTGGCCGTGGCATTGGCAAACGACACGTTGGAGCCCGAGATATTGCGAATGACCGTGTTGTCCACCGTCAGGTTGGGGTGCGCGGTGTTGCCTTCCGGATTATACAGCAGCGCCCCGAACGTGGCGTTCTTGATTTCGGCGTAGCGGATGCTGTTGTTGCGGCTGCTAGCCGTGAACACGATGCCCACCCACTGCCCGGGAATATCCGAATACTGCGGCTCCAGCCGGTCGCCTTGGAAGCGCACGATGTTGGGGTTGCTGGCCTTCACGGTATCAGTAGCGCCAGTGCCCGGCATAAAGTCATCGTTCACGCGCAGCGTGCCGTCCACCTGAATCAGGGCCCCGGCGTGCGAGTAGATGCGCGCGCCTTTGGGAATCGTCAGGGTAACGCCTTGCACCACTGCCACGCCCACCTGCGTGACCTGGCCACCCTGCACATAGGCGCTGTTGATGATGACATGAGGCTTGTCGGTGCGCCAGATGGTATTGCTGCGCACGATGTCGGCCCGGTGGAAATAGGCATTCTGTCCGTAGGCCACCAGCTTCACGTTCTGGTCGTTGCCGTTGGTGCGGAAGTTCACCTGGTCCGTCACCAGAAAGTTTTTGGCCGCCGTGGCCTGCCCATTGTCGCCGAGCACGGCGCGCACCAGCACTTGCAGACTGTCGTTGCCCCGAATGAGCACGCCGCTTTTCGCACTGCCCGCGTCGCCGTCGATAATCAGCGAATAGGGGCTGCCGGCCGTGCCGCCCAGGCTCACGTCCGTTTTCACCGCGCCGCCGTTGCGGTTGTACACCCACAGCCGCTTGGTCACGGTTTTGATGGTGGTGAATACCGTATCGAACAACACCGTGTCCTGGGCAAACTCCAGGCTGCCGCTGGTCTGCACCAGGTCTTCCTTGGGCTCGCAGCCGGGCAGGAAGGTGAGCAGGCAGCTCAGCACGAGAAACAGCGGGAAGAGGTAGCGCATAAAAATAGTAAACAGCCAACTCCCCGCCTTTTTTAAAGAGGGGATATTTTAGCACAGCTAAAATTGGGGTGGTAAAGTCGTTGAACGATACCTGAACGTCCGCCAGGCCGCAAAAATTGTACGAGTGGATGAGCAGGTTGGGCGGCAGTCGTGCAGGCATCGTTCAACGACTTTACCACCCCCGTTTTTGCTTCGCAAAAACTCCCCTCCTTAAAAAAGGAGGGGAGTTGTCGTTCTGCCTTATTTCGTCACGCCTTCCTGCAGGCGCTCGGCACTTTCGGCTAGGCGCAGCTGCTCCACGAAGTCGTCGACGTTGCCTTCCATCACGCTGGCCAGGTTATATACGGTGTAGCCGATGCGGTGGTCCGTGACGCGGCCCTGGGGGTAGTTGTAGGTACGGATTTTGTCGGAGCGGTCGCCGCCGCCAATCATGCTTTTGCGCACCAGTCCGTCGGCTTCGTTCTTTTTGGCCAGCTCCATGTCGTACACGCGGGAGCGGAGCACGGCCAGGGCCTTGTCGAAGTTTTTGAGCTGCGACTTCTGGTCCTGGCACTGAGCTACGAGGCCCGAGGGCAGGTGGGTAAGGCGCACGGCCGAATACGTCGTGTTCACCGACTGGCCGCCCGGGCCGCTGGAGCAGAAATAGTCCTTGCGGATGTCGCCCATGTTCAGCTCAATATCAAACTCCTCGACTTCGGGAATCACCACGATGGAAGCTACGCTGGTGTGGATGCGGCCCTGGGTTTCGGTGGCCGGCACGCGCTGCACGCGGTGCACGCCGCTTTCGAATTTAAGCTTGCCGTACACATCCTCGCCGCGCACGGCCACGATGATTTCCTTATAGCCGCCGGCGGTACCCTCCATGGCGTCAATCAGTTCCATTTTCCAGTTCTGCTTTTCGGCAAAGCGCATGTACATGCGCTGCAGGTCGCCGGCAAAAAGGGCCGCCTCGTCGCCGCCCGCCCCGGCCCGGATTTCCATAATTACGTCCTTCGAGTCGTTGGGGTCCTTGGGCAGCAGCAGGTCCTTGATAAGCACTTCAAGGCGCTCCTGCTCGGGCTGCAGCTCGTCGAGCTCGGCCTTGGCCATCTCGCGGAAGTCCTGGTCCTTTTCGGTGGCAATGACCTCGCGGGCATTCTCGATGTTGCTGAGTACCTTCTGATAGTTGCGGTACTCGGCCACAATCTTGCCCAGTTCCTTGTATTCTTTATTTAGTGACTTGTAGCGCTTCAGATCCGACATCACGTCGGGCTGCATCAGCTCTTCGTTGACGGTTTCATAGCGCTGATTGATGGCTTCCAGTTTATCGAGCATCGGGTGTTCAGAATTAAAGCAATAAGACTACAAAGATACGGCATCGCAACACCCCGGTGGGAGCCCGCGTTCACGGCTACTTTGCCAAAGCAGCGGGCGGTTTCTGGCAATTGCCAGCCCGGCTCGCCGGTCCCTGCCAGCCCCAGCCGCGCCACGAAATTGCCCCCGGGCGCTGCTCCAGCGTGGAAATCAGCCCTTACGGCCCGCCTAGTAGCAACCTTCCAGCCGAATATCGGTAAAACGCAGCCGGGCTACCTCTCAGTTTTTGTCCGAAAAACCCAGTTGCCATGTGTGGTCGATACTCGTTCATAACCCCCGCCCCCAGTGCCGAAGCGCGCTTCGAAGCGGTGTTTGCCGAACCGGCCCCGCTGCGCTACAACGCCGCCCCCTCACAACAGCTGCCGGTTATCACCAACGCCGCCCCCGACCGCGTTCAGCTGCTGCGCTGGGGCCTGGTGCCGGCCTGGAGCCGCGACCCCGGCGGCGGACCTAAGCCCATCAACGCCCGCGCAGAGACGCTGGCCGACAAGCCCTCCTTCCGCCTGCTGCTGGCCCGGCGGCGCTGCCTGGTATTGGCCGATGGCTTCTATGAGTGGCAGGCCACGCCCGCTGGCAAGGTGCCGCACCGCATTTTGCTGCGCAACGAGCAGCCCTTCGCCTTCGCCGGCCTTTGGGACGAATGGGTCGACCGGGCGACCGGCGAGCTGCACCCCACTTTCACTATCATCACCACCGAGCCCAATGAGCTGATGGCCGGTATCCACAACCGCATGCCCGTCATTTTACCCGACCGGGCCGCCGAGTTGGCCTGGCTCGACGATGACCAGAAGATGGCCGCGCATCAGCAGCAGCTCCAGCCATTTGCGGCCACCGCCATGCAGGCCTATGTCATCAGTAAGCGAGTGAACTCGCCGGCCAACAACGATGCGGCTGTGCTGGCCGCAGCCGAGTAGTCGCGCCCACTGGAGGCGCATCACCCCGCTTCCACTGGTGAATACCCTCGTTAGCAGGCTGGTCAAAGGTCTTTCAGCCTTAGCCAGTCGCTGCTGCGCGAAGCATTTGGGCGCCAACGGCTATGCAGCATTGTTCAAGGCACTGAACGAATAGAAGCAGGCAGCTATTGCCACCCGCCCCCAGTTCATGCAGTGGCCTGAGAATAATTTTAGCGTAAGCGCTGAGCTACCCATTCGCCTACAGCTTCGAGCGCATCAGTAGAAGCTTCAGAAGTGGGCGTGAGGCCGGCCAGCAGCGCGTTCTCGCCGGGAGCAACCTGGAAGTCATGGTTCACTCCCTCCAGGCGCTGGGCATTCACTTGCTTGTTGCCACGGAAAGCTTTTTCGAGGGCCGTGAGATTGATGGCAGCAGGAGCCTGATTATCGGCGGTGCCGTGCAGCAGCAGCGTGGGGCAGGTTACTTTGGCCAGCTCAGCCCGGGGGTCGAAAGCGAGCAGAGCGCGGTACCAGGGCGAAGTGAGCTGGGCGGCGCGCTCTTGGGCGGCGGCAGAGGGGAGGGCGGGGTAAATCTGCTTCAGCATATTGGCGACAATAACCTGCGCCTGGGCATTATCAGGCGTCTGACGGATGATTTCGAGCAAGGCAAACTGGCGTTTGTAAAGCACTTCGTTGCGCTTGCGGGCTTCAGTAACCAAGCGCAACTGCTCCTGGGCCAGGCGAACCTGCACCTGCTCGGCACTGGCTCCGCCGGCCAACTGCTGCTTGGCCCCGCGGCGGGCCTGGGCCATGAGCTGCGCACAGCGCGTTTGCCAGGCCAGCTGGGCGGTATCAGGAGCCCCAGGCTTGTTCACCAGGGCCGTCTGACGCGCCAGCAGCTCCTGCCCGCTTACGCCGGCAGCTCCCATAGCCACCACAAAAGCCGGAGCCGGCGACTGGCTAGCGGCCAGCAGCGCCACGTTAGCCCCGGTGCCGTGGCCGAGCACGCCAACCCGCAGGGGGTCGATGCCGGGCCGCGAACGCAAAAAATTGAGCGCCGACTGCGCATCAGCAGCCAGCTCGGCACAGGCCATAGCACCGGGCAGGGCCACCGAGCGGCCGGTGCCCCGGTCGTCGAGGCGCAGTACGGCAACACCCTGCCGCAACAGGTAAGAGGTCAGATTATCGAGCAGGGTGTTGCTGGCGGCCGGCGACACGGCAGCCAGGAAATCGGGCAGCAGCAGCACGGCCGGAAAAGGGCCGGCCCCGGCCGGGCGGCGCAGCGTGCCGCCCAGCCCGATTTCCGGATTGGGCGAGCTGGGGCTGCTCACGTGCACTTCCTCGATGGCCACGGTACTGGCCTGGCTTTCGCCGCTGCCCGCTACCCGCTCCAGCACCAGCACCGTGCGGAAGCCCGGCTGCTGCCAGGTGCCACGCAACTGCTGACCTTCGGCCATGGGCAGCGCGGCGAAACGGCAGCCCGCCTGGGCCGCTACAAACGTGATGCTGTCGGTGCCGCGCAGCACCCGCATGGGGCTGTTGTCGAGGCGCTGCGCATCAATGCGCAGCACGGCGGCCGGGCTGCCGTCGGCCTGCCGGCTCACGATAATATTTACCTGGCGGCTACCGCCGGGAACCAGCAAGGTCCCAGTCCACTGGCCCAACAGCTGAGCGGTATCCAGGGTATTGGCCAGGGCAGAATTAATGAACAGGAAAGCGGCTGCGAGCAAGCAGAAAAAAGGTTTCATGAGAAAAGGTACTGAAGCCGTAAATAATAAAATAGGTGGAATAACCCGTCATGTACTTTATAAAAATACAAACCACTATTATTTAAACATCATATAACCGGCGAACGGATAAAATAACTGTGTGAATAGTTCTATTCGCCAAGCGGCGCGCCTGTTGCACAGTTCCGCCAGTCTCCTGATTGAAGGCTATTCATTGCCCGATAAACACAACTATATACCGCTACTAATTCCCTGCAAGGATGGCAAACGGTTACCCTTTTACAGACGGCTCCCCCGCTTGGCTTCGCTATGCATTCATCACCCCGCAGGGCACGGGATGGCATGGGCCGGGCTCGCCCTCAGCCTTACTTCGCAACGAGCTATGGCCCGTTGCAAAAGCAGGCCCCGGCGGGCGCAACTGCGCCCGCCGGAACATGCCCCCGATGCGAGAAAGGCTACTGTTCAGAAGCGGGAGTACCAGGCCAGCACGGCCAGGCCAGCGGCATCGTCGTCGGCTTCGACTACTTCGTTGATGACGTATTGCACCTCGGCTTCCGACCAGTCCTCGTCTTCGGCCGCCGCCACCCAGCTATCGAGAGCGGCGTAGCGGTTGAGGCCGGTGGGCAGCGTCCAGGTAATTTTTTTGCGGATGTTCATGGCGGAAAGTGAAGGGATTGAGCGAGCGGCGAAATTAGTGGCTGCCGGGCGCGGGGCGTAGCACCGCAACTTCTACGGGCACCACGCCGGCCTCTATGATGTCGAGTTGCACGGCAGCGCGGTGCGATACGTCGACGATGTAGCCCCGGGTATGCGGCCCCCGGTCGGTCACGGTAACTTCGACCGAGCGGCCGTTGCGGGTATTAGTGACGCGGATGAGCGTGCCGAAAGGCAGGGTGTTGTGGGCGGCCGTCATATCGCCGGGGCGGTAGATACTGCCGCTGGCCGTGGGCCGGCCATTAAATTTGCTGGCATAGTAGGAGCCCAGCCCGGTTTGCACCGCACCGCGTGGGGAACGCGAAGTGGCGTGGCGGTCCGGCGGCCGGGCCTCGCGACTGCTACGGCACCCGGCGGTGCCCAACAGCGCCAGCAGCAGCAGCGCGAAGCGACTACCGGGCCGGTACATTATTTTGGCACTGTGCATCAACTTCATCTAAAGTTTAGAAAAGGTGGCAACCTTTCGGCCATAATTCTCACTCACCCCCCCTTTACTCTTTTCAACCATGAAAAACCTCCTGAAAATGGCTGCGGCCTGCGCGCTTTCGCTCACCTTTGTCGCGGCTCATGCCCAGCAGGGCGACGGCAAGATGATGAAAAAAGACGAGAAGGCCGACGGCAAGATGATGAAGAAAGAAGGCAAGATGATGTCGAACGACAAGATGGCCAAGAAGCCCGGCAAGATGATGAAGAAGGATGCCAAGATGGATGCCAAAATGGAGTCGAAAGACAAAATGTAGGCTACTACTTTGCTGAAAAAGCCGCCCGGACCCGGATGCTTCTGCGGAAGCACCGGTACCGGGCGGCTTTTTTTGTGGCTGCGCAGGTTGGTCGGGGCCGGGCGGCGGGCTAGCGGGCCCGGAGCCCGGCGGCGGGGGCTTTGGCGGCCGCAGCCCGGGTCGGGGCGGGTACGCGCAGCGCTTCCAGTTGGTCGAGGGTACCCTGGAACACGTTGAAATCGACTACGCCGCGAATACCGGGCACGTAGGCTTCGTCGGAGTGCTGCCAAATTATCCACTTGTTGCGGGCCAGCTTGGGGCGAGCTACTTCGTAATGGGCCAGCCAGAGCGGGTAGTCGTCGAAGTGCCCGGCCAAGTGGCGCTGGTAAAAGCTGTGGTTGGAATAGAGAATGGGGCGCACGCCATAGTGGTCCTCCACCAGCTTCAGCCAGACGGTTACTTCGCGGCGCATCACGGCCACATCGTGGAAGCTGGCCGCCTCTACGTCGAGCACGGGGGGCAGGTCGCCGGGGGCCAGCGGCACGGTGCCAATGAACAGCCGGGCCTGCTGCTCGCCAGCGCGGCTGGGCTGGAAGTAGTGGTAAGCCCCGCAGAGCACCCCGGCGGCGCGGGCGCTTTTCCAGTTGCGGGCGAAGCGCGGGTCGCGCAGGGTGCCGCCCTCGCTGGCCTTGATGAAGGCAAAACGGACCCGGTTGCGGGCCACTTCGGGCCAGTCGATACGGCCCTGGTAAGCCGACACGTCGATGCCGTGCACGCTGTAGCCAGCTAGCAGCGGGGTTTTTTCGCGGCCGGTGAGGGCATTTCGGGTGAAGGAGGCCCAAGCGCGGCGGGCGTAGCGGTTCAACTGCACTTGGTGGCGCAGGTAGTAGCTGCCCAGCAGCCCCAGGGCCAGCAGCAGGCCAGCCAACAGGCCCTGCCGCCAGCGCCGCCGGGGGGCGGCGCGGCGCGGGGCGCGGGAGGCAGAAGCAGCAGTTGGTAGGGAGGACATAGGCGGGCGGTGGCCAAAAATAACGCCCGCCCCGCGTCCATCGTGCCCACGGCCCCGGGCTTTTCGCCAACTTTGTGCTTTCAGTCGACCATTTCGCCCATGTCTTTCCTCCGCGCTGCCGATGCCCGCGATGAATCCGGCCACCTCATCAGCGAGTTGCACGGCATCAAGCTCGCCCAGATTCTCGAATACCTGGTGGCCGCCTACGGCTGGCCCGAACTCGATGCGCGCCTGCGCATGAATTGCTTCGCCGATAACCCCAGCATTAAATCGAGCCTCACTTTTTTGCGGCGCACACCCTGGGCCCGCACCAAAGTCGAGGAGCTTTACATCAAAGCCCGCAGCGCCGAAGTGCAGGGCCGCCCCCGCCCGTAACTTTGGCGTTGCTAGCTATTGGTTTCTAGTTACTTGTTGGCGGTTTTCGCGGCTTCCAGGTGCTGAACCCAACCAGCAACGAGAAACCAACAACCAGCAACTTTCCTGTTTTATGGCCGACGTTTCCGAAAAATCTTCTGGCTCATCGCGGCTGCTGGGCCTGCTCTGGTTCGTGGCCTTCGAGATTGCGGCCTTCTTCGTGCTGCAGTTCCTGACCTCGGGGCTGGGGGAGCACAGCCAGGACCAAGCCGAAAACACCATTGTGAGCAACTGGGTGAAGACCATGGTATTCGTGGTGGTACATCTGCTGCTGGTGCTCGGGGCCATGCTGGTGCTTAGCAACCGGCTGCCGCGCCGCTACCGGGGGCAGCTGATGGGCTGGTTCTACCTGGCTCTGGTCATGACTTTCGTGCTGCTTGTTCCGCTGTTTTCGTAGCGCCGGAAAAAGAAAACCACCGCGGCGGGCGGTGGCTCAAAGGTGGAGGTGAACAGCTGGTCGGTCGGTCCCGACGTTATCGATGGACTGCGGTGCCGGTCGGTCCCGGCGTTATAACTAGCGGAAGAAGGTTGGGCGCGGAGGCGCGCCGGTGGCGAGGCTAGTCGTGATGCTTGATGTCGATTTCGCGCTGCTGGCCCGGTTTGGCAAAGGGAATGCGCACCCGCAACTCCTGGTTTTCGTGAATGGCGTCGATGCGGGTAGCATCGAGGTTAGCCGGCAGCGCCAGGGTCTGCACGAAAAGCGGGGCCGCCAGCGGGTCGTCGGGCTGGTGGCGGTACTCGCTGAATACGGTGAGCTGGTTCTGCTTGAGCACCACGCGGAAGCTGTCGGCCAATACGGTGGGCATGGCCACGCGCACGATAACCCCGTTGGGGTGCTGGTCGACGCGCAACTGCGGCTGGGCCACGCCCCCGCCGATGGTGTTGAGCAGGTCGAGCTGCGGGGCAATGCTGTGGATGAATTTCGAGCTGATGAGTTTCATGATTCGGAGCCGGTTTTAAGGGCGGCTTCGAACCCGGTAAGTCAAATCGTGTACCAATCTCATTCAGTGGTTATCCCACCTGAATATCAGTCGGATTGACGGTGTTTTTACACGGCCTCCGGCCGTTTTCGGTCAGTGTGACGCAGCGGCAGCTTTTCGGCCCGGAAATGCGGACGAGATGACGTGAGGCGTCGCCATTGTTGCGCGCGGAATCGCAGTTATAAGAGGCCTGCTCGGCCTCCCTCTCCTCCCGCGGCAAAGGCGGCGCGCCACGTTGCCATAGGCGGCGCGCGGCTAGAACCGGCTGGTCAGGCCAAAATGGATTTTCGACGTCTTCACGTCGAAGCCCTGCCCATTGGCCCGGCCCACCGAATACACGAACTGGAACAGCCCCGCTGGAGTGCGAAAGCTGAGGCCCGCGCCGAGGCCGGTGGGCTCATTGGCGGTAGCATTGGCCAGGTCGCGTCGCAGGTAGGCCTGGTCGGCAAACACGAAGGCGTAGGAATCGGCGCTGAGGAACTGGCGGAACTCGGCCGTGGCCACGGCATAGGTGCTGGTGTAGAACTGGTTTTCGTTGAAGCCCCGCAGCGAATTCAGCCCGCCCAGCCGGTATAGGTCGTTGATGAACAGCTGTGGATTTTGCAGGCTTTCGCCGCGCAGGCGCAGCAGCAGCACCCCGGCGCGCTGCACCGGCAAGTAGCGCTCGGCGCGCAGGCTGAAGGCATATTGGGTGGAGCGTAGGGCCAGGCCAGCGTAGAGCTCGGGCTTGAGCTCGGTATTGCGGGTGATGGTTTTGGTGCCCACCGCGCCCTGCCCCATGAGCAGGTAGCCCCGGTGCGGAAAGTACAGGTCGTCGAGGCTGTTCCAGGAGTAGGCCAGGCCATAGGAATTGAACTGCGAGTCGACGTTATCGGGCAAGGTGGTGCGGGTTTTCAGCAGCGTATCGAGCAGAAAAGAGTTGCGCTGCTCGAAAAAGAAGCTCACGCGGCCGGCCCGGGCGGTGGGGTAGCTCACCTGCACCCGGGGGCGCAGGGTGAGAAAGGCATCGGTCTGCTTGTAGAGGTTGAAGCTGCCCGCCACCTCGAAGGGCGTGCCGAAGAAGTTGGGGTGCACGTACTGGGCATCGAGTAGCTGTGAGATGGCGTCGGTTTTACGCCATTGCAGGCCCACCTGCTTGCCCCCACCCTTCAGGTTGCGCAGGTTGATGGTAACGTCGCCGGTGAACTGCACGCCGGTCTGGCTGGCGTTCGAGTTCGGCAGAATGCCCACGATGGCATCGAACTGGTTGCTGGGCCGCTCGTCGAGCAGCAGGTACACCCGCGCCCGGCCCAGGGCGAAGCGCACCTCGGGCTCGGCCCGCAGCTGCACGTAGGGCAGCTGGCGCAGCAGCTGGGCGGCGGCGGCCACCCGCTGCTGGCTGTAGGGCTGCCCGGGGAATAATTGCAAATACTTGGTGAGGAAGCGCTTCTTGGTTTTGGTGCTGCCTACAATCTGCAGCGAGTCGAACACGATGGCACGGCCACGCTTGAGCACCACGCGCCCGGCAATGTCGTGCCCGCGCAGCCGCACCGAATCGAGCCCGACGCTGGCAAACGGGAAGCCCTGGTTCTCCGCCTCGGTCAGTATCCGCTCCTGCAGCCGCACCCAGTCGTCGGGCACGAAGGGCGTGCCCCGGAAAAACTTTTCGCGGTAGCCGGCGCGGGTCAGCAGGCCGTCGCCGAGGTTGCCGTTGCGCAGGTAGGCCCAGCGAAACTGCTCGCCCACGTACAGGCGCACCCGCACGGTGTCGCGGGTCCAGCGCAGCTCATCGGCCGAGGCCGTGAGGTACGCCTCGCCCTGCAGGCCCAGCACCAGCTCGCGCACGGCCCGCAGCGCACCCAGCGAGTCGGGCACGGTGGGGCGCAGCTTGTAGCGGCGCAGGCGCGCCTGGTCGGCGGGCTCGGCCTCGATTACCAGCGTGCGCGGGTGGGCCAGGGCACGAGCGGAAGTTTGAGCGGGCGGACCAACCCGCGGCGGCAGCGGCGGCGACGCCAGCCCGGGCTGGTTGGGCGCGGTGGGGTTGAGGCCGGGCAGTTGGGCGCGGGCGGGCCGGCTTCCGAGCAGTAGCAGTACCGCCAGCAGCGGTAATTCCCAAAAGCGCGGCAGAATTCTAGTCATTCGAAAGCACAACGCGCGGGCCGGCGTTTAATTTCCCGAAGGTAGAAGCCGGCGGGTGGCAGCGGTCGGGCCGGGGCAGGGCCGCCGGTATCTTTGTGCTTCGCATTGCTCTCGTTTTCATGGCCGGCCTCTATCTCCACATCCCCTTCTGCAAACAGGCCTGCCACTACTGCGACTTCCACTTCAGCACCTCGCTGGGACTAAAAAGCCGGCTGGTGGAGGCCCTGGTGCGAGAGCTGGAGCTGCGCCGCGCGTACTTACCGGCCGGCACCACGCTCGAAACCATCTACTTCGGCGGCGGCACGCCCTCGCTGCTCACGGCCGACGAGCTGGCGCGCCTTTTCGACGCCGTCCAGCACCATTTTGCCGTTGCGCCCCAGGCTGAAATCACCCTCGAAGCCAACCCCGATGACCTGAGTACCGCCAAGCTGCAGGAGCTGAAAGCTGCCGGCATCAACCGCTTAAGCATCGGGCTGCAAAGTTTTTATGAGCCGCACCTGCGCCTGATGAACCGTGCCCACACTGCTAACGAGTCGACCACGGCCGTGCGCCGCGCCCAGGACGCGGGCTTCGAGAATATTTCCATCGACTTGATTTACGGGGTGCCCGCCCCCAGCCACCACATCTGGGAAGCCGACCTGGCCAATGCTTTCGCGCTGGGCGTGCCCCACGTGTCGGCCTACGCCCTCACCATCGAGCCGGGCACCGCCTTCGGGCACCGCCTGCGCAAGGGCACCTTCAAGCCTGCTCCTGATGAGTTCGTGGTCACGCAGTTCGAAATGCTGCTGGCCCAGATGCGCGCCCACGGCTACGAGCAGTACGAAATAAGCAACTTCTGCCAGCCCGGCCGCGAGAGCCGCCACAACGGCAACTACTGGCGCGGGGTGCCCTACCTCGGCCTCGGCCCCAGCGCCCACAGCTACGACGGCACCAACCGCCTTTTCACCCTGGCCAACAACCCGCAGTACGTAGCCGCCGTGCTGGAACACGGCGAAGTCCCCGTGACCGTAGACCAGCTCACGGCTACCGACCGCGCCAACGAGTACCTGCTCACTACCCTGCGCACGGCGCGCGGCTGCGACCTGGCCCACCTGCGCACCCACCACGGCTTCGACCTGCCCGCTACCCGCGCCGCCTACTTGGCCGAGCTGCAGGCTAGTGGCTGGGCCACCATTCAAAACGAAGTTCTTACCTTGACCGACGCTGGCAAACTGCTGGCCGACCACATCACGCTGGAGCTGTTCCACCCCCCTGCCGTATCCTGATGAAACTCCTGAGCGACAGCATTGCCGATGATGCCGACTTCTTCGTTGAGCAGATTCACCTCGTGGCCATCGTCTTCGACAATACCGACGACGTGACCGTGTGGGCCACCACTTTCTTCGACAACGACCCGCATTTCTTCCACCTCGCGCTGCCCTTCAAATCCCTCGACACCCTGCTGAGCCTTGCCCACGACCGCGCCGAGGCCCTGCGGGAAGAAGTAGCCGACGCCCTGGCCGCCGCCGAATGGCCCGCCCTGCTCGAATACAACGCCGACGACCGCCCGCCCGTGCCCCTGCCCAGCGTGGCCCTCAAGCTGTCCGTCACCTACCCCGCCCCCGAAGACGGCGAGCCCGCCGACGACGACCCCGACGACCCGCAGCCCCACAACATCTTCTACCTCGAAGGCGTGTTCGTGCGCCTCGACACCTGACCGTGGCCGTACCGCCCGCGTTCTACCTCATTCCCGGCCTGGGGGCCGATGAGCGGGTTTTCCAACGGCTGCGCCTGGCCGGCGAAACCCACGTGCTGCGCTGGCTGCCCCCCCAAACGCCCGCCGAGGCCCTGCCGCACTATGCCGCCCGCCTCGCCGAAGCGGTGCCGCCCACCCGCGCCTGCTGGCTGGTGGGCGTGTCGTTTGGCGGCGTGCTGGCCCTCGAAGTGGCCCGGCTGCGTCCCCTGGCCCGCGTGGTATTGATTTCGAGCTTCGCCGGCCCGCACGAACTGCCCTGGTTGGGCCGAATGGCCCGCGCCACTGGCCTCTACCACCTGCTACCCCCGCTGCTGCTGCCCCGGTTGCCGCACTTGGCCAATTGGTTTTTTGGGGTGAAAAGCCGGCCCGACCAACAGCTGCTGCGCCAGATTCTGCAGGACACCGACCCCGCCTTCACCCGCTGGGCCATTGCCCGCCTCCTGCAATGGCCCGGCTGGCCGGAGGTGCCCGTCGTCCGCATCCACGGCACCGACGACCGACTGCTGCCCCACGGCGCGGCGCACAGCCAGTACCGCCTGCCGGGCGGCCACCTCATCATCATCAGCCGCGCCGCCGAAATCAGCCAGATTCTCAATCAGCTTGGAGCGGTGGAAACGGCGTAACGCCGCGGCCCCGGGCCGCAGCTTTTGCGTCGCTGCCCTTCTTTTGCCTACAGTAGTCCCGAGTCATCAACTCGGCGTGCCCGAAATCGCGCAAACGGCCGCAACCAATTCAGTACCCACTCTTCGTAGTTCGGATGGCCCCGCTGCTTTACCAGATTGTCGACGCGGCTTACGAGCTTTTCGCGCCCTACACGGTGGGCGCTACGCTGGACGTGTGCAAGGTTTGTTGCGTGAGCGACGCTGAGGAGCAGGAGTTACTACGCACCCCGCTCCGGACCGTATCGGCCGCGGTACTCGACGCGGGCTACTTTTATTCGGCCCGCTCTGGCTCCCAACGCGAGCACTGGGAGATGAAGCACTTTCTGCCCCGGCTGCTGGAGCTGGTGACGCAGTTTGATTTTCCCATGCACTCCACGGAGATAACCTTCAGCCGGCTGGAGCTGCATCGCCCCACCGAGTGGCTCCCAACCGAGCTGGCTTTGTTGCAAACCTTCGCGGAAGTGTTTTTCGCCGAATGCCTGGGCCAGTATCCCGTGCCAGTGGGCACTTCCCTCACCGAAATGGTCATCATGTTTGGGCTGGGGCACTTCGACCTCACCCCGTTGCTGGCCGCCTGGGCCGCCGCCCGCAGCCAAAGCAGCGCCCTGCACACCAAAGACTTGCTGCTGCGTGAAGTTCATTTCGGCCGGGCGGGCCAGCACCGACTGCACAACCCATTTTCCGAGCCCCACATCAACGCAGCCGTTTCGGCTTGGCTGAGCGAGGCCGCCGTGCCGCAGCAGCTGGCCCAGCAACTTGAGGCCTATATCCTGCACGACTCAACGCTGGATGATGAAACCCTGACCGAGCTTAGCCGGGCCTATGAGGTGTTGCAGGTAAGTTTGAGTTGAGCCATTACCAAGTCACCCCCAGCTCTTTCTTTTATCGTTCCAATCATAATCCCTTCCCGATGCTCCCCACCTACCCCTTCGCCGGCCGCACCTACGAGTACGACCCCAACGCCCCCCTCGACATCTCGCTGCCACTGGCTCCCGGCCCCGGCCAGGTGAACTGCTTCTGGGCCGAGCCAGTACAATTCGACACCATTCGGGTGGGCCGCTTCGTGGGCAGCGTGGCGCTGGGCGGCAGCACCAACTACCAGCGCGTGCACATCACGCCGCACGGCAACGGCACCCACACCGAGTGCTACGGCCACATCTCGCCCGACCCCACCATCACTCTCAACCAGTGCCTGAAGCGCTTCCTGTGCGTGGCCCGGCTGGTGAGCGTGGCCCCAGTGCCCCAGCCCAACGGCGACCTCGTGATGCAGCTGGCCGACGTGCAGGCCGCTCTTATGAGCCAGCCCGACCGCGCCCTGCCCGAGGCCCTCGTCCTGCGCACCCTGCCCAACGACCCCGCCAAACGCCAGCGCCAGTACTCCGGCACCAACCCCACTTACATTGAGCCCGCCCTGGCCGAATGGCTGGCCGAATACAACATTCAGCACTTGTTGCTCGACCTGCCCAGCGTCGACCGCGAGGAAGATGCCGGCCAGCTGCTGGCTCACCACGCCTTCTGGCAGTACCCCGCCCGGCCCCGCCGCGCAGCCACCATCACCGAGCTCATTTTTGTGCCCGAGGAAATGGAAGACGGCCTCTACCTGCTCAATATCCAGATTACCAGTCTGGAGCTCGACGCCAGCCCCAGTAAGCCCATCCTCTACCGGCTCACCCAAACTTCCACCTGATGTAATCCAGAATTAGCCGGACCCCTCCTGCCATTCGCCGACCAGCACTTGCGGAGGTGCTGGTTTTGCACGATATTGCTGAATCATTGTAAATCAGCAATAAAACCGGTGACACCAGCCCTGTTGCGTCGACCTTTTGCTTCCGCCGGACGGTCACTGCTGCTGGCCGCGCTTAGCCTGGAGCTGCTAGTGCGGCCCGTTGCGGCCGTAGCCCAGGCCCCGAGCGCACCGGCACCCAGCCTCGATTCCACTGCCGCAGCGTCGCGGCTCGTGGTGGGGCCTGCAGCAGCGCCCAACGCCCCGGCGGCATCATCCCGGTTTCTGTTTAAAAGTGGGTTGCGGCTCACGCATTTGTTCTACCTGCCCGATTATCGCAGCTGGCAGCTGGTACTCCCCATGTCGTTTGGTGTAGAATACCGTGTCCGGCCGGCCCTCAGCCTGTTTGCCCAGGCCGAAGTCGACCTCGCGGCCGGGCGCGCCTCGCGGGGCCGGCGCAGCAGCCTCACGCCAAATGCCGGCGCTTCGCTCGGCCTCGGCGGGCGCTACTATTTCAACCAGGCCCGGGTGCGCTGCAGCGGCGCACCGACCGAGTGCTGGGGCAATTATGTGGCCCTCGAAACCAGCACCGACCTAAGCGCCGCCGGCCGCCTGCGCGGCGGCGGGCGTCCCAGGGGCCGGGGCTCGCGCAGCCTCACCCGACTCACCCCCAGTGTGTTCGTGCTACTAGGAGCGCAGCATGCCATATCCGGCTGCTGCCTGCTCTACGACCTCAATGCCGGACTGGGCCTCGAAGCCCCACCGCCCTATATTGCTGAGGGAGGTGGCAATCCATCCTGGAACGTGGCCGCCCAGGTAAACCTGCGGGTCTACCTCGTCAACTACCGACAGACGGGCCGCTGAAACCCGCTCCGCTATCTCAAACGTGAAAAGGGCTGCCTGGTGGGGCAGCCCTTTTTAACACTTGGCAACTGGCAATTAAGCCGGTACCGAAACTACCTCGCGGGCTAGCACGGTTACCACCGAACGGTCTTTGCGGCCCTTGCGGAACTGCACCTCCCCGTCAACGAGGGCGAACAGGGTGTGGTCCTTGCCCATGCCGACGTTAGCGCCGGGGTGGTGCTTGGTACCGCGCTGACGCACGATGATGTTGCCGGCTACCAGGGCCTGGCCGCCAAAGATTTTTACGCCGAGACGTTTCGAATGCGATTCGCGGCCGTTGTTGGATGAGCCGACACCTTTCTTGTGAGCCATAATTTTTTGAATTATGAATTATGAATTGTGAATTGTGAGTTTCCGATTAGCCAGCTAGGGGCCAATTCATAACTCATAACTCATAATTCATAATTCAGATTAGCCGATGCTGTTAATCATTACTTTGGTGAACGACTGTCGGTGGCCGTTCATTTTCTGGTAGCCCTTGCGGCGCTTTTTCTTGAAGACCAGAACTTTGTCGCCCTTTACGTGGGCCACGATGGTGCCGGTTACGGCGAGGCTCAGCTCGGGCGCGCCGATGGTCAGGGTACCGTTGTCATCGGTCAGCAGGGCGTTGCCCAGCGTTACGACATCGCCAACGTTGCCAGCCAGTTTGTGAGCGTAAACGAATTTGTTGGCCTCAACCTTGGTCTGCTGGCCAGCTATGTTAACAATTGCGTACATCAGCTTTCGCGGGTTTTTCTGAAATGGGAAGGCAAAAGTACGACTTCGCTTCGGGATATCCAAACCCTAAGTTCTTAATCGGCAGGGGCTGCCCAGCAATACGTTCGTCTCAGACCCGGAATCATGCATGAAGACCAGATTAAGGCCAGATTAATAAATCAGAGAAATCCGGTCGGAACCGGCCTGGTTTGGGGACAAGTCGGTTTATCCACAGGAGCAATGTGGATAAGTGAGGCCAAAATGCCTGAAAATGAGTCGGCTTAGGGCGGGCGAAGGGTTGGGGTTTGTCCCGAAATGAGCCAAAAAGAAGGGTGAAAAAAGTTGGCCGTAGCTAAAAAATTCCGAACAAAAAAGCTAAAGACGGTGGTAATCGGCCTGCGGAGCGGGGCTATATTTGGGGTAACAAGCCGGCTCGCTTTTTTGCCGGCCGGGCCAAACATCTGCCCGTGGGCCGGGGTTTGACTCGCATCTTTCCATTCCGCCACCGCTCGTTATCAACCCCCGAAACCATATGGAACCGCTCCTCGCTGAAAACCCCAACCGCTTCGTGCTCTTCCCCATTCAGAACGACGAGGTGTGGCAGTACTACAAGAAGTCGCAGGCCTCGTTCTGGACGGCCGAGGAAATCGACCTGAGCCAGGACCAAAAGGATTGGAACAACCTGAACGACAACGAGCGCCACTTCATCAAGCACGTGTTGGCCTTTTTTGCCGCCTCCGACGGCATCGTGAACGAGAACCTGGCCGTGAACTTCATGCAGGAGGTGCAGATGCCCGAGGCGCGCTGCTTCTACGGCTTCCAGATTATGATGGAAAACATTCACAGCGAGACGTATTCGCTGCTGATTGACACCTACATCAAAGACCCCAAGGAGAAGGACTACCTTTTTAATGCCCTCGAGACGGTGCCCGCCGTGCAGAAAAAAGGCGAGTGGGCCCTGAAGTGGATTAACTCCGATAACTTCGCTGAGCGCCTTATCGCCTTCGCCGCCGTGGAGGGCATTTTCTTCTCCGGTTCGTTCTGCTCCATCTTCTGGCTAAAGAAGCGGGGCCTGATGCCCGGCCTCACGTTCTCGAACGAGCTGATTTCGCGCGACGAGGGGCTACACTGCGATTTCGCCTGCCTGCTCTACAGCTACTTGCAGAACAAGCTGTCCGAAGAGCGGGTGCAGGGCATCATCGCCGATGCCGTGCGCATCGAGCAGGAGTTCGTGACCGACGCGCTGCCCGTGAGCCTCATTGGCATGAATGCCAAGACGATGGCCCAATACATCGAGTTTGTGGCCGACCGCCTGCTGGTGTCGCTCGGCTGCGCCAAGCTGTACAACGCCACCAACCCCTTCGACTTCATGGAAATGATTTCGGTGCAGGGCAAGACGAACTTCTTTGAGAAGCGCGTGGCCGAGTATCAGAAAGCCGGCGTGATGAGCGAGCGCACCGACAACGTATTCTCGCTCGACGAGGATTTCTAAGGAGCGGATTGAATTAGCTGGTATCGAGTACCGTGGACGCTGTGAGTCCGCGAGTTATCAATGGTCAACCGCGCGGACTCGCAGAGTGCACGCTACAAGCCCTGATTCCCGCCGGGAGTCAGGGCTTTTTGCTGGGTTACCATTGACGGATGAACGGTATTGAAGCCTATGAGCCTGTCCATCGAAACCCACAACGACCAATGGCCCCTGCCGGGCCAGCTTGACCCCAACCTGACACCCTGCGCCTTCTGCCGCCGTCGGCTGCGGGTGAATGGGCAGCAAGTTTTTGAAACCTGCTCCTGCAAAGCGCTGGGGCCGCCCATGACCATTGGGGCGCTGGCCGTGGCGGGGGCGGTGCTGGTGGTGGCCGGGGTGTGGTGGGTTCAGCGCACGAAATAAGCTGCCTTAAATTCGCTGCAATCGTGTGGGCAGGCAACCAAAGAAGCTTGAGCGACGAATGAGAAAATGCCGGGCGCAGCCCGGAAGCATTTATTCCTCACTTGCTTTATCCAGCACCTTTATGAAATACGGGTTACTTCTTTACCTGCTGGCCCTGGCCGGGCCAGCCGCCTACGCCCAGACGGCCCCCGCCGCACCCACGACCACCACACCAGCCGCGCCGCTGCGCTACACCACCGCCAGCGGACAGGCCACCTTCTTCTCGACAGCTCCGCTGGAGGATATTGAGGCGCTGAATTCCCGGGTGGCCGCCATCTTCGATTTGACCTCGGGGCAGCTGGCATTTTCGCTGCTGATGCGCGACTTCCAGTTCAAAAATTCGCTGATGCAGGAGCACTTCAACGAGAACTACGCCGAGAGCGAGAAGTACCCGCGGGCACGGTTCACGGGCAAGCTTGTGACGCTGCCGAGCCTGGAGCAGCTGCGCGGCGGGCCGCAACCGGTGTATGTGCAGGGCGTGCTCACTATTCACAACGTGAAGCGCAAGGTGCGGGTACCGGGCACGGTGCAGCTGCGCGGCGACGAGCTGGTGGTAACTTCGAAATTCAGCGTGGCCCCGGCCGACTACAAGATTAAGATTCCGGCGCTGGTGCGGAACAACATTGCCAAGTCCATCGAAATAAGCGTGATAGCCGCCTGTCGGCCCGGCGACGTGCCAATGGCCAGCCGGTAGTCAGCTAAACGTCGAAGGTCCGTTATAACGTCCTGCCGCGCGTCGCTGGGGCCTCTCGCTTG
>JANXMN010000482.1 GCA_025354605.1 Hymenobacter sp. | reverse complement strand
AAAAATTTGCTAAGAAGGATAAGGAACTGGCGGCAATTTTAGGTAGTGACTATACCATTACCCCCGATTTGGTAGTAACACGACGACCTGAATCTGACGCCGCTATTAATAGAGAAGATTTACTGGTTGATGATACGGTTGCTGCTTATGCACCACTACGAGCGGCTAACAATAGTAAGCAAATACTACATGCGAGTATTTCTTGTAAATGGACGCTACGTAGCGACCGTGCACAAAATGCCCGTTCTGAGGCATTGAACCTGATTCGCAATCGGAAAGGGCATCTACCGCATGTAATGATTGTAACGGCCGAACCTTTGCCGAGCCGTTTAGCTTCACTTGCCCTCGGTACTGGCGACATTGACTGTGTATATCACTTTGCTTTAGCCGAGCTGCTACTGGCCGTAAAGCCCTTCCCTGATGCAGAAGATATGCTTCAGACAATGGTTCAAGGAAGGCGACTGCGTGACATTGCGGACTTGCCACTTGATTTAGCTTGCTAGCTGCCTTCGACTCGTCAGCACACGCCCTGTCCGACTAATAATAATGGTGTGGCGTTCTTCCTACCAAAATAACTATCCAAGTCGACGGGTTTTAATTTACTATCAATGATATAGGTAAACTATGCTCTTTAGTTCTCACTATCAATATTAGCATTTAGTCCTTAAGCAGGCCCTTTTGTTTCCATGATATGGTCGTACTTTGTGGTACTGCAACTGTAATTAGAAGTAGTTTTAGAGAAGAACCTAGCTGATGAGCCTGAAACTGATAGACCTTTTTGCCGGAGCCGGTGGCTTTACCCAGGGCTTTGCCCAGACGCAACGCAATGGCAGCCCCGCTTTTGAATCCGTATGGGCAAACGACTTTAACGCTGATGCGGTAAAGACCTACAATGCAAATTTTGGGGAGCACTGTACCCACGGCGATATAGTGACCTTGCTGGACGACCCCATGGTCCACATTCCACGCGCTGATGTGGTTATAGGCGGCCCACCCTGCCAAGGGTTTAGTCCACTAAACAAAAACCGCGAGCTGGACCCACGGAAACAAATGTGGATTCCATTCATGGAGGTTGTTCGCAGGTCGCGGGCTTCAGTTTTCGTGATGGAAAATGTGCCCGAGCTTTTGACATCAGCTGAATTTGAGCTGTTGCAAGAGAACGCGGCTGCCATGGGTTTTGAAATTCAGTTCGCAAAACTTATTGCAGCGAACTACGGAGTGCCGCAGACACGGACCCGTGCATTCGTGTTTGGCTCACGTCTCCATAATCCTAAAGATGTATTCCCGCCAAAGCGTACACACTACGACCCGCGCAACCTTAAGCCGCGTGACCCGGCATTGTACGTGGCGAACCCTCAGCCTTGGGTAACTGTGCGCGAAGCAATCCAAGACTTGCCCGACCCGGTAGGTACGGAGTTGCGCGGAGACGTCGGGACAGAGGCGTTGCATTTTGGCCGCAACCCAACACAGCTTAGCATGAACCGTTACCAGGCTATACCGGAGCCTGGCATGAACCGTTACGATTTACACCGCCTTGCTCCCCAACTAACACCTACGTGTTGGATTAATAAGACAACGGGGGGCACAGACCTTTTCGGAAGGTTGTGGTGGGACCGCCCATCGGTAACCATCAGAACCGAGTTTTATAAGCCTGAGAAAGGTCGTTACCTGCACCCAGAGCAGCACCGGCCCATTACACACCGTGAGGCCGCCCGTTTTCAATCCTTTCCTGACACCTTTATTTTTAAGGGAAGCAAGGTGGAGGTAGCCCGTCAGATAGGCAACGCAGTAGCCCCAGTGCTAGCCGAGAAAATCGCATTGGCTGTGTTAACCCATATTCGCAACGACCAGCAACAACGGCGCACGGCCCGTGCTCAGGCTCGCCAGGAACTGGCTCAGGCTTAAGAACGGGAACCGTGGACAGGATTTCGCCGGAGACCCGCAGTCGGGTTATGTCTCGTGTCAAAAATGCGAATACAAAGCCCGAAATCCTGGTTCGTAAACTTTTGCACAAACTAGGGTACCGCTTCCGGCTGCATAACCGCGAATTGCCTGGCTCACCTGACGTCGTGTTGCCACGGCATCGGAAAGTAGTTTTTGTGCATGGCTGCTTCTGGCATGGCCACACCTGCCCACGGGGCAAACGTCCAACTTCTAGGGAGGACTTTTGGAATACCAAACTTGATAAGAATCTGGCCCGGGACGCTAAGGCACAGCAAGAGCTTGCCGAAGCGGGCTGGAACGTCCTTGTCGTATGGGAATGCCAAACCAAGGACCAAACAGCTTTATCGGAGTTGCTGAACACTTTTTTGAATAACTCGCCCCACAATGCCAATACCGGACTTAAGGCTTGAGCTAATTGACCTACTTGAGGATTTTGACAGCGGGCACACGTCTGATATGCGGCAACGCGTGTTGGCATTGGTGCCCGCTTTTCATTTGCTCCGCCGGTTAGGCACTGAGATTTATCCAGGTGCCGACTCCATATCCGCCCGCGACCGTATTCTAACCTACTTCCGCGCTTATCCAAACACGGTGATAAGCACAGACGAGATAATGGTTGTGTCTGGTATTAGCGAGTACGGGCGCCGAGTACGTGAATTGCGTGTGGAACATGGCTGGTATATTCTTGGAGGCACTACAGCACGACAGATGAGCAGTGAGGGCGAATTAGAATTGCCCGACCACATACTGGAGGAAGTGGACCAAATGGGACCGGAGGACTACATACTAGTGGCCGAGAATCAAGACCGAGACGCGGCTCACCGGTGGCGGGTAGCCAACGACATTCGTAAAATGAGCCACCTCGGGGCGCGGGATAGAATTTTGGAGTACCTGAGGCGTAATGTCGGGCACCTAGTCTCAGGTGAAGAAATCAGCTATGTGGCCAAGATTAATGACTGGCCACGTCGGTGCCGAGAGTTAAGAACGGAAGAAGGTTGGCCCGTGCAAACCAGGAACAGCGGCAGGCCTGACCTCCCGGTGGGAATGTATGTGCTGGAGTCACTGAATCAAGCTCCACCCCACGACCGCCACATTTCGGACAGCACCCGCGTGGATGTGCTGAACCGCGACGGCCACGCCTGCCGCAAATGTCATTGGAAGTACACCGATGCCCACGCGGGTGACCCGCGCAAGTTGTTGGAGCTACACCACCTCGACCACCACGCCACCGGCGGAACCAACGATACAGTAAATCTGATAACCCTTTGCAACGTACACCACGACGAGCTACACGCTAAGCATATGGATAAGGCTGCTGCCTTGGCGTGGGTAGCATAGTGGCGCAAGCATTAGGTCAGCTACTACTCACGCTCCACAACCAGCAACGGTCCACGTAAAACTGCGTCCTCGTCAGCAAGGTCGAACTCAATGCCCGTGAGGCTAGCCGCCGCCTGCATCGCGCCCTTGTTAATTTCTCCCTCGTGGTCAAAGACAGAGTACACAACATAATCGGGACCGGAGGCCAGCACGTCCACCAGTTGCACGGCGCAGCCAAGCAATTCACCAACCCTGGCCGATACCGACGCTAGGCCCGTTGCTTCATCAGCTAGGCGCAATCCGTCAGCCGCTACGTTAACAGGTGCTTGATTAGGAAGGTATAGGGTGGTTTTCATTATTGAGCTGCTGGTGGCTGGCACAAAGTACGTAGCTTTTTAAGCCAGTCTGCTAGACACTTCATTATCGACAACAATAAAAAGTTCTGCGCCAAAACCTGCTCCTACGACAGTGCAGCGCCAACAAGCCACGAAAACGGGGCCAGCCAGTCGAGCATCACGCCCGGCCAGCTGGCCCCGTTATTTGTGGTGGTGCGGGCCTTGGCTACTTGCCAGCCCGGTCTCGTTTCTTATCCACGAGCTGCAAAATCACATTAACGGCCGCGTGTACGAGTATTTGCCAGAGCTTCATGAGTGAAAATGGTTGAAAGAGTGAGTGAAAGAAAGGTCCAGGCTTAGACCAGGACCTCGAAATGCGGCCTGTCTTTGAAATTCGGCCAGTCGCCGCCCCAATGCACCCGCGCATCTGCCGCCTTCATCAGCCGGGCGAACTTGGAAAGCAGCAACCCTGACCACGACACCGACCCATCAAACAGCAGAAAAGCCACGTCCAGCGCAGGCGCGGGCAGCTTGTTGTGGTTCGATTCGCCCCTGCGCTTGTAAGTCACCACCGGCCCCGGAGCCGTGCGGCCGTGGGTGTAAAGCTCATCCTGACGCTCGGGGCTGCGGTAGCACTCCGTGATGATGGGTAGCCCCAGGAGCCGAAGCACCGGGTCACCGGCCCAGCGTGCCAGCGCGTGCGAATAGGCCGCCGCTAAGTGAGGCACCGCCTGAGCTAGCCGCGCCGCCTGAATCTTGCCCTGTACAGACGAGAGCACCGGCGCGATGCGGGCCGGTTTAACGGTAGGGACGGGTGCAAGAGCAACGGCGGGCTTAGTCGGCGGCATGCGCGGAGTCAACTGCGACGGGAGGCGTAGGGGAAGCGGCAGGCGGAGGCGCAGGAGCCGCCACCACGCCGACAGCAGGCAGTTTTACCACCGACTCCGGCCGCTGGAACATCTTGCGCACGGTGGCATAAATCGTCACCACCCCCACCACAACCTGAATGACAACGTGAACGAAGGTTTCGATTTCGTTAGCCGTAGGCGGGGTAAAGGCCGAGGTGCCTATTTCCCAGACCGCGCCGGTACTGAGAATCTGGCCGATGTGGCCCAGTTTAGAGCTGCTGAATAACATGGCTTACTAAAGTAGAAGTTTAAAGATACACTTTAGTGCAAACTTACGTAGTTGCCGATGAGTCGGCTATCAATTCAAAGGCTGGTTTACGATTGTATTATTCAGGGTGCACCCCCCTCCGCTCCCGTTGGTTGCTCCGGGGGTCGGGCTGTCCGGGGCTCCGCTTCGCTGCGGTGCTGCGCACAGCTCCCGTTAGTCGCTCCCCTCCCATCCCTTGCACACTTCGGCAGCGACTTAGCGACTCTGTGGTGACGACCCGCCAGCGGGCCCGGCAGCGCCGTAAAAAGGCGCATCCGGCCCCTACCGAAGGCCACCGCCCCGGCCCGCCCGTCGCCTGCAGTCCCGCCACTCCCTGCGCCACGCTGCGCTACGTTCGATTCGTCGCTTCGTACCTCCGCTCCTCACTCACTATGCTTGCTAGGCTCCGGTCGCTCTGGTCATTGCGGCACCGTGCCGGCCTCTACCTACCCTCTTGCTGCTGATACCTCGAAGCTGCAGGACCACCGCCTACGGGCCGGCCAGCTTCCAAAATGTCAGCCTGCCGCCCCTACCGAAAACCCACGCCCCGGCCCGCCTCACTACGCACCGGGCGGCCGGACTGCACTCCGTACCTCCGCTTGCCGGCAACCCGTCGCTTCGTTCGGCCAGCCTCTGTCTACCCCCCACTTGTTGCATCAGCGGCGGCGGTTTCAGCGTTCAGGCCTGTCCGTCGCTCCGGCTGAACCACTCTCTCCGCTTTGCTGCGTTCGGGTTCAGCCTACGCTTACCTTCCCCACTGCACCCTGACGCCAGCCACCCGCACCGGCCCAGGTTGCCAATGCGCAAGGTCGCCGCCTTCCGCTGGTCGGCATCTCCCAAGCGCGGCCCCCTGGCCGTAGCCCACCCACCAACCGCGAGCAGACTGGAGTAACGCCGGAAACGACGGAAACGAGGCCAGGGCGCGGCTCTGAGCGGCGAAGGTTCCGGCAGCGGCGACAGCGGCCCCTGGCTAAAAAACACGGCCCGCTTCGCGGAGGGTTTGTCTGGTGGCAGCCCCCAGGCCCCCGGCATCCATGCCCAGGCTAGCGCCCGGTCATCTCCCTCGGGTTCCGCAGCCGGAAAAGGCAGCTACACCCTCACAAGGCCCGCTTCGCGGAGAGTGTGCGGCCATCGGCGCGCACCGGGGGCCTCACGGCCGGCCCCCGCACCCCCTAGCCGAGGGCATCTAGTGTGTTGTGTCGGGCGGGGCCGCGCCAGCGGCCACCAAGGCAGCGGCCGGGCACCCGCACGCCGCCCGCAGCTACCACCAGCAGGGCCAGCGGTGGCCAGCAGCGCCAGGGTCGGCGGGGCTCGCGGCCACCAGCGGCCCCGGCGGTGCAGGCCTCACAGCCCCAGCCCGCCGGGCACTGGCCCCGCGCCAGGTGCCGGGGCGGCCAGCCACTCGCAGCGGCGGCCCAGCCGGGCGGCGGCGCGGGCGGCGCTCAGAGTCCCCCGGCTTTTCCCGTCCCACACCACCAGCACCACATCGGCCGCGGCCACTATTTCGGCATTGCGCACATGGGGGGCGGCCGGGCCGTGGGCGCGGTAGTCGGGCCACAGCACCCGCAGCGGCACCCCGTTGGCCCGTGCCCATTCCGCGCCCAGCGTGTCGGCACCGGCAGCGCCGCCGCTCACCAGCTCAGCGGGGGCCAGCTCAGCCAGCCGGGCCAGCAGCGCCGCGCACGCGGCCAGTCCCCGGCTGCCCACCACCGCCACCACCGGCCCACCATTGCCAGCTGCCTTTTTTAGTACATTTCTCATACTCTAAGATACGTCCTATAAGTGTATTTTGGTGCATATTGTGGATAACTATTTACCTGTTTTGGTGTATCTTTTCCTACTTTGGTGCGTATATTTGTATAGTAGTCGGGGAGAGACCCCGGCGCTTGCGCCTGCGGCGCTAGTTGGGCCCGGCCAGCATCGCAGCGCACCACACGGCTAACACATACAGCCCATGTTCACCCCTTCGCAGTTCTCCCAGCTTGCCGCCTCCGCATGGTCGGGCCCATCCGCCAGCCGCTTCGCCACCATTGCCCACTACACCAATGAGGCAGGCGACTACACCACCACCAGCTACAGCGTCAGTTACCACCCGCACGGGTCTAGTGGCCCCTGCTATCAGGCGTCCCAGCCTTGCCCCTTCGCGGCCGTGCGCGCCGCCTTGCTCAAGGCGTGGCAAGAATTCGTCATCACAGCGGAGCAGCTGCATTCCGGCAGTGATGTTCTGACCGCAGCCGAGCAAGTATTCAGCAACGCGCAGCCCCACCAGGTCGCCGCCGCTTGTGCCGCCCTTCCGGCCACAGCGCCCCGCTTCTTCTCATTTGCTCCCGCCGCCCCGGCCCCCATCAAGTGCGCGGCTTGCGGGTGCGACAGCACCACCGACCCGTTCGGCGTGGGGTGTGATTGTGTTTGGGCCACCATGCGCCAGCCCGTCAGCGCCCATGTTTAGCACCGTGCAGCAGGAAGCGGCTCCCACTACGGGGGCCGCCAGCCAGCGGGTCCGCGATGCGCTGGCCCGCTTAGATGCTACGCTGGCTCAGCTTGCCGCCCGCAGCCCTGGCCGCCAGGTCGCGCCAGCCGCACCGTTGCCGCCCGACCTAGTGAGCCAGGCCGCTTACTCGGAGCTATGCCTGGCGCAGTCGGCCAAGTTCGACGCCGACCAAGCATTTCGGGAAGTGCGCGACAACGCCCACGGCCCCGGCCACGAAGGGCGCGAAGTCGCCGCACGGTTGGCGCAGGAGGCCGCCCGCAGCCGCTACGCCACCGCAGCGAAAGCCTACGCCGCCACGCCACGCGCCCAGCTCGAAGCCCGCATACGAGCCCGCCACAACGCCCGCCACGGAACCAACCTGTAAGCCACGCGGCCCCCGTCAATAGCGGTGGGGGCCACCTCCCCCACCAGCTCATGCCTGCCCTGCTTACTCCCAGCTTCGCCCAGGTCGCGGCGGCGTTATTTCCGCTTCCCGGCTGCACTATCGGCGGCTACCCATTCGCCCACGGCACCCGCTTTACCATCGTCGTCAGCACACCGGCCGGGCTGGCCTGCCCCCGCGAGTACCGGGCCACCGGGGCCTGCCAGTGGCAAGCGTTGGCCGCAGTCGTCAGCCTTTTCAACGACAGCGCCCACGCCTACCCCAGCGCCCGACCACACGCCGCCCCCGGCAGCTACGCGCCGCGCTAGCCGCCCCCGCCACCATCCCAACCCATCAACCGGGGGCCGCCCTCAGCGCGCCGGCCCCGCATCACTTACGCCCATGCCCGCAATCAATTACCAGCCCCATTTACTCGACCCGCACAGCGCACAGCCGCAGCCCGTCAACCCCGCCAACGGCAAGAGCTTCAAGCTGGCCGAGCTATACGCCATGCTTGACTGCCGCTTGGTGGACGTGGTACGCCTCACCGACGACCTGATTTTGATAATCGACGACGAGAGCAAATTCCGGGAACCCGCCTACCTCAATCTGCTGGCTACCTACCTCTGGCACCAGCACGAGCCCGCCGCACGAGGCGTCGACTGCATTGTGGGCCGCGCCATCCTATGCCACGACAAGCAATTCAGATAGCCACCCAGGGGCCGGCTACCTGACGCCGGCCCCGCATTCAAACCCCGCCCCATGAAAGCCCCCATTTTCCGCGCCTACATCCGCCGCTGGCCCGCCGGCGGCTACATCTGGCAGGCCCGCCAGCCATTCAGCGCCACCACGGCCAACAACGACAGCCCGACCCGCGCCGGAGCAATCCGCGACATCATCCGCGACTGCCGCCACTTCCAGGACATACACGAAAACCCCGACCCCCGCAGGGTCTGATTACAAACGGCGTAGGGGCCGGCCGACAACTGGCCCTGCTTTTTTTCTTTCCCACAACCGCCCCAATGGCAACCACCACCAAAACCGCCGCAGGTGCCGCAGAAGCCGCGCCCGCTGCAATCCAGACCACCCCGAACCCCACCCGCGCCTACCTGAGCGTTTCGGTGGATGAGGACAGCGGCGAAGTCACCGAAACCAGCCGCTTCAAATACTTGCCCGGCCACCCCCGCCAGATTCGTTTCGACGCGAAGGCGGGCGTTTTCAACATCGGCGGCCAAACCGTCATCGGCAAGTCGCTGAGCTTTATTCCGCTGGCTTGGCACATTTTCCAGGACAACATTCTTAACATGGGCCGCAAGACGTGGGCCGAACTGTATTTTGTCGATGACAAGGGGGCCGTTTGCGCCGTGCTGTTTCACGGGTATTCGGTCGAAAATCTGTACCGCCTCATCGAGCCGCTTTTCTACGACGACCTGACCCTGGCCGACGTGGTGGTGACCGTGACCGCGCAGAAGAAGCAGACCGAGAAGGAAGGCAAAACGGCCACCTATTACATCGCAGAATTCAGCTACACCCCCGCAGATAAAGCCGAGGTGCAGGCCCGTAAGGAGTTTGCTGAGGATTTCCACATCTGGCGCGAGGAAACCCATACCGGCGAGGCCGATACCCGGCTGGTGCAAGGCTACCGGGTGCCCGCGCCCGTCGAGCAGCCCGCGCTGCTTGAAGCCGCCGAAGCCGCGCCCGCCGCTGCCGCCTGACAACCGGACGGGGCCAGCACCCGCGCAGCTGGCCCCGTCCGAATCGGCGGAATCCTTCGACGACACCGCCGGAGCTAACGGCCAGCCGCCCGCGCCCGGCTCAATCTCCCACCACTTTATTCTCACTCCCATGCTGCAACTCCCTGAACTCCGCCAGGAACAAACCCCGAACTCCCCGACAGAAGCCGCCCGCCTGGTTGAGCTGGCCCAGCTGCTCGCCACCACCGCCCCGCTGGCCGATGTGCGCGACCTCGCCCCCGCTGTGCGCCAGCTCTTTCCCGAGCCGGCCTATTTGGTCGGTTGCGGCGGCTCCCACATCTGGCTGCACCGCGCCGACGAAGCCGGCCGCTTGGCCTGCATCATTGACCGCCACCAATAGCCACTAACTCATTACCTGTCATTCATTACGCCCAGCCATGTTCACCAACCACCGCCACCACGCAGGCCTGACGCAGGAAGCCCACCGCGCCCTGCCTTTCATTTCAAACACCGACCTGAGCGAAGCCAAAAACCGCGCCCTCGGCATTACCCGCCAGCCCAACCCGCAGGCGCTGGCCTTCGGCAGCCACTTTCACACCGCCGTGCTGGAGCCCGGCCATTACCAGCGCACCACCCAGCGCGTACCGTGGACCCAGATTGAGGAATTGGCGGCGGCCGTGCGGCGTCAGCGGTTTTGTCGTGACCTGCTTTACCGGGGCCAAGCCGAG
>JANXMN010000193.1 GCA_025354605.1 Hymenobacter sp. | reverse complement strand
CTAAAGAGTACCACATGCAGGTGCAGAACGTGACCAAGAACCTGGGCGCATTGAATGCCGTGTATGAGATGGAACTGCAGGATGCCAATACGCACCTAAAGTCGATGAACCAGTTCTACGGTACGCTCAGCAAGGCCATGGACAACATGACCCAGGCTGGCAAGGATACCGAAAGCTTCCAGAAGCAGGTATCGGACCTCACCGGCAACCTGACTTCGCTGAACCGCGTGTACGGCAACATGCTGAACGCCATGCGCGCTCCCGCTCAATAAGCGCGAGCCGAAAGCAAAGCAGTAAGTTCTCATCCACTCTTAGCGGAAACAGATAATGGCAGGCGGAAAAGAAACTCCGCGGCAGAAAATGATTGGCATGATGTACCTCGTGCTGACCGCTCTTCTGGCGCTTCAGGTAAACTCAGCGATTCTGCTGAAGTTTAAATTCATCGACGACAGCTTGATTGACGTCAATGGCAAAACGAACATGGCTGCTGAGGGTACCATCAAGGGTATTCAAGCTGCGGTGGACAAGAACCACAACATGGCGCATGACGTGACTGTGTTGAAGCAAAGCGAAGAAATCCGGACGAAAACAAAGGCAATGATTGCTTATTTGCAGGACGTTCGCGATAAGCTCATCGCAGGCACGGGCAACATCAAGGGTTCGCCCGACTTTAAGGACCCGGATGCCAACAACAAGGTGATGCCCATTATGCTTGGCGGCAAGAAGAATGGTTTGGGCTACCCGCTAAAGGCAGAGTTGAATAACTACTCGAGCTTCATCAAAACCTACGTGCCGAATGCGACTCCGCTGGCACTTGATGGCAAAGAAGACACGCGTATCATCAACTCCAAGGAGCACACCACCATGGAGCAGCGCAACAAGGACTTTGCTGAATTGAACTTTGAGAATACGCCGCTGGTCGCCGCACTGGCAGTACTGTCCCAAAAGGAAACGGCTGTGCTGAAACTGGAAGCTGACGCGCTGTCGGAGCAAGCGAAGAAAGTTGGTGCTACCATTATCTCGTTCGACAAAATCGGTGCTTTTGCTAGCGCGGAGTCGAATACGGTGGCTGCTGGCACGAAGTACAAAGCGGAGCTGTTTCTGACAGCTTCTGCTACGGGTCTTCAGCAGAAGATGACGCTGAATGGCAGCCCGTTGTCAGTAGGCCCCGATGGCCACGGCAAAATAGAGTTTCTGGCCCGTCCAGGCAGTTTCGATGCTGCCGGCAACGCGAAAGCCTCATGGGAAGGTCGGATTAAATTCAACCAGAATGGCCGCGACACGACTTTCGTTGTAAAGGTGCCTTACACCATTACCAAGCCGGTGATGCAAATTCAGTCGGCTTCGGTGCAGGCATTGTACTTCAAGTGCGGCAACAAACTGAACGTATCGGTGCCCGCGCTGGGTGCGCAGTACAAGCCTGGCTTTTCGGCCTCCGGGGCTTCCGTGCTGCAGGGTGCTAAGCTGGGCGATGTCACGCTGATACCAAATTCGAAGGAAGTGACCCTGAACGTGAGCAGTGGCGGCAATGCCATTGGCTCGCAAATTTTCCAGGTGCGCCCCATTCCCAAGCCTTCGATTGAGGCTTTCGCAGGGGGCCGCCCGGTGAACGACAAGCAGGGTACCCCTGGTACTGCCATTCGCTCGTTCAGCCTGAAGGCTATTCCCGATGCCGGCTTCGCCACCTTCCTGCCCGACGATGCCAAGTTCCGCGTGTCGCGCTACGAGATTACGCTGGTGCGCGGCAAGCGCCCTGCTCTGCCTACCAAAACTGTTAGTGGGCCTACAGCCGACCTGAGCGATGTAGTGAATGCCTACCGCGAAGGCGACCGCCTGTACGTGGAAGTGAAAGACGTGCAGCGTCAGAACTTCCAGGGCAATGTGGAGGCCGTGAACATGAGCCGCACATTTAATATCCCGCTGCTATAATATCCGTGCTCAACCCACGTTAGCGAACTATCCGACAATTAATTTGCTTTTGCCCGTTATGAAATCCATGCAAACTTTGGCGGCTATTGCCGCTGGCTTAACCTTCTCACTTACTGTGGCGGCACAGGAGCAGGCCACCACGGCCAGCAGCACTGGTTCACACCGGCCGATTCCGCTGTCTGACCAGATGTTTCGTAAGAGCATCTGGCGTCAAATTGACCTGCGTGAGAAGCAGAATAAGCCGATGTTCTCGGAGGGCAAGGAAATCAGCCGGGTGATTCTGGAAGCCGTGAAGCGGGGCGAGCTGCAGGCCTACAAGAATGATTCGCTTACGTCGACGTTTACGCCGACTGAGGTGCAAGGCAACAGTTCCTACGTTGACGCGGTGGATAAGCTGAGTGCGGATGAGATTGCCGCCGGTTTCAAGTCGGAGTCGGGCGGTGATGACTGGGGCGCAAAGCCCGCTAAGCCGGTCGTGAAGAAGGTGCCCAAACTGGATGCCAATGGCAAGCCGATGAAGGACAGAAAGGGCAAAGTGATTATGATAGCGCAGGCACCGGTAGTGACTGCTCCGCCGAAGCCAGTTGGCAATGAGTATCGTTATAAGGACTTGTATGAGCTGGAACTGAAGGAGGATATGATTTTCGACAAGAAACGGTCGAGAATGTATCACGACATCAAGTCTATTACGCTGCACGTGCCTTCGACGCTGCCCTCCAATACCTCGGGTATTGAGAAGCCGATTGGCACGTTCAAGTACAGTGACCTGGTGAAGATTTTCCGCGCCAACCCGCAGAATGCTATCTGGTTCAACGCGGAGAACGACGCGCAGCATAAGAACCTAGCTGATGCTTTCGAACTGTGGCTGTTCAACTCCTACATCACCAAAGTGTCGAACGCCGGTGACAGCCGGCTGGATGACATCTACGGGGGCGCGCAGCAGGGTATTTTGGCCGCGCAGCAGACCTCGGCTGACCTGATTGAGTACGAGTACAACCTGTGGAGCTTCTAAGCTGCTCAGCCGCTTAAAAACGAAAAGCCCCCGCATTGCTGCGGGGGCTTTTTTATGGCTGGCTACTTTGGGTCGGGAGCTGGCGGGGAGGCATGGGGTGGGCCGGGGCCGCGTTTTCGGCGAAGTAGGTTTGGAGGATGCGGGCTTTGGCTTGACCGACTTCGGCGATTAGCTCGGTTTCGGAGAGCTCGCGGATTTTTTTGACGGACTTGAACTTGTTGAGGAGCTTGTCGGCGGTGACGGGGCCGAGGCCTTTGACGTCGGTGAGCTCGGTTTTGAGGGTGCCGGCGTCGCGGCGGGAGCGGTGGAAGGTGATGCCGAAGCGGTGGACTTCGTCGCGCATGCGCTGGAAAAGGCGCAGCGATTCGCTCCGCTTGTCGATGTAGATGGGGAGGGGGTCGTTGGGGACGTAGATTTCTTCGAGGCGCTTGGCGATGCCGATGACGGGTATCTGGCCCCAGAGGTTGAGGTCTTTCAGGGCTTTGACGGCCATGCTGAGCTGGCCTTTGCCACCATCGACGATGACTAATTGCGGGAGGCTGGCGCCTTCGTCGACGAGGCGGCGGTAGCGGCGGGTGACGACTTCGTACATGGAGTCGAAGTCGTTGGGGCCGAGGACGGTTTTGATGTGGTAGTGGCGGTAGTCCCTTTTGCTGGGCTTGGCGTTGCGGAAGCAGACCATGGCGGCCACCGGGTTGTCGCCCTGGAAATTGGAGTTGTCGAAGCACTCGATGTGCTTCGGGAGCTCGGTGAGGCGCAGGTCCTTTTTGATGGTTTCCATGATGCGCACCTCGTTGCTGTCCTTGCTCTTCTCGTTCATGATTTCCTTCTCCTTGCGGGCGTAGAGCACGTTTTTGATGGCTAGTTCGAGTAGCTTGCGCTTGTCGCCGATTT
>JANXMN010000166.1 GCA_025354605.1 Hymenobacter sp. | reverse complement strand
TGGGCCAGTTTCAGCTGCGCCGCGCCACCGGCGAGCAGATTTGGCAGTAACGCTGGCGCTTAATGAGGAATGAAGAATGAAGAATTCTCTTTCGCTCCTGCTACCAATTCCTCATTCTTCATTCCTCATTCTTCATTAAAGAAATGACCATCCTCTGTCCGCTCGATTTCTCGGCTGCCTCGGCCGGCCTGGTAGCCTACGCGGCGGCCCTGGCCGTGGCGTACGGGGCCGAGCTGCGGCTGCTGCACGTGTGCGAGCTGCAGGAGGACCCCACTGGTCGGCAGCCCGATGCGCAGGTGTTTGCGCCCTGCACCGGCCGGATGCAGGCCCTACGCGCCGCAGCCGAAGAAGCTGGCGTGGCCCACGTGCACACCGGCATGGTACGCGGCGAGGCGGCCCCGGAAATTGTGGCCGAGGCCAGCCGCCAACAGGCTGACTTAATTGTTATTGGCGCCCACGGCCAGACCGGCCTTACCCGCTTTCTGATGGGTACCACCGCCGAAATCGTACTCCGCACCGCCCGCTGCGCCACCCTACTGGTGCGCGCGCCTTTACTCAATGAGGAATGAAGAATGAGGAATGAAGAATTATCCCTGACGGTGCTTCATTCCCTTCTGACATCTCAGTTGCTTTTCAATTCCTCACTCTTCATTCCTCATTCTTAATTAAATTTAAGATGGCTCAGACCCAAACCGCCCCCGATACCCAAAACGCTCCTGCTCCCTACCCGCACGCGGCCTCGACCGAAGCCGAGCCGATGGAGGAGCCTAAGAAGCGTAATCCCCTTGTGCTCATCATTCTGGCGCTGGTACTGCTGGCCGGTGGCTACTATGGCTACACCCGCTACCAGTTTGCTAAAGCTCATGAGAGCACCGATGATGCCCAGGTAGAAGGCGACATCTACCCGGTGCTGCCCCGCGTGGGCGGCCCCGTACTGACGGTGAACGTGGACGACAACCAAGTCGTGAAAAAGGGTGACGTGCTCGTGACCCTCGACCCGGCCGACTACCAACAGCGCATCAACGCCGCCGAGGCCGCCCTCGCTGCTGCCCGGGCTCAGGTAACGGCCGCCCGCGCCGGCGTGGGCACCGCCCAGGCCAACGTGCGCACCGCCCAAACCGGCATCGGCGTGAGCGAGGCCAACCAGGAGCGTCTCCAGAAAGACCTCAAGCGCAGCACTTTCCTACGCAACCAGGACATCATTCCGCAGAGTGAGTACGATGCCGTGCAGGCCAACCTGAAGGCTACCGCCGCCCAGCGCGCCACCGCCACCGACCAGGTGAGCGTAGCCCGCCAGCAGGTAGCCGTCGCTCAGCAGCAGATTGCCGTGGCCCAGGCCGTGGTGAAGCAGCGCCAAGCCGACCTCGACAATACCCGCCTGCAATTGAGCTACACCACCATTGTAGCACCCCAGAACGGCGTCATCAGCAAGAAGAACGTGCAGCCCGGCCAGGTGGTGCAGCCCGGCCAGCAGCTGCTGGGCATTGTGGGCAGCGCTCGCACCTGGGTGGTGGCTAACTTCAAGGAAACCCAGCTCGAAGACATGAAAGTGGGCCAGCCCGTAAAGCTCAACGTGGACGCTTACCCCCACGAGGCGTTTATGGGCCACATCGAAAGCCTCTCGGCCGCTACCGGTGCCCGCTTCGCCCTGCTGCCCCCCGACAATGCCAGCGGCAACTTCGTGAAAGTGACCCAGCGCGTGCCCGTGAAAATCGCACTCGACAAAGACGACCCCCAGCACCCTTTGCGCGCCGGTATGAGCGTGAATGTGCAGGTGGCCGTGAAGTAGAACAACGTGTCATTACGAGGAGGAACGACGAAGCAATCCTTCCTCTCAGCACCCTAACCCTCGCAAGGCATCAAATTAACTGCTTGATGCCTGCTTGCGAGGGGCTCATCACATTATCAGGTTGGTCGCTTAGAGGGGAAGGCTTGCTTCGTCATTCCTCCTCGCAATGACAGAAACAACATATGGAAACTGGTTTTAGAAAATGGATTATCGTCATCACGGTGGTCCTGTGCGTGCTGCTGGAGCTCATTGACACCAGCATTGTGAACGTGGCCCTGACCCAGATGATGGGCAACCTCTCGGCCACGCAGCAGGAGGTGAGCTGGGTGGTGGCCGCCTACGGCATCGCCAACGTGATTGTGATTCCGATGACCGGCTTCCTGGCCGAGCAGTTCGGGCGCCGCAACTACTTTCTCTTCTCCGTGATTCTGTTTACGCTGGCCTCGATGGCCTGCGGGCAGAGCACCAACCTGTGGGAGTTGGTGGCGTTCCGCTTCATTCAGGGCATTGGCGGGGGCGCGCTCATGGCCACCTCCCAGGCCATTCTGATTGATACGTTTCCGCCCAAGCAACTGCCGCTGGGGCAGGCCCTGTTCGGCATGGGCGTGATTATCGGGCCTACCATCGGCCCCACGCTCGGCGGCTACATCGTGGATAACTTCGACTGGCCCTGGATTTTCTACGTGAACGTGCCGGTGGGCATCATGGCGGGCATCTTCACGTTCCTGTTCATCCGCGACCCGGAGCGCATCAAAAACGCTATTCCGCGGCCCCTGCGCGAGATTGACTGGGCCGGCATCTTCCTGCTGATTCTGGGCGTGGGCTCGCTGCAGTTCGTGTTGGAGCAAGGCGAGAGCAGCGACTGGTTCGACGACAACACCATCCTGCTGTTCACCGGGTTGTCGGTCATCGGCATCGTCGGCTTCATCTGGCGCGAGCTCACGGCCGCCAAGCCCATTGTCGACCTACGCGTGCTCACCAAGAGCCGCAACCTGGCGGTGGGGGCCTTCCTGTCGTTCGTGCTGGGCTTTGGGCTGTTCGCGTCGGTGTTCGTGTTCCCCATTTTCACGCAGCGCATCCTCGGCTTCACGGCCGCCCAAACGGGCTACCTGCTGCTGCCCGGCGCGCTGGCCTCGGGCTTCATGATGCCCCTGATTGGCCGCGCCCTGCAAGCCGGCGTGCCCCAGAAGTACATGATTCCGCTGGGCTTCACCATCTTCTTCTTCTTCACGTTCTGGATTGCCTCGCGCATCACGCCCACGGCCGGCGAGAGCGACTTTTTCTGGCCCCTCATGGTGCGGGGCGTGGGCCTGGGCCTCATCTTCCTGCCCATCACCACCATGAGCCTGGCCGGCCTGCAGGGCAAGGACGCCGGGCAGGCGGCCGGCCTCACCGGCATGATTCGCCAGCTCGGCGGCTCGTTCGGCGTGGCCATCGTGGGCACCTACCTCGAGCGCAACATCGCGCTGAACCGGGTGGCGCTGCTGCCCCATATTTCGCTCTACAACCCCGCTACGCTACAGCGCATCCAGGCGTACACCCAGAACTTCGTGGCTCGCGGCTTCCCGCTCGAACAGGCCCAGCGCCAAGCCACCGCCGCCCTCGAAGGCCTGCTGATGAAGCAGGTATCCATCATCACCTACGCGCAGGTGTTCACCGGGCTGGGGCTGTTTTTCCTGGCTTGCCTGCCGCTGGTGCTGCTCATCAAGCGCGTGAAGCCCGGGGTCAAAATGGATATGAACGCAGCACACTAGGCAGGTGAGTGAGTTCTGGCAAGCATTTGCCG
>JANXMN010000163.1 GCA_025354605.1 Hymenobacter sp. | reverse complement strand
GTAAAGATGCTTCGCTGCGCTCTGCATGACGTGCTGAACTGAAAAAAGCCCATGCGCTACCTTCTCCTCAACAAGCCCTACGAAGTCCTCACCCAGTTCACCGACGAGCACGGGCGCGCTACGCTCAAGGATTTCGTGGCGGTGCCCGACGTGTACCCCGTGGGCCGGCTCGATTTCGACAGCGAAGGCCTGCTCCTGCTCACCGACGACAAGCAGCTCCAGCACCGCCTCAGCGACCCGAAGTTCAAGGTCCCGAAAACTTACTGGGCGCAGGTCGAGGGCCTGATTGCGGATGAAACGCTGGAGCCGCTGCGGCGCGGCGTACAGATTAAGGACGGCCGCTGCGACCCCGCCCGCGCCGCCGCCATTGCCGAGCCGGCCCACCTGTGGCCGCGCACTCCCCCCATCCGCTACCGGGCCAGCATCCCCACCAGCTGGCTGGAAATCACGATTGCGCAGGGCATGAACCGGCAGGTGCGCAAGATGTGCGCGGCCGTGAACCGGCCCTGCCTGCGCTTGGTGCGCGCCGCCCTGGGCACCCTTACCCTGGGCGACCTGCAACCCGGCCAGTGGCGCGACCTTACCCCGGCCGAAGTGGCGGCCCTGCGCCATACCGCCACCGTCGCCCCCCGCCCCGCCCCGCCCCGCTTGTAACAAAATTTTTGCAACATTTTAAATTGTTGCATTTTTATTGTTGCAAACAGCGGGGTGGCCACGGAAATCATCTGTTTGCTGCTATGAAAAAACGCCGCCTGCTTCTCCTTCTGCTCACCGCCTTTGGGCTGATGAATGCCGTGGCCTTCTTCCATGCCTGGCGCTTCACGCATTTCGCCAACGAGCCTGGCCTGCACTCGCCCAACCCCGAGAAACTGACGGGCCGCCAGAGGCTCTGGCTGCTGCTCACCGGCATCCGCAACCCCAAGCCGGACGCCGGCCCGCGGCCCGCTTTCCCGGTCGAAAACGTGACCATTGCCAGCCCCAACGGCCCCCTTGCCGCCTGGTACGCGCCGCCCGATTCCGGCCGCTGCCGGGGCACGGTGGCGCTGTTTCACGGCTACACGCGCAGCAAGGGCAGCCTTGCCACCGAGGCCGGCTACTTCCGCCGCCTGGGCTACGCCGTGCTGCTCGTCGACCAGACCGGCAACGGCAATTCGGCCGGCTACCAAACCACCGTGGGCTACCGCGAGGCGTTCGACGTGGCCGCCGCCGTGCGCTGGCTCGCGACCGAACAGCCCAAGCACCAAGCCCCAGGCACCAAGCACCAACAATTGATTCTCTACGGCGTGAGCATGGGGGCAGTGGCCATCATGCGGGCCGAGGCCGAGCTGGGCGTGCACCCCACGGCCAACATCCTCGAATGCCCCTACGGCAACATGCGCCAGACAGCCTACAACCGCTTCGCCGCCATGCACGTCCCCGGCTTCCCGCTGGCCGACATGCTGGTTTTCTGGGGCGGCGTGCAAAATGGCTTCTGGGCCTTCGGCCTCGATGCGGAACGCTACGCCCGCCAAATCCACACGCCCACCCTCCTGCTCTGGGGCACCGCCGACCCGCGCGTGACCAGCGCCGAAACCGAGGCCATTTTTACGAATCTAGCCGGGCCGAAAACGCGCCATGATTTCCCCGGCGTGGGCCACGAGCCATATTGGAAGCGCTATTCGGCCGATTGGGAGCAGCAGGTGCGGGTTTTTTTGGGGCGCTGAGTCGCCGGATTCATCGTTATTCGCTGCATGGACTTAATGCAACGAATTCAGCGCTGGTACACCATCCATTGTGATGGGGATTGGGAACACGAGTATGGCGTTTCTATTTCGACTTTAGATAATCCTGGATGGGATGTACAAATCAATTTAGAAGATACCTGCCTGCGAAACGCGCAGCTAGAATACAAGTTGATTCAGCGCAGCCCTACAAACTGGATTGGCTGTGCTGTTAAAGAAGGAAGCTTTAATGGAATTGGCGGGCCAGAGAATCTTTCAGAGATACTTACCTATTTCTTAGACGAATTCTTACCGAATAATACCGACACGGAATTTACCTATCGCTTGCATCTTCCTATGTTCAAACATCAGGGTCAGCTATGGTTAATAGCTGATGCAATTGTTGTGTCTGAGTCGGCCCTAAAAATTGTGTCGCTTTCAAACCCTTCTCTTCCTAATTCTTATGAGTGGAATTTAAGTGCTGATGATGAGTTACTGAATCAGATAGCATCCAACCTCTTTGATATGCACCCAGTCTTTCAAATCGGAGATGTAGTGGAACCTGTCGTATATCAATCGCCGGACAATATGCTCCGTACATTCTTGGTTGCGCCAGCCAAAAAATAATTCTGGAGTTGCTGCTGAAACTTTAGCAACCACTGTTTCCGCCCCCCTGTCAGGAAACCTACGCCCGCTCGTACCCATTCCAGCCACCGCGTCGCATAACATCGGCTCCAGCCCGCTTTCGGTGACAAACTGTCACCAAAAGCGGGCTGGTACGTTGCTTGTAATCCCAGGATAGCGGCTGCAAAGGCGCTTCTAACCTGACATATTCCACTCTTTTTAACCAACGCACCCCTCTCATGGGCAAAATAATCGGCATTGACCTCGGCACCACCAACTCGTGCGTGTCCGTAATGGAAGGCAACGAACCCGTTGTGATTCCCAACAGCGAAGGCCGCCGCACCACCCCCAGCATCGTCGCCTTCCTCGACGGGGGCAAGGGCGAGCGCAAAGTGGGCGACTCGGCCAAGCGCCAGGCCGTGACCAACCCCAAAAACACCATCGCCAGCATCAAGCGCTTCATGGGCCGCCAGTTTTCGGAGGTCCAGAACGAAAGTAAGTACGTGGCGTATGAGCTCACCCCCGGCTCCAACAACACGGTGGCCGTCAAAATCGGCGACCGCAATTACACCCCGCAGGAAATTTCGGCCATGGTGCTCCAGAAAATGAAGCAGACCGCCGAAGATTACCTCGGCCAGCCCGTTACCGAAGCCGTTATCACGGTGCCCGCTTACTTCAACGACGCCCAACGCCAGGCCACCAAAGAGGCCGGGGCCATTGCCGGCCTCGACGTGAAGCGTATCATCAATGAGCCCACGGCCGCGGCCCTGGCCTACGGCCTCGACAAGAAGCACAAAGACCAGAAAATTGCCGTGTACGACCTTGGCGGCGGCACCTTCGACATCAGCATTCTGGAGCTCGGCGACGGCGTGTTTGAAGTACTGAGCACCAACGGCGACACCCACCTCGGCGGCGACGACTTCGACCAGGTTATCATCAACTTCCTCGCCGACCAGTTTAAGGCAGACAACGAAGGCCTCGACCTGCGCTCCGACCCCATGGCCCTCCAGCGCCTCAAAGAAGCCGCCGAGAAAGCCAAAGTGGAGCTGTCGAGCTCGAACGAAACCGAAATCAACCTGCCCTACATCACGGCCACGGCCTCCGGCCCCAAGCACCTGGTGGTGAAGCTGAGCCGCTCGAAGTTCGAGCAGCTGGCCGATGACCTCGTGCGCCGCTCGATGGAGCCCGTGAAAAAAGCCATGCAGGACGCCGGCCTGAGCACTTCGGACATCGACGAGGTGATTCTCGTGGGTGGCTCGACCCGCATTCCCCGCATCCAGGAGGAAGTGGAGAAGTTTTTCGGCAAGAAGCCGTCGAAAGGCGTGAACCCCGACGAAGTGGTGGCCATCGGCGCCGCCATCCAGGGCGGGGTGCTCACCGGCGAAGTGAAGGATGTGCTGCTGCTCGACGTGACCCCGCTCTCGCTGGGCATTGAGGTGCAGGGTGGCGTAATGAACCGCTTGATTGAGTCCAACACCACCATCCCGACCAAGAAGTCGGAAGTATATTCGACCGCTTCGGACAATCAGCCTTCGGTGGAAATCCACGTGTTGCAGGGCGAGCGGCCGCTGGCCAGCCAGAACCGCACCATCGGCAAGTTCCACCTCGACAGCATAATGCCTGCTCCGCGTGGGGTTCCGAAGATTGAGGTAACGTTCGACATTGACGCCAACGGCATTCTGAACGTAACCGCCAAGGACCAGGGCACCGGCAAGGAGCAGAAAATCCGCATCGAAGCCAGCAGCGGCCTTACCGATGCCGACATCAAGCGGATGCGCGACGAAGCCGCCGCCAACGCCGAATCGGACAAAGCCGAAGCCGAGCGCATTGGCAAAGTGAACGCCGCTGAAGGCATGATTTTCCAGACGGAGAAGCAGCTGAAGGAGTACGGCGAAAAGCTGAGCGGCGGCAACAAAACCGCCATTGAAGGCGCGCTGGCCGACCTCAAATCAGCTCACGAAGCCAAAGACCTGGCCCGCATCGACAGCGCCATGGAGGCTATCAACGCCGCCTGGCAGGCGGCCTCGCAGGAGATGTACGCCGCAGGCGGCGCTGAAGGCGGCCAGCCCGGCGAAGGCTTCCCCGGCGGCGACGGCCAGGATGCTGGCAACGGCCAGGGCCAGCCGGCCGGCGACCACGTCACCGATGTTGACTACGAGGAAGTAGACGGCAAATAAGGACCGCAGATTGTAACAGATTTGACGGATTACACAGATTCAGATTCGTTTGAGGAAAGGCCGGAAGCAGTTGCTTCCGGCCTTTTTTCGTTGCTTTTGGCGCAGTTTAGCGCGCGGTATGGACGATAGGCGGCGGGAGGGTTGCAGTGTTATCTAGTATCTTCCACCGTTCATTATTTTTGATAATAACCACACCCACTTTTCAGGTATGTCTTCCCCACTGAGCACAATTTCTGCCCGCGCCAGGCTACTAAGCGCCGTCCTTGCCGCCGGGGCATTGGCCAGCTGCTCGGTTAGCGACCAAACCCAGGACAGTGCAAAGTATCCGGCCACCGACGCTCTTAAGCCTGCCCCTCCGGCACCCAGCCTGCGCCAGCAAAAGAAAGCCGTGCGCACCTACGCCAAAACGACGTTCAGCCTCGCGAGCCTGGACGAAGCACAGCTCGGCGGCTTTAACGTGCTAACGCCCAAGGCCGGCCCGGTGCTGCCACCAGCCCAGGCAGACCAGCTGACGGCGGCAGCCAGCGGCAATGCCGACGTGCCGCTGCGGCTGCAGCTGCGGCTCGAAGCGCACAACCCCAACCGGGAGAAAGTGCAGCTCAATGAGTTGGAGTATCAGGTCCTGGTCGACAACCGCGAAGTGGCGCGCGGCACGACCGACGATGTGCTGGAAGTGCCGGGGCGCAACACGCTGTCCATTCCCCTGACGGTGACGGCCAACGTGCGCGACGTGCTGGGCGCGGGCATGAAACCCGAACGCCTGGCCAGCGCCTTCAGCACCTGGAACCGGCAGCCGGCTCGCCTGAGTGTGCGCGTGCGCCCCACCTTCCAGAACGCCACGGGACGGGCGTTTCGCACCACCGGCTTCGAGCCGATTCAGGCGTCGGCGAACCTGAAATAAGGACCGCAGATTGTAACGGATTTGACGGATTACACCGATTCGGATTCGTTTGAGGAAAGGCCGGAGGCGAATGCTTCCGGCCTTTTTATTGGCTGCTCCGGCAGTGAACCGGGCTACTAAAATGGATTTCCCGGAAAATTTCGGCTAACTAGTAGCCCGTAACCTTCCTTTAGCTTGATGAGTGCATTCCAACAATATCAGTCTTTCATTTCCCCCGACGCTGCTCAGCCGCTCATTGACCTGCTTTTTAAGCACGACGTCTTATTTGAAACTGGTTACTACAAGCCAGCTTACGACCCGAAGATGGCATTTAATGAAGCAGAAACCCGGTTCGTGGTGCGCTTGAAGCCGACGGATTTCGAAACCGCCCGCGAGTTGGAAGACCGGGCCAACGAGGAGTTCACCGCCGATGCCGACCCTGGCCACTATCTCTTTGGCTTCGGCGACGACGAGTTGTTTGAAGTAATCATGAAGCGCGACGAGTGGAGCAGCTACGATGTGGCGCTGGCCGGCCGGATTTTGCGGCAGCGCGGGCGCGACGTCACGCCCGATACGGTACGCTTGCTGCAGCAGTACCGCGCCGTAGAGCTCACCAAGCCCGAAGCCAGCCAGAAAGTATCCATTATCGCGGGGTATCTGATGTCGTGCCTGGGCGGCTTCATCGGCATTATTATTGGGCTGAATTTGCTGTACGCGAAGAAAAAACTGCTCGACGGCACCCAGGGCCCCGCTTATTCGGCCGCCGACCGGGCGCATGGGTTTCGCATTATTCTACTGGGTTTTGTCGTGGCGCTGCTGCTTTTCATCGTCCGCGTTCAGTCCAATGTCTAATCGTTGGACTGGCTTTGTAATCCTTTAGCCACTTGTTCGCGTAAGCACGCCCAAGCTGGGCCGTACTGGTTTTTTTGTTCCGTTTTGCCCTGCTTTTTAGCCCCATGAAATTACTTGCTTCCCTACGGTTTCCCCTAAACGCCCTGGCCCTGGGCACTTTGCTTATTGCCGTTGACTCGTGCAGCGTCAGCGAAAAAGTGAAGGACTCGCCCACCGGAAAATCGGTTTCCGCCGAGATGCGCGAGAACAAGGCGTACACCCAGATGCAGTACCGGCTCAACTTCGTGGATGAGGCCCGCCTCGGTGGGCAGGACATCCTGTTCGTACGCCAGGCCGACGACTTCACCTCGCCCCAGCAGACCAAGCTGCAAACCGCCCTGCAAAGCGGCAACCTGCCCCTGCGCATGAAAATGCGCATTTACGCCCGCAACCCCAGCACCCTCGACCTCAAGCTGAAGGCCATGGACTACAAGCTGATGCTCGATGGCAAGGAGCTCAGCGCCGGCTCGACGGCCGTGGATATGCCGCTGGAGGCCGGCACCATTGAAACCCTGCCCCTGGAAGTGAACCTGAATGTGACCTCCGATAAGCTGGCCGGCAGCACGCCCGCCGCCTTCGCCTCGGGCCTCACCGACTTCACCAGCAAAAACCGCCGCCTCAACATACTTATCCGGCCGATGTACGTGAGCGCCGACGGCCGCCAGGTGCCCCCCACCGATTTCATGCCCGTGGAGCTGGTGACGGCCAAGCGCCCGCCGAACGAGAAATAAGTCCTCAAGCAAAAGTAACCGTAGCGAAAAGGCCGTCATGCTGAGCGCAGTCGAAGCATCTCTACCGCAATAGTAGCTGAATTGCTTGCGCGGTAGAGATGC
>JANXMN010000157.1 GCA_025354605.1 Hymenobacter sp. | reverse complement strand
GTAAAGATGCTTCGCTGCGCTCTGCATGACGTGCTTTTTGGCCCCGGCTGACTTTCTTTCTGGCCCCGGTTCCGCCCTACCGCCGCCGCACCGGCCGCACTGGGGCGGCCGGAGCCGCCCGCACCGGCGCGGGCATACCCGTTGGCACGTAATCATAGGGCAGGAACTCGCCGATTTTCTCGAAGCCCCAGTAGCCGCCAATGGCCACCGCGAGCGGGTTGCGCACCGAGCCGTCGGCCTGAATTTCAGCCTCGCCATCGACTAACTGCAGGCGCGACACCTGCCGCACCGGCGGATAGGGCGTGCGCGCGTAGCCCAGCGTCCCCATCTTGCCCCGGAAGCGCGGGTCAGGTGCTTCGCCGAAGTGGGCCACCTGCAGCTGCCCGCTGAAACGCAGAAAGATGCGGCCGTTGGGCTTCACCACCCGCAGGCTGTCGATGGGCCGGGCCTCGGGGAAAAGCGTGGCGGTTTCGGGGGCTTCGTGGCTCCAGCGGCGCAGCGAATCCTGCTCGGCGGGCGAGTAGGCCCCGGCCGCGCCGGCCGCCAGCAGGGCCTCGCGCTGCTGCTGGTTGCGCTCGTAGCGTGGGTTGGGCACCACCCGAATCTGCTGGGCCAGGAAGCCGCCGGCCGCCAGACGGTTGGTGTAGAGCGAGCGCAGAAAGTGCATCAGCGAGCCCGTGTAGGCCGTGAGACGGTTGGCCGTCCACAGCCGGCGCTGGGCCTCGTCGCGCGGCTTCAGCTCCTCGAATACCGGCTGGCCGTAGTAGGTAATCGACTGGGCATCTTTGTCGTAGGCGAAATACAGGCCGTAATATTTTAGGCGGTAGCCCAGGGCATCGTTGTCAATCTGCAGAAACTCCTTGGTGCGGGCCGTCAGCTCCTGGGTCGAGTCGTCGAGCATCACGCGCACATCGTCGGGGTTGCTGATGTGGCACTGCTCCGAAAATGTGCTGCCGCCGATAAACAGCTCGGTGAACTGCCGGTACTCCGCGGGTTTGTTGGGCTCGGGGCGCACCACTACTTCGCCCAGCTGGTTGCCGGTGGGGGCCAGGCTCAGGGTCAGCTTCAGCGGGGTGGTTTCGACGGTAATGGTCTGCTTGCCCAGGCGGTAGCCCACGTAGGAACCCACCACGTCGTAGCTGCCCTTGGGCACGCGGGCAAACTCAAACTCGCCCTTGTCGTTGGTGGTCACGCCCATCGTGGTGTTGGCCATAAACACGCTGGCAAACGCCAGCGGCTCGTGCGAAACCGAGTCGAGGGCCACGCCGCTAACCTTGCTCTGGGCCCGGGCCGCGTTCAGCGACAATAGCCCGGCAAGGCAGAATAACAGGAATAATCGGAAGTAAATCATTCGTTATAAATAAGTTGAGGTTGACCGGGCCGCGGCTTAGGCCAGCGCCGCCCGGGTGTTCTGCTCATCCAACGCCAGTTGCGCCGTCAGCGCATCCAGCCCGTCGTATTTTTCCTCGGACCGCAGCCAGGCCGCGAATTCCAGCGTCAGTAATTGCCAGTAGAGGTCGCCCGCGAAGTCGAGCAGGTTCACCTCGATGGTCTGGGCTAAATCAGTGCCAATCGTGGGCCGCACGCCAATAGAAAGCATGCCCCGATGCCGCGTGCCCGCCGCCGTCGTAGCCCACACCGCGTAAATGCCCCGGGCCGGCACCAGCTTTAGTGGCTCCTCCCCGCGCATATTGGCGGTTGGGTAGCCGATGGTGCGCCCCAGCTGCTGGCCGTGCTCCACCACGCCGGTGAGTGGATATTGGTAGCCCAGGTAACGGTTGGCGGTGGCCACGTCGCCCCGCCGCAGGGCCTGCCGAATGCGGGTGCTGCTCACGCCCACGGCGTCCACATCTTCGCGCGGAATCTCCTCTACCGTCAGCCCGTAGCGGGCGGCGTGCTGGCTCAGGTAGTCGAAGCCGCCCTCGCGGTTTTTGCCAAAGCGGTGGTCGTAGCCAATCACCAACTGCCGGGCTCCCACGGTGTGCAGCAGTAGCCGCTGGATGTATTCCTCCGAGCTCCACTGCGCAAATTCCTTCGTGAAGGGCACGATAAGCAGATAGTCAACCCCCAGCGCGGCCAGCCGGGCAATGCGCTCCTCCAGCGTATTCAGTAGCTGCAGCTCCAGCAGCTCGGGGTGGGAGGGCGGCGGCCCCAGCACCAGGCGCGGGTGCGGCCAGTAGGTGATGACCACCGAGGGCGCGCCGCTGGCCCGGGCCACCTCGCGCAGCCGCGCCAGAATGCGTTGGTGCCCCAGGTGCACCCCATCAAAAGTGCCGCTGGTAACAACAGCATTGCCAAGAAACGGAAACTGGGCCGGGTCGCGGATGACGTGCATAGGGCGCCGGAGAAGCGGATAAATGAAAGCAGAACGCGCCACGAAGGTAGCAGGCGTAAGATTGGGTAGGGTGCGGGGCTTGTCCCCGCCCGTCGTTGAACGAGTCGTTTAGGTTACGTTCAACGACGGGCGGGGGGCAAGCCGCACACACTACTCGGCGGGCGCTCCGGGTGTTTCGGCCGGGGCTTCGTGCTGCTGCGCCGCCAGCGCATCGGCCTGCAAAGCGGCGAAATATTGCAGCCCCACGCGGTTGGGCGCGATGCCGGGCCGCTCGGCACGGGTCCGCGCCGGGCCTTCACCCTCGGGGCGCGGCGGGCGCAGGGCTTCGATGTCGGCCAGCGAAAAAGCGTCCTCCACCCGGTACTCGCCGATGCGCGTGCGCACCAGCCGCGTGAGGTGCGCCCCGCAGCCCAGAGCCGCGCCAAAGTCGCGCGCCAGGCTACGGATGTAAGTGCCTTTCGAGCAGCGCACCCGGAAATCGACTTCGGGCAGCACGATGCGTGTGAGCTCGAATTCTCTGATTTCAACGGTTTTGGGCTTGATTTCAGCTTCCTGTCCGGTTCGGGCCAGCTCGTAGGCGCGCTTGCCGTCGATTTTCACGGCCGAAAAAATCGGCGGAATCTGCTGAATCAGACCGGTGAGGGGCGCGGTGGCGGCGCGCAGTTCCTCGTCGGTGAGGTGGGCGTAGGGGAGCACCACATCCACGGCGGTTTCGAGGTCGAAGCTGGGGGTGGTTTCGCCGAGGCGAAAGGTGCCGGCGTACTCCTTCTCCTGGGCCTGAATCTGGTCGATTTCCTTGGTCTTCTTGCCCGTGCAGAGAATGAGCAGGCCGGTGGCCAGCGGGTCGAGCGTACCGGCGTGGCCGATTTTTTTGATGCGCAGGGCCCCCTTCACCTTGCGCACCACGTCGAACGAGGTCCAGGTCAGGGGCTTGTCGAGCAGCAGCACTTCGCCGGTTTCGAAGTCGTAGTCGGCCAGGGTTTTCTTCATTGTCTTACAGTACGTTCAGCGGCAGCTTTAAGGCCAGCATCAGCAGCAGCATGCCGCCCGCGATAATGCGGTAGATGCCAAAAGCCCGGAAGCCATACTTCGCCACGAAACCCACGAACAGCCGGATGGCCAGCAGCGCCACCACGAAGGCCACCACGTTGCCCAGCACCAGCATCTTCACCTCGCTGGCCGAAAACAGGTGGCCCAAGTCCACGCCGTGGGCTTTCGCCTCCTTGTAGTAGTCGTAAATGTCCTTCACGGCCGCCGCCGCCATCGTGGGCATGGCCAGGAAAAAGGCAAATTCAGCCGCGGCGCGCCGCGTCAGCTTCTGGGTGAGGCCGCCCACGATAGTCGCGGCCGAGCGGCTGGTGCCCGGCACCACCGCCAGGCACTGGAACAGGCCAATAATCAGCGCTTCCTTGAAGCTGGGGTTGGTGACGGGGTGGCCGCCTTCTTTGGGTTCTTCCTGCGGAAACCACCGGTCGACGAATAGCAGCACCACGCCGCCCACCACCAGCATCACGGCCACGGTCGTCACCGATTCGAGCAGCGCGTCGATGTGCTTCTTGAAGAGCAGGCCCACCAGCACGATGGGCAGGAAGGCCACCAGCAGCTTCAGGTAAAAGTCGATGTTCTGAAAAAACCGCTTCCAGTACACCACCAGTACCGACAGAATCGCGCCCAGCTGAATGAGCACCAGGTAGAGCTTGAAAAACGGCGTGGGCGGAATGCCCAGCAGGGCCGAGGCAATAATCATGTGCCCGGTGCTGGAAACGGGCAAAAACTCAGTAATGCCCTCCACGATAGCGAGGAGCAGCGCGTGCCAGTAAGTCATGTAACAGTGAACAGTTAGCAGTGAGCAATGAGCAGTTAGCAGTGAACAGTTAGCAATAAGCTGCTAACTGTTCACGGCTAACTGTTCATTGCTCACTTTTTTAATTAAAGGCGCTTGTAGGCGGGGGCGGCGGCGGGCGCAATGGGCGCATTAGTGGCGGCCACCTGCTCGGCGGTGAACCCAGGGGTGATAACCGGTGCCACGGGCGCGGCGACCAGCGACTTGTCGCGCACCATGATGGCGGCAAACTCGACGCCGAAGCCCGCCAGCAGCAGCAGCGGCCCCAGCGTAATGCCCACGAAATCTTCGCCGTAGTTGGCCTTGTCGCCAAACATCATGGTAATGAAGCCGGCCGCCAGCAGGGCCAGGCCAATCCACATCAGGCGGTAGTTGCGGGGACCGAAGGCGAAGTTTTTCATTTATCAGTTAACAGTTATCATTTAACAATCTTTTCATTTAGCATTTATCAATTAACATTTAACAATCGTTCCGCCTACGCAATCCGCGTCAGTTGAGCAGCTGTTAAATGTTAATTGATAAATGTTAAATGCCTAATACAGCTCGTCGAGCGACATTTTCAGGTATTTGTGCACGGCGCGAGCCGAACTGAAGAAGCCGATAACCACGCCCAGCACCACTACGGCCAGCAGCAGCATGCCCAGGCGCAGGTCGTCGCGCAGGAGGCGAAGCTCGCGCACTTCGAGGTAGGCGTATTGCAGCAGGGCCACCAGAATGAGGGCGGCCAGCACCCCGCTGGCCAGTCCCTGCCAGGTGGCCCGGCGCAGAAACGGCTTCTGAATAAAGAGGCGCGTCGCCCCCACCAGTTGCATCGAGCGGATGAGAAAGCGCTGCGAGAACAGCGCCAGCTTAATCGTATTGTTAATCAGAATAACTACCACCAGCACCAGAATGGCCGCGAAGCCCAGCAGCACCAGGCTCACCCGCGTCAGGTTGTTGTTGATGCTGGCAAACAAGTCCTGCGGGTACTGCACCTCAAACACCCCGCGCTGGGCGGCAATGCTGTGGTTGAGCTGCCGCAGGTGCATGGTGTCGGTGAATTCGGGCTTGATTTTCAGCACGTAGGCATCGCGCAGCGGGTTGTCGC
>JANXMN010000469.1 GCA_025354605.1 Hymenobacter sp. | reverse complement strand
GGTCTGAGCTTGTAGTTGTTGCTCAAATACATACAGCGGCAAGCTGCCGCCCATGGTGGGCAGCACCACCACGGGCTCGGCCACGGTGGTTTGCACGGCGGCGATAATCTGGCGGGCAATGGGCAAGTCGAGGCGGGTGCGCTGGGCGTTGTAGCCGGGCTCGGCCTGGACTTTTACCAGCAGCGGGTACTGGGCGCGCTCCGCCTCGGTGGGCTCGGCGCTGAGCACGTGGTAGCCCTGCGCTTCGATGTGACGCACCACTTTCTGCACCTGGCGTTGGGCGTCGTTGCCGGGCACGAGGCGCAAATCAAGCACGGCCGCGGCGGTGGTCGGAATCACATTGGCCGCCGCCGCGCCCACGTTGGCGCTCTGCATCCCGTTGATATTGAGTGAGGGCTGGTTGAGCAGCTCCACCAGCGACTGGCCCGCGCCGTAGGGCCGCGCGAAGCCCAGCTCCTGCCGGATGGTTTCGTCGAGGTTGGGCACTTGGGCCAGGGCGGCTTTCTCGGCTGGGCTCAGCGGCGTCACATCGTCGTAGAAACCGGCCACGCGCACCCGGCCGGTGCTGTCTTCCATCGAGGCCAGCAGGCGGGCCAGGGCCAGGCCAGGGTTGGGAGCCCAGTTGCCGTAGTGCCCGCTGTGCAGCGGCCGGCGCGGGCCGTACACCGTCAGGCGCATGTTCACGTCGCCCCGCGCCCCAAACACCACCTGCTTGCGGCCCGACTGGTGCACCGGCCCATCGCAAATCACCCACACGTCGGAGGCCAGCCGGGCCTTGTGCCGGGCCAGAATCTCGGCTAGGTGCGGCGAGCCCTTCTCCTCCTCGCCCTCAAAGAAAAACTTCACGTTCACCTTCGGCCGCAGCTTGCTGGCCGTCAGGCCCTCGTAACCGGTCAGAATGGCCATCACGCCTGCCTTGTCGTCGGAGGCGCTGCGGGCGTAGAGGCGCCAGTCGGGGTTGAGCGGCTGGCCGGCGGGCGGCAGCGCGGCCAGCTGCCCGCCACGGTCGAGCGGGCCGGTGGTCAGCTGCGGCCGGAAGGGCTGCAGGCCCTCGCGCCACTGGGCTGGGTTCACGGGCTGCCCGTCGTAGTGCGCGTAGAGAATGACCGTGCGGGTAGCACCCGGCACCCGCACTTCGCCAAACACCACCGGCGGCACGCCCGGCGTGGGGGCCGCCAGCAGCTCGGTGGCAATGCCGCGCCGCCGCATCATGTCCTGAATAAACCGCGCCGTGCGCCGCAGCCCGTTCGTATCGGCCGCCACGTTGGGGATGGCGACCAGCTGCTCGAACTCGGCCAGCAGCTCCCGCTCGTGCGCCTGCCGGAACTGCCGTACCGGTTGCACGGAAGTGTTGGGTGGCGCAGCGGCGGCCGCCAGCAGCGTGAGCAGGGCAAGGAGAAGCAGCTTTTTCATGGGGGGGAAGGTAAGAGCAAGGGCGGGGCTACAAAAAAGCAGCCGGCCTCGGGCCGGCTGCTTTCGCCAAACTGCTAAAAGACAACGGCGCTTATTTGAACAGCGTCAGCGCCTTGATGAACGTCTGCGACACGCCCCAGGCTAGGGGAATGCCTACAAACAGCCAGGCCAGCACGGCCGAGCCGCCCGTGCCGGTGTCGGCCGCGGAGGAAGCCGAAGAATTGGGTTGCGGATTCATATCGAAGTCAAATTAGAAAGTGAAAGCCCGCGCCTAGTGCGCACCAGGCTGAATGGTGACAGGGCCTTTTTCCTGATATTTTTCGTTCACGGCCGTTACGGCCAAGTCGGCCAGCAGGCCCACTACCAGCAACCCCGCCATGGTGTAGAAGACGGGCTGATAAGTGGCCGCACCCTTCAGGCCCGAGGCTTTGGCATGCTCAGTAAGCGTGCTCACAATGAGGTGGCCCACGATGGCCGCCGTGCTCCAGGCCGTGAGCAGCCGGCCGTGAATAGCGCCCACTTGGTACTTGCCGAACAGGTCGGATAAATAGGCCGGGACTGTGGCGAAGCCACCGCCGTACATGCTGATAATTACGCAGCACACCACCACAAACAGCGCCAGTTGCGCATTGTGGCTGAGCGTGGGGGCCGCGGCGTAGAGCAGGATTCCCAGGCCAAAATAGATGGCATATGTGACTTTACGGCCCAGCTTATCGGAAGCCGACGACCAGAAAAAGCGGCCTAGCAGGTTAAACAAGCTGAGCAGGCCCACAAACCCGGCCCCCGCCGCTACCAGCGCCGCCTCGGTCATGCCCTGGCCCTTTGCCGTCCCCTTGATAACGGACTGAATAAGCGGCGAAGCCGTTTCCAGCACCCCAATTCCCGCCGTTACGTTGCAGAGCAGCACCACCCACAGCAGCCAGAACTGTGGCGTTTTGATGGCGTTATCGGCCGATACATTGCCTGTCGTAATGAGGGCGCTGTGCTCCTCGCCAGGTTCGTAGCCGGCGGGCTTCCAGTTGTCGGCCGGTACCCGGATGGTCCAGACCCCAAACTGCATAAACAGCAGGTAAATAATGCCCATCACAATAAACGTGGGGGCCACGCCCTGGGGTGCCGAGGCTTTGAAGTGCGCCATCAGGTTGGTGGCCAGCGGCGAGCCAATCATGGCTCCGCCGCCAAAACCCATAATGGCCATGCCCGTTGCTACGCCCTTGCGGTCGGGAAACCACTTGATGAGCGTGCTCACCGGCGAAATGTAGCCAATGCCCAGCCCAATGCCGCCCACAAAGCCATAGCCGAAATACACTATCCAGATGTTGTGCAAGCTCACTCCGAGCGAGGCAATAAGAAAGCCCCCCCCAAAGCAGAGCGACGAGGCCAGCATGGCCTTGCGCGGCCCAACGCGCTCCAGCCACTTCCCAAAAATGGCCGCCGACAAGCCCAGCAGGACAATACCGATGGAAAACGTGAGGCCAATCTGAGCCAGCGTCCAGTCGCCGGCCGCCGGATGGTCGGCATCGCCGCTGATGAGCGAGCCCAGCGGTTTATTAAACACGCTAAACGCATAGGCCTGCCCAATGGCCAGGTGAATGGCCAGGGCCGCCGGCGGCACCAGCCAGCGGTTGTAACCCGGCCCCGCAACGGTGCGGCTGCGGTCGAGCAATGAGGAGGAGTTGTCGGCCATAAACGAGGAGTGGGAATTGAGATGAGTGGAGTGCCGCTGCCTGGCAAAAACCGCGAGTGGAAAGGTAACGGGCTTTTTTTCAGATTGACTAAGCCGTTGCCCAAAACTTTGCTAATCAGCTATAGCTAAGCCCGGGCCATAGGAAAAGACCCGAAAAAAGAACGTCATGCCGAGCGTAGCCGAGGCAGCTCGCGTGCAGAAGTAATTCAATCGTTCGACAACGTTCATTACTTCCCCCCGCGAGATGCCTCAGCTACGCTCGGCATGTTATTCAAATTGAAACCCTGAAACCCACTGGCTACTCGTCGCTACTGAGCTTTCCGCCCGTCACGTGCACGAGGCTGCCGGTCATGAACGAGCCGTCCTGCGAGGCCAGCAGCACGTAGGCCGGAGCCATCTCTTCGGGTTGCCCGGGGCGCTTGAGGGCCACCTCGTGGCCGAACTTGGCAATTTCCGCGCGCGGCATGGTGCCGGGAATGTTGGGCGTCCAGACCGGCCCCGGCACCACGCAGTTCACCCGAATGCCGCGCTCGCCCAGGTACAGCGCCAGCGACTTGGTGAGGGCGTGAATACCGGCCTTCGAGCAGGCGTAATCCACCAGAATCGGAATGCCCGTGATGCCCACGATACTGCCCGTATTGATGATGCAGTCGTCCTTTTTCAAGTGCGGAATCGCGGCCTGCGCCATCCAGATATAGCCCAGAATGTTGGTGTCGAAGGTGCGCCGAATCTGCTCCTCCGGAATGTCCTCGAACTTCTCCTGGCTCATCTGGAAGGCGGCGTTGTTCACCAGAATGTTCAGCCCACCTAGCTCGGCGCGGGTGCGGCGCACGGCCTGCTTGCACTGCTCGGGGTCGCGCACGTCCATTTGCAGCACCAGACACTTGCGCTTTTCGGCTTCCACCAGCTGCCGGGTCTTGTCGGCATCGCCCACGTTTTCGTTGAACACGATGGCCACATCGGCGCCTTCCTTGGCGAAGGCCACGGCCACGGCCCGCCCGATGCCCGAGTCGGCCCCGGTGATGAGGGCAACTTTGCCCAGCAGCTTGCCAGCGGCGCGGTAGCTGCTCAGCGTCGACTGCGGCTGCAGCTTCATGTCGGCCTGCTTGGCCGGGTAGGGCAGCTTCTGGGCAGCTGCTTTCATATCGTGGGCCGTGGGGCGGCGCGGCGCTTTGGCGGGCGTGGCCTTCGCAACCGCAGCCGTTTTGGGGGCGGCAGCGGCTTTCGCGGCGAGTTTCGGGGCGGCGGGTTGGGCGGGTACAGTTTTCTTGGGGGGCATGGCAGCAGGAGCGTTAGGTGTGGGGCATTCCTTACGCGAAAATGCCAGCGCCGGCCAATGCCGTCCACCGTTGAAATGCTCCGGATGCTACAGGCGGCGCAGCACTACCCGGCGGTTGCGGGGGCGCTGGGCCGGGTCGGCGTTGTCGGCCACGGGCTGGCTGCCGCCGTAGCCCAGCGGCTGAAGCTGAGCCGTGCCCACACCATGCCTGCTGAGATAGAGGCACACAGTTTCGGCCCGTTGCTGCGAGAGCTGGCGGTTCAACTCGGCGCTGCCCACGTTGTCGGTATGGCCCTGCACTTCGAAGCGTAGCCCCGGCCGCGCGCTCAGTACGGCGGCTAGTTTGTCGAGCGCGGTGCGGGTAGCCGGCAGCAGCCGGGCCTGGCCCTGCTCGAAAAACAGGTCCGGCAATGTCACTGTTTCGCCCACCGCCAGCCGGGCCAGCCGGGCGGTGTCATTCCTCGCAACGGAAGGCGCGGCGGGGCGCACGGGCGAAGCCGGTGAAACGGGAACCAAAGCCAGCACCGTGGGCGGGACTGCTGCCGTTCGCCGGCCGGCGCTTAGCTGTAGCGTTCGGCCAGTGGTAAAACCCGGTGCGGGCGGGGCCGGCGAGGGTTTGGGCAGTGGCGGTCGTGCTTCGGCGGCCAGCGGCTTGGGGGCCGCACTGGCGGCGGGTGCCGGCCGGGGGTTGCGGCTGAACAGGTAGCGCATGGCAATCGGCTCGTCGGGTGGCGGGGTGGTGGCCGTCAGCCCCCACAGGTTGCGCCACGAGGCGGCTGGTGGCTGGCGCACTACGTCGGGCCGCTCCCATACCAGCTGGGCACGAGTGTCGAGAATTTCCTGAAAGTAATCGACCCGCAACTCGTAGGCCTGCCCGGCGTGCAGGTTCGCGGTGGTGCTAAAGGTGCGTACCGGCTGCGGCCGCCACTCATCCAGAATCAGCTGGTTGTTCAGCCAGATGCGCATGCCGTCGTCCACCGTCGCCCGGAAGATGTAGCGCCCGCTCACCGGCGGTACCAGCCAGCCCGTCCAGCGTACCGAGAAGTATTCGGCCGGCAGTCCCCGGCCCGGCGGGGCGTGGTGCCAATCGAAAGCAATGGTCGCATCGGAGCGGCGCAGCACCAGTCGGTCGAAGTTCATCCCGTCGTAGTATTCAGCCCGCAGGCCGTCGCCGGCCGGCCGGGCCTGGGCGTGGGCCGCCGCTACCGGAAGCAGGGCCAGCGCCAGCTGCACCAGCTGCGGCCGCAGTCTATCCGCAGTAAGAAAAGAAAAGCGGTGCATCACAGGCAGCAACGTCAGTTCGGTGGCGTTTGGTATAAAGGCTATTGGAGGAAGCCCGCAGAACGTCTTGCTCCGATAAGCGGACGCCCGCCGAAACAGGACGTTCAGGATAAAGTGGCCAGACTTCCCGGGCAGTCGTCACCGGAATCCCAACGCTACTTAAACTCATTCCCGCAATGAAAGCAATGGTAGCGCCGGCCCCGCACCGGATACCGCAGCAGTATCGACAGCATCGACTCCCAGAACCCGTAGGTATTGCGCGTGGCCGCTCCCCAGGCCACATCCGACGACCCGCAGCGCGGGCAGCGCGGCGTAACGGGGTCGGGCGCGTCGGCCGCGAATGAAGCCAAGTCGGGGCCGGTAGCCGGCGGCAGGGCTTCGGTTTGCAGAATGGCGAGGGCGGCTTCCGCATCGCGCCGACGCACGTGCAGCCGCACCCCCCCGGTAATAGGACTGTAAAGCGGCATGATAGACACCAGGTTCTCGTTGCTCAGAAAGCACGGAATACCCGCCGCCTCCAGCCGGGTGCGGGCCACGTTGGCCGCCATTGGCTCGTAGTACGATTCGAGAAACACAACGGAGTCGGGACCTGCCATGCCGGGTGGAGAAGGAGGAGGGAACCTTAGCGGCCCGCCGGCGGTGCCTTGGTAGCCGCCTTGATACCCTGGGCCGCGTGGCCGGCCTGCAGGCCCACGAACTCGGCCTGGCGGGCGCGCACCCGCACTTCGTCGCGGGCCGGCAGGTCCAGGCGCACCTGCTTCAGCTGGTCGTTCAGGCGCTGGTACACGGCGCGGGCGTAGTCCCAGTCGCGGTCGGTCCAGGCGGCGCGCTGGGCGCGGGTTTCGCGCACGAGCTGGCCGTAGGCGGCCGGCAGGTCCTGCGGGGTAAGGGAATTAATCTGGCCGTTGTAGGGGCCGAGCAGCTTGGCTTCCATAGCCATTTGCTGGCGCGGGTCGAGGGGCCGGGCGCGGCGGGCACGGTTGGCTTCGTCGTAGCGGGCCGTGGCTTTGCCCACGGTGGCCAGCTTGCGGGCGGCAGTGCGGGCCAGGGTGTCAAGCTCATGGCCGGCCTCGCGGGCGGCGTCCTGCCGTTCGCGCGGGGTCGAGTCGCAACCGGTTAAGAGCAGCGCGGCCAGCAGGCCGGCTCCCAGCAGGAGGCGGCCCGCCGGCCGGCCGAAATTCAGGGTTTTTGTCATCATGGCTTGCAGAAGTTAAGCGGCCGCAAAGGTCGGCCCCCGGTTCTTTGCAGCCCTCTACTACTGCGCCAGTCGAAAGGTTAGCGGCAGCTCGTATTCAGCCGCTACATTCTGGCCGGCAATCTGGGCCGGTATCCACTCATTGGGGATGGTTTTGGCCACGCGCAGGGCTTCCTGGTCGCAGCCTCCGCCAATACCGCGCAGCACGCGGTGGCCTGTAGCTCGGCCCTCGGTATCCACCGTGAAGCTAATCACCACTTTGCCCTGGATGTTTCTTTCCTGCGCTTCCTCCGGGTATTGCAGCTGCATGGTGTAGGAAGCCAGGGCCGCGTCGCCCCCGATAAAGAGCGGGGGGCGGTCCACGGTGCGCCGCTTCCATTCGCCGGGGGTGGTTTCGGTATTGAACACAAGGTCACCCGACGGGCGAAAGAACACGAGCTGTTTGTTCGTATGGTCGTAGCGCTGCACTACTACCATCTCCTTCGAAGGGGTAATGCCGTAGTATTCCCATACGCCTATTTTCTGCCGCTTTTCCATCATGCCGCTTTCCCATTTGGTGGTGCGCATCTTCTGGGCTTGGGCCGGGGCCGTACCCCAGGCAATCAATAAAATAATCAGAGAGTAAATATAATTTTTCATAGTATAGCGGGTGGGTTGAGGGTGGGTAGCGGCTTGTCCGTCGATTCGCAAACGTTTGTGGATTCGAAAGATACTGAAATGTTCTATTTTTTTTCAAACGACTGCATATTTTTTTGTTGATTTCAGCGAAAAAATAATCAGGCGATATATTGCTTAGTTTGTTTGATGTACGAACATAAATGCCTGAAAGACCAACGCAGTAAGAATGATTCCACCTTGGAAAATACGGCAGGCTTCAATCCAGTCGGAACGTGACTCAAATTCCGGATTTGATAGTTTCAATTCGAAAAGTCATATTCCTTATAAGCATGCAAATTTTTTTGCCCCTTCACCTTCCTCACTCCTCGGCCTTAATAAAATGCCCTGAGAATACGTTTGCGCATGTCTGGCAGGTGCCTTCTTAGCCAATGTTATTGGATTTCTGTCAGAATTCTCAAAACCAGGGTGGCCTGTGTGGGGCCTCTGCCGGAGGCAATGGCGGCGGGCCTGCCGTCTCATGCCAAACCCGGAAAAGCGCCAGCAAAAAGCCCCGACCAAAGTGGCCGGGGCTGAAATGAGGGGCAATAGACGCACTACTTAGAACAACTCGGCCGCCACCCGCCGGATGCTTTCCGACTTGCCCATGCTGTAGTAGTGCAGGCAGGGCACGCCGTGGGCCATCAGCTCGCGGCTCTGGTTCAGGCACCACTCGATGCCGATGGCGCGGGCCGCCTCGTTGTCGCGGCACTGGCTGATGGCCTCGGCCAGTACTTCCGGAATGTTGAGGAAAAATGCCCGGGGCAGCATGGTGAGCTGGCTTTTGGTGGTGAGTGGCTTCAGCCCCGGGATGATGGGCACAGTGATGCCGGCCTCGCGGCAGCTGCGCTCGAACTTGAAAAACTCCTCATTGTCGAAGAACATCTGCGTCACGATGTATTCGGCCCCGCGGTCGACCTTGTGCTTCAGAAAACGCATATCGGAGCCCAGGTTCGGGGCTTCGAAGTGCTTTTCGGGGTAGCCGGCCGTGCCGATGCAAAAGTTGGTGGCCCAAGTGTCGTCCTGCTCCTCGTCGAGGTACTCGCCCTTGTTGAGGTTGGCCACCTGGCCGATGAGGTCGCAGGCGTAGGCGTGGCCGTCGAGCTCGGGCTTGAAGTGGCCCTCGCTTTTGATGGGGTCGCCGCGCAGGGCCAGTACTGAGTCGATGCCCAGGAAGTGCAGGTCAATCAGCGCGTTCTCGGTTTCCTCCTTCGTGAAGCCGCCGCAGATGAGGTGGGGCACGGTGTCCACATCGAAGCGGTTTTTGATGGCTGCGCAGATGCCTACCGTGCCGGGACGGCGGCGCACGGTTTTCTTTTCGAGCAGGCCGTTGGGGTGGTGGCGGTACACGTACTCCTCGCGGTGGTAAGTCACGTCGATAAACGGCGGCTTGAATTCCATCAGCGGCTCGATATTCGAAAACAGCGTATGGATGTTCTCGCCCTTTTTGGGCGGCAGCACCTCGAAGGAAAAGAGGGTTTTGCCGTTGGCGTTGGCGAGGTGGTCGGTAACTTTCATAGAAGTAGCGTGGACTCTGCGAGTCCGCGCGTAGAGGCGTTAGTAGTCGATAGATTCGGGGCGGCGTCGTTCACGCGCGGACTCGCAGAGTCCACGTACATTATTTCGGCTCGTAGTTCAGGTTGGGCATCAGCCAGCGTTCCAGCTCTCTCAGCGGCATGTGCTTGCGTTGGGCGATGTCGGCTACCTGGTCCACGCCGATGCGGCCGAGGCCGAAATAGCGCGAGTCGGGGTGGGCGTAGTACATGCCGCTTACTGAGGAAGCCGGGTACATGGCCAGGTTCTCCGTGAGCGAAATGCCGGTTTGGCCCTCCGCGTCGAGCAGGTGGAAGAGCGTGATTTTCTCGGTGTGGTCGGGGCAGCCGGGGTAGCCGGGGGCCGGGCGCACGCCGCGGTACTTCTCCTGCACCAAGTCCTCGTTGGTGAGGTGCTCGTCGGGCGCGTAACCCCAGAACTCGCGGCGCACCCGTTCGTGCAGGCGCTCGGCGAAGGCTTCGGCCAGGCGGTCGGCCAGGGCTTTCACCATGATGCTGGAGTAGTCGTCGTGGTCGGCCTCGTACTGCTCAATCAGCTTTTCGATGCCAATGCCGGCCGTCACGGCGAAGCCGCCCATATAATCGGCGCGGCCCGATTCTTTTGGCGCCAGAAAATCGGAGAAGGCGACGTTAGGGATGCCGGAACCTTTCTCGCCCTGCTGGCGCAGCGTAAAAAACTCGGTCGCTACTGCCGTACGGGTATCATCAGCGTAGATTTCGATGGTGTCGTAATCGCTGGTATTGGCCGGCCAGAAGCCCAGCACCGCGCGGGCCGTGAGCAGCTGGCCGTCGATAATTTTCGTGAGCATGGCCTGGGCATCTTCAAACAGCTTGGTGGCGGCCTCGCCCAGGGTGGCATCTTCCAGAATGCGCGGGTAGCGGCCCTTCAGCTCCCAGGTGTGGAAGAAGGGGGTCCAGTCGATGTAGCGGGCCAGCTCGGCGAGGTCGTAGTCTTCGAGCACCTTCGTGCCTAGGAAGCTGGGTTTGGTAATCGAAACCGTGTTCCAATCCGACTTGACGCCGTTGGCGCGGGCAGCTTCGATGCCGAGGTAGCTTTTGTCGCGCTGGCGGCTGGCGTAGTCGGCGCGCAGGGTGGCGTAGTCGTCGGCCACGGTCTGGGCGTAGGCGCGCTCGCCCGAGCCGAGCAGGCCGGCGGCTACGCCCACCGAGCGCGAGGCATCGTTCACGTGCACCACCGGGCCGCTGTAGGAGGGCGCGATTTTCACGGCCGTATGCAGGCGCGAGGTCGTGGCCCCGCCAATGAGCAGCGGGATTTTCAGGCCCCGTTTTTCCATGGCCTGGGCCACGTACACCATCTCATCGAGGCTCGGGGTGATGAGGCCCGACAGGCCAATTACGTCGACCTGCTGGCGCTGGGCTTCGTCGAGAATCTTTTCCAGGGGCACCATTACGCCGAGGTCCACGATGTCGAAGTTGTTGCAGGCCAGCACCACCCCCACGATGTTCTTGCCGATGTCGTGCACGTCGCCCTTCACGGTAGCCATCAGGATTTTGCCGGCCGTCTGGCGCTCCGAACCCTGCTTGTCGGCCAGCAGGTACGGCTCCAGATAGGCCACGGCTTTTTTCATCACCCGGGCCGATTTTACCACCTGGGGCAGGAACATTTTGCCGGCCCCGAACAGGTCGCCCACCACGTTCATGCCGTCCATGAGCGGGCCTTCTATCACTTCCAGCGGCCGGCCCACCTGCTGGCGCACCTCCTCGGTGTCCTCATCAATAAACTCGGTAATACCCTTCACCAGCGCGTGTTGCAGCCGGTCCCACACGGGCAGGCTGCGCCAGGCATCGGCCACTACTTCAACCTTGTCCTTCTGCTTCACCGTGTCGGCGAATTCTACGAGGCGCTCGGTGGCGTCGGCGCGGCGGTTCAGCAGCACGTCTTCGGCCAGTTCGAGCAGGTCGGGGGCAATTTCATCGTACACGCCGAGCTGGCCCGGGTTCACGATGCCCATATCGAGGCCGGCGCGGATGGCGTGGTAGAGAAATGCCGTATGCATTGCCTCGCGCACCACGTCGTTGCCCCGGAAGGAGAACGAAATATTGCTGATGCCGCCGCTGGTGAGCGCCCCGGGCAGGTGCTGCTTAATCCAGCGCACGGCCTCGATGAAGTCGAGGGCATAGTTGCGGTGTTCGTCCATGCCCGTGCCCACGGTCAGGATGTTGGGGTCGAAGATGATGTCGGCCGGGTCGAAATCCAGCTCTTTGGTCAGGATATCGTAGCTGCGCTGGCAGATTTCCTGGCGGCGCGCCAGCGAGTCGGCCTGGCCATTTTCGTCGAAGGCCATCACCACCACGGCCGCGCCGTACTGGCGCACCGTGCGGGCGTGGGCGCGGAAAGCATCTTCGCCCTCCTTCAGCGAAATCGAGTTCACGATGCTCTTGCCCTGCACGCACTTCAGGCCGGCTTCGAGCACGCTCCACTTCGAGGAGTCAATCATCACCGGCACCCGCGCGATGTCGGGCTCCGAAGCGATGAGGTGCAGAAACGTCGTCATCACCTGCTCGGAATCGAGCATGCCCTCGTCCATGTTGATGTCGAGTACCTGGGCTCCTTCCTCTACTTGCAGGCGGGCCACGGCCAGGGCTTCCTCGTAGGCCCCCGTGCGGATGAGGCGGGCGAAGGCCCGCGAGCCGGTCACGTTGCAGCGCTCGCCCACGTTCACGAACAGGCTGCTGGAAGTGATGTTGAAGGGTTCGAGGCCGGACAAACGCGTGGCGTTTGAATGAGGAATGAGGAATGAGGAATGAGGAATTGCAGCATCGGATGCTACTGTTTCGCCTTGCAAATCGGCGTTCGGCCCACTCAATTCTTCATTGCCGAATTGTCGAAGCTGACGCGGCGCGTAGCGAAGCGCCAGCTTGGACAATTCGGCAATGTGCTGGGGCGTGGTGCCGCAGCAGCCGCCCACCACCGTCACGATGCCTTCCTTCAGGTATTCTTCCACCAGCGCGGCAAATTCCTGGGCCGACTCGTCGTAGCCGCCGAAGGCGTTGGGCAGGCCGGCGTTGGGGTAGGCCGAGATGTGCACGTCGGAAATGCGGCTCAACTCCTGCACGTACTGGCGGAGCTGGTCGGCTCCGAGCGCGCAGTTCAAGCCCACGCTCAGCAGCGGCAGGTGGCGAATGCTGTTCCAGAAAGCTTCCACCGTCTGGCCGCTCAGCGTGCGGCCGGAGGCGTCGGTAATGGTGCCTGAAATCATAATGGGCACCACGCGGCCGCCCTCGTCAAAAAACTTCTGCACGGCGTAGAGGGCCGCTTTGGCGTTCAACGTGTCGAAAATGGTCTCGATGAGCAGGGTGTCCACGCCGCCGTCCACGAGGCCGCGCACCTGCTCCAGGTAGGCCGTGGCCAGCTCATCAAACGTCACGGCGCGAAAGCCGGGCCGGTTCACATCGGGCGAGAGCGAGGCGGTGCGGTTGGTAGGGCCGACCGCGCCGGCTACAAAGCGGGGCTGTTCGGGGCTGCTGTACTCGTCGGCCGCCTCGCGGGCCAAGCGGGCCGACTCGTAGTTCAACTCATATACCACGTGCTCCAGGCCGTAGTCGGCCTGGGCGATGGTGGTGCCGCTGAAGGTGTTGGTTTCCACCATATCGGCCCCGGCGGCGAAGTATTCCGCGTGGATGCCCCGGATGATGTCGGGCCGGGTCAGGCTCAGCAGGTCGTTGTTGCCGCGCAGGGGGCGGGGGTGGTTGGCAAAGCGGCTGCCCCGGAAATCCTCCTCGGTGAGGGGGTGGCGCTGAATCATGGTGCCCATCGCGCCGTCGAGAATCAGCAGGCGCTGGCGCAGCAGCTCGGGCAGCAGGTGGCGCGAGGCGAGGGCTTCGCGGGACGGGGCAGCTTTGGGAAGGGTAAGGGTGGAGGCGGACATTTCTCTCGGGATGAATAGCGGCGTATCAGCACGTATCCAGAAAGAAACCCGCGCGCAGGCGTGCGGTTCCGGCTGTCATCTTCTTTCACCAAAAAACGCGGTGAAACGGGAGTTGGCACCTACTCGCGGTAGGTTGCCAAGACGTCATCGGGCCCGTTCCCTCGGTCTTTCTGGATAGCAGCGTAGGGCGAAGATACAACGCGAGGCTACTTGTCGCGCTGTGGTTCGCGGAGGCAGCAAAAGCGGCGCAACAAATATATTATTTATTGAATATTTATCGTAAATTAGTCGCCTTAACCTTAAACGGCTTCCCCATGAATGTGCTTGTAATCAATTCCAGTGGACGCAAGGAGCTTTCGGTGAGCCGGAAGCTGGTGATTGAGCTGGTGAGCGAACTGCGCACCAAACACCCCAACCTGCAATTCAACTACCGCGACGTAGCCGCGGGCCTGCCCTGCGTCAACGACCTGATGATTGCCGGCTTTTACACGCCGGCTGCCATGCGGTCGTCCGAGCAAGCGGAATCGTTACTGCTGTCCGACTTGCTGGTGCAGGAGCTGCAAGCCGCCGATATTGTTATCATCGGCGCGCCAATTTACAACTTCGGCATTCCGGCCTCGCTCAAGGCTTGGGTCGATTTAATTGCCCGCGCCGGTCTCACATTCTCGTTTTCGGCCGCCGGCGCCGAAGGCCTGCTGCACGATAAAAAGGCTTACCTCGTCGTGACCTCGGGTGGCGTGGAGGTCGGCAGCCCCCACGACCTAGCCACGCCCTACCTGCGCCAGCTGCTGGGCTTCGTGGGCATTACTGATGTGGAGGTTGTCAGTGCCGACCAGCTCAACCTGTGGGGCAAGCAGCCCATCGGCACCGCTCGCGAAGCCATCCGGCAAATCCACGCAGTGGCCTAAATCAGGCAGCATCAGCAATTGACGGGCTGAAGTGACATTGATAATTCGCCATTAAACGCTGTTTATCTACTTGTTACAGTGCCCAGGCGGGCCACGCCGAACCTGCCGCGAATACGACCGGCTCGGGCGGCAGCTCCAGAAAAGCCTCGGCCCCGACCAGCCCCAGCATATCGCCTGAGCCGCCCACGCGCAGGGGCGTGGCCAGGCGGCGGCCTTCGGCGTCCACGGTCAGGCGTACGGGCACGAAGTGGGTGAGCGTAGGCTTAAACTGCATATCCACCGTGAGCACGGCCGGCTGCGGCCCCGCAAATACTGCCATTGGCGGCCCGGAAGCTGCGGCCGTTGCTGCGGCATCGACGGGCTGCTGCACGGCGCGCAGCCAGGGCCGCACGTAGCGGCAGGCCGTGATGAACGTAGACACCGGGTTGCCCGGCAGCCCAAACACCACCGGCCCGTCGGGCCGCGCCCCAAACCACAGCGGCTTGCCAGGCCGCTGCTGCACTTCGTGGAATATTTCCTCGACGTACAGCTCGCGCAGCAGGCCGGGCAGGTGGTCGGCGCGCCCCTTGCTCACGGCCCCGCTCAGCACCACGGCATCGAAGCCGGCGACCAGAATATTGGTGAGGCCGGCGCGCAGCTCCGCCACGTTGTCGGAGAGGTGAAACAGCGAGGCATCGGCCCCCGCCTGGGTGAGCAGCGCCTGCAGCGCATACACGTTGGAACGTCGAATCTGATGTGCTAGGGGCGTTTCGCCGATGCCCACCAACTCATCGCCGGTGCTCACCACGGCTACGCGCGGGGCGCGGGTCACGATTATTTCGGCCGCGCCCACGGTGGCGGCCACGGCCAGCTCGGCGGGGCCCAGGCGGGTGCCGGCCGGTAGCACTGAGTCGCCGGCGCGGCGGTCGGCGGCCCGGTGGTGGATGTTGACACCGGGCGCGGCCGGGGGGGGAATCTGCACGGTGGCGCGATTATCATGCAGCAGAATATCCTCGTAGCGCACCACCACATCGGTACCGGGGGGCAGCACCGCGCCGGTCATCACCTCCACGGCCTGGCGCGGGTCGAGCAGCGGGCGGGTGGGCTCGCCGGCATACTGCGTGTGCTGCAGCACGAACTCCGTCTGGCCGCCGGCCCAGCTGGCGTAGGCCAGGGCAATGCCATCCATGGCCACGCGGTTGAAGGGCGGGAAGTCGCGGTCGGCCACTAGGGTTTCGGCCAGGATGCGGCCGGCAGCGCGGGGCAGGGGCAGGGCTTCGGGCGGCAGGGGGTGGGCGGTGGCCAGCACGCGGGCAGTGGCTTCGGCGGGTGTTATCATTTAACAATTATCATTTAACAAGCCGTTGTCGCGGTTGACCTCGTACGCTGGCGCATTACCGCGTGCACCGGGCACAAACGCAACCCCCTTCCAGTAGCACGGGTAACTTTGCAAGGCTTTCCGAGCCCAAGTTCGACTGACCGTTCATCTGTCTGGTTCATTGGTACTCAAATGCGTCTGGGTTGTTAAATGTTAAATGATAATTGTTAAATGAAAACCTTCACCCACGTCAACGCCGCCAATCAGCCCACGATGGTTGATGTAGGCCAGAAAACGTCCACCCGCCGCGTGGCCCGCGCCCATTGCCGCGTGGTGCTCGGCCCCGAACTGCTGAGCCGCGTGCAGGCCGGCGAAATGCCCTCGCACAAAGGCCCAGTGATTCATACGGCCATCCTGGCAGGCATTATGGGTGCCAAAAAAACGGCCGACCTCATCCCGCTCTGCCACCCGCTGGGGCTCGATGATTGCAGCATTACCATCGAACCCGATGGCCCCGACGCTCTGCGCATCGTGTGCACGGCCGTCGTCACGGGCCGCACCGGCGTGGAGATGGAGGCCCTGACCGGGGCCACCGTGGCCGCCCTCACCATCTACGACATGTGCAAGGCTTTCTCGCACGACATCAGCATCGAAGGCGTGCGGCTGATTGAGAAGACGGGCGGCAAAAAAGATTTTAACCGCGCCGAAAATTTGTAAATTCCGACATGGATAGTCTACCAAACGCAACCGTAAAGCGGGCCAAACACGCCGCCCTGGCCCGGCCCGACATGGGCGAATTCGGCCGAACAGAGCTGGCCATTCTGGGCGCGCCCTGCGGCGACATTCAGACGCTGGTGGCCCGCCTGCTGCCGCTGCTGGCACCGGCCCTGCGCGTAGCCTACGTGGATGCCGACCACGCCGCCGGCGATGCGGAAGATACTGCTGCTACCCTGCCCAGGCCGGTGCCCTATGTGGCCGAAAACGGACTTTCAGCCGAGCTGGTTGATAAAATCACTTACCGCCAGCTCAACCTGACGCGGGTGCTGGATAAGTTCTCGCAGCCCGAGCTGCTGGCCCACGAAAGCGTAGTGCTGGTGAACGGCAACCATTTCCGCGCCCGCCAGCAGGTCGTCATTGTCGACCCGCGCAAGGCGCTTGATAAGAAGCTCGACCGCCTTACCGACGTGCGGCTGGTGCTGCTGGCCGAGGGGCAAACTGAACTGCCGGCCGGGCTGCTGGCGCATTTGCGGGCGACCCCGTTGCCGCCCGTGCTGCCCTTGGCCGACGTGGCCGGCATCGCGGCTTTCATCCGGCAGTGGTACGCGGCGGCAGTGCCGGTGCTACGCGGGCTGGTGCTGGCCGGTGGCCGCAGCGAACGCATGCAAACCGACAAGGGCGCGCTCCACTACCACGGCCTCGACCAGCGCCAGCACACGGCCGCGCTGCTAGCTGAGTTTTGCCCCGACGTGCGCGTTTCCGTCCGGCCCGAGCAGGCGGCGGCACTGCCCGCCGGTCTCACGGCGCTGCCCGATACTTTTCTGGGCCTGGGGCCGCTGGGAGGAATTCTGTCGGCGCTGCAGGCCGACCCTAACGCGGCCTGGCTGGTGCTGGCCTGTGACCTGCCCTTCCTCAGCCGCGCCACGCTGGAACATTTGGTGGCGAACCGCCAGCCGGCCCGCATGGCTACCTCCTTCCGCAGCCCCTGGGATGCGTTTCCGGAGCCGCTGGTCAGCATCTGGGAGCCGCGCAGCTACGGGCAGCTGCTGCGGTTTCTGAGCCTGGGCTACTCCTGCCCGCGCAAGGCCCTCATCAACTCCGACATTGAGCTGCTGGCCCCGCCGCTGCCGGACGAATTGCGCAACGTGAACACGCCCGAGGAGCGCGCCGCGGCCGAGCAGGAGCTGCGGCCCTGAGCCGGGCTTTTGCATGCTTGCCAACAAGCTACGGATGCGCGGCCACCCATTCCGTCCCGTCCTCATATTCCTCGCGTTTCCAAATGGTGACCACCTGCTTGAGCGTGTCGATGATGAACTGGCAGGCGGCGAAGCTCTCGGCGCGGTGCGGCGTGGCCACAGCCACTACCACGGCCACATCGCCGAGCTTCAAGGTGCCTTTGCGATGCACCACGGCCACCTCTTGCAGCATGGGCCACTTTTCGTAGGCCTGGCTCACCACGTGGCCCAGCTGCGTGAGGGCCATGCTGTCGTACGATTCGTAATGCAGGCGGCGCACCGGCCGGCCGCCCGATTGGTTGCGCACCATGCCGATAAAGGCATTAACCGCGCCGGCCGCATCGGTTTGCACGGCCGCCAGGGTGGCGGCCACATCGATGGGCTGGTCGGTAATGGAGAGGTGGGGACTCATCAATTAACAATTAACAATTACCAATTAACAATGAACAATTACCAATGAGCAATTACTAATGAGGCGACTAGGGTTAGTTGCTCATTGATAATTGTTCATTGGTCATTGAAGAATCAGCCGCCGGCAACGGGTGGGATAAGGGCAATTTCATCCACCGTGTGCAGGGCCTGCTCGGGGCCGGCGTACTCGTTGTTGACGGCCACAGCGCAGCTGCGCAGCTCGCCCAGGGCGGGATACTGACGGCGCATTTCGGCCAGCAGCTCGGCCACGGTGGTGGGGGCAGGGGCGGGTAGCTCGATGACGGAGGTGCCCACGATGTCGCGGGTGATGCCGAAGAGGGTAATTTTTAAGGACATATCTTTCGGCGTAACAACCGGGAATGAAACTGCTGAGCGGTGAGCTTTTGAACACCGATTCCGCCGCCGGGGTTATCGGCAGCCGGCCGTCTTGCGTACAGCCCGGCAAAATTGGTGATAAACGTGCTTCCTCCTGCTTCTTCAGTGCCTCCCGCGGCCATTGCCCCGCTCTACGACCAGCACGGCCGGCCGCTGGAGTACCTGCGCCTGGCCGTGACAGACCGCTGCAACCTACGCTGCTTTTACTGCATGCCCGAAGAAGGCATCCAGTACATGCCGAAGTACGAGCTGCTGAGCTACGAAGAGATGCTGCGCCTGACCGGCCTGCTAGCCGGCCTGGGCGTGCGCAAAGTGCGCCTGACGGGCGGCGAGCCCTTCGTGCGGCGCGACCTGGTACCCTTCATGGAGCGGCTGGCCCAGCTGCCGGGGCTCGATGATATCAGCCTGACCACCAACGGCGTGCTTACCGCGCCTCACGTGCCTGCCCTGGCCCGACTGGGGGTAAAGGCCGTCAACCTCAGCCTCGATACGCTTGACCGGGCGCGGTTCTTCGAAATCACGCGGCGCGACGAGCTGCCACGGGTGCTCGAAACGTTTCATGCCCTGCTGGCTGCCGGTATTCAGGTGAAAATAAACGCCGTGGTGATGGACGGCCGCAACATCGACGACTTGGTGCCGCTGGCCGCCCTCAGCCGCGACCTGCCCGTCGACGTGCGCTTCATCGAGGAAATGCCCTTCAACGGCGGCAGCCACGCGGCCGGCCCGGCCTCGCTGCCCTGGCACCATTTGCGGATTCGCCAGCATCTGGAGGCGCATTTCGGGGCGCTCACGCCACTGGTTACGCCGGCCGGGGCCACGGCCTCCGAGTACCGCATTGCCGGGCACCGGGGCACGGTGGGCATCATCGCGGCCTACTCGCGCACCTTCTGCGGTACCTGCAACCGCCTGCGCCTCACGGCCGAGGGTGGCCTCAAAACCTGCCTCTACGACCAGGGCGTGCTCGATACCCGCGCCCTGCTGCGCGGCGGCGCTTCCGACGCGGAAATTGTGGCGGCGCTGGCGGCTGCTTTCCGCAACCGGGCGGCCAACGGTTTCGAGGCCGAGCGGCAGCGGCCCCTGCACCAGCTCAGCTTCGAGAGCATGGCCACGATAGGCGGGTAACGGCAGAAGGCCGGCCTATCTTGCGGCCGGCGCGGCCCGGTTGCCCGCGCCGCGCTGCTTATGAAAGTTGTTGGCATCATCGTCGGAATACTGGCCGGGCTGTACGTGCTGCTCTGTGCCGGGCTGTATTTCAAGCAGGAAAGCCTGCTATTCGCGCCCACGCGGCTGCCGGCCGACTACCCGTTTCACTTTCCCGGGCCGGTGGAGGAGCGCTGGTACACCGCCTCCGACGGCACACGCCTGCACGGGCTGCTGTTCAAAGCGGCCGAGTCGAAGGGGCTGCTATTCTACCTGCACGGCAACGGCGGCGCGCTCGATACCTGGGGCGCGGCCGCAGCCACCTACACGGCACTGGGCTACGACGTGTTCATGCTCGACTACCGGGGCTACGGCAAAAGCGGCGGCCGCATCGACGGCCAGGCCCGTATGCTCGAAGACGTGGACAATGTGTACCAGCAGCTGCTAACGACCTATCCCGAAAGCCGCACCGTGGTGCTGGGCTACTCGTTGGGTACCGGCCCGGCCACCTGGCTGGCCGTCCGCCACCACCCGCGCCGACTGATTCTGCAGGCTCCCTACTTCAGCATGCGCGACATGGCGGCGCGAAATTTTCCATGGGTGCCGAGTTTCGTGCTGCGCTACCCCATGCCCACCAACGAGCTGATAACCAGCGTTGGCGCGCCCATCGTACTGTTCCACGGCGACCACGACGCGGTTATCCCCGTGGCGTCATCGCGGCGGCTCAAGGAGTTGCTCAAGCCCGGCGACCAATTGATTGTGCTGCCCGGAGCGGGCCACAACGGCATGACCGACAACCCGGACTACCAACGTGCGCTGGCTGAAGTACTCCATTAATTTCCCGGGCCGGGGCCGCTACTGGGCTGCATCTAACGGGTTGAGCAGCGTTCAGTACCAGGCCACCTGCTGCCAGGCGAGCATAAGCCAATGCACCGGCTATAACCGATTGGGATGGAACTATAATGCGGGGTGATATATTGGCTTGGTTATATTAGTGAGACGGCATCTGTTTGTAATTATTTCGGAATAAATTGCATTAGCAGATAAATTAATAGATAGAATACTAGCATGTTAACTTAAATTATTCCTGTATATTTGCTAATCCTGTTCCGTTACCATTATTTAGATTATGGTCGTTTTTTACAATAATTATCATTCTACTGATTTGGCCGCGCCGGACCTGCCACATGCCAGCCGGGACGACCAGTCTGAGGCCGAACAGCTAGCCGACCTGCGGCATGCCCTCGCGCTGGCTCAGGCCGGGAACCGGGCGCACCAGGCGCGGTTTGCCGCCCTGATGCAGGCCACCGGTGATGCCGTGCTGCTGACCACCGCGCAAGGGCAGGCGCTGGCCAGCAACCAGCATTGCCGCGACCTTTTCGGACTCACGGCGGACCCCGGTTTTCATCATGCTGCCCCGGATGTGGCGGTGGTCTTGCAGTCCTGCTTTCGGGAGCCGGCCGGGTTTCTGGCCCGGACGCAGGCTCGCCGCCGGGCCGGAGCCGGCAGCTCCATCGAAGATTTCACGCTGGCTGATGGCCGCATCCTCGAATGCCGCTACGTAGTGCCCGCTGATGAGGCGCTGAGCCACCAGCTGCTGTTTCGCGACGTGACCGCGCAGCGCCAGGCCGCCGCCCGGGAGCAGTTATTGGTCGACCAGCAGGCTTTTTTCATCACGGCCCTCAACCAGCTGAAGGTGGAAGTGGTGATTTTCGATGCGAACCATCGCTACCTTTTCGTGAATGCCCTTTGCTTTAGCGACCCCGCGTTACGGGAGTGGATTATCGGTAAGGACGATTTTGAATACTGTGCCTATCGCGGGCGACCTCTGGAGCTAGCGGCTGCGCGGCGCAAAGTTTTTCAGGAAGCAGTAGAATCCGGCGGCGAAACCATTTGGGAAGAAACATTGCCCTCAGCTAATGGGCCGCAGCAGATGCGTCGGCAGTTTGTGCCCGTGTTTGCCGCCGACGGTTCCCTGCAAATGATGGTGGGGACCGGCACCAACATCACCAAGCGCCGGCAGGCCGAAGAAAAGCTGGCCGAGCAGCGGACCTTCTACGAGCATGTGCTCGACCGTATTCCCTGCGATATCGGCGTATTCGACGAGGCCGGACGCTATCTGTTCGTGAATGCGACGGGCATTAAAGATGCCGCCAAGCGCGCCTGGGTCATTGGCAAAGACAACTTCGACTATTGCCGGCAGTACGGCCACTCCATGTCGCTTGCCGAAGGGCGCCAGCGCTACATCAACCAGGCGTACGAGTCGCGCACCCTGGTGACGTTCGATGAAACCTTCGACCGGCCCGAGGGCATGGTGCACCAGCTACGCTGCCTGCAGCCCGTGTTCAACCCCGACGGCTCGCCCCAGATGATTGTGGCCTACGGCCTCGATATTACCGACCGGGTGAACACCGAGCGGCAGCTGCGCCACGCCAAGCTGGCAGCCGAGTCGGCGGTGCGGGCCCGGGAGCTGTTTCTGGCCAACATGAGCCACGAAATCCGCACGCCCATGAATGCCATTCTGGGCATGAGCCAGCTGCTGGCCAAAACCGCCCTGGCCCCCGACCAGGACAGCTACCGCCAGGCCATTACCACCTCGGCCGAGCACCTGCTGGTCATTATCAACGACATCCTGGATTTGAGCAAGCTCGAAGCCGGCAAGATGGCACTCGAAAGCGTGGGCTTCACGCCCGCCCACGTGCTGGCCGAAGTGGAGCAGACCCTGCAGTACAAAGCCGAGGAAAAGGGGCTGATGCTAGTGGCCCGGGTAGCGCCCACGGTGCCGCGCGTGCTCATCGGCGACCCCTACCGCGTGCGGCAGGTGCTGCTCAACCTGGCCGGCAACGCCATTAAATTCACCGAGAGTGGCCGCGTGACGGTGACCTGCGACTTGGTGAGCACGGCGGCTGACGGGCGGGCCGCCATTGAGTTTCGGGTGTCGGATACCGGCATCGGCATCGAGCCGGAGTTTGTGGAGCGGCTGTTTCAGGAGTTCAGCCAGGAAGACTCGTCGGTGACGCGCAAGTACGGCGGTACGGGCCTGGGTCTGAGCATCAGCCGCAACCTGCTGAAGCTAATGGGCGGCGACCTGCAGGCCGAGAGCGTGAAGGATATGGGCACGATGATGCGCTTCGTGCTGTCGCTGCCCGTGGGTGACCCCGCCGATTTGCGGCCCAAGGAAGTGCTGGCCGCCGACAGCCCCCAGCGCCGCGAGCTGCGCGGCAAGCGCGTGCTGCTGGTAGAAGACAACCGCTTCAACCGGCAAATTGCCAAGACCTTTTTGAACCACGCCGGAATGGACGTGACCGAAGCTGAGCACGGGGCGATGGCCCTGGACCTGGCCCATCGCTTCGATTTCGACCTGATTCTGATGGATATTCAGATGCCGGTGATGGACGGCTACGTGGCGACTACGCTGCTGCGCCAGCAGCTGGGCCTGGCCACGCCCATCGTGGCGCTCACGGCCAATGCCATCAATGGCGAGCGCGAAAAATGCCTGGCCGCCGGCATGAGCGACTACCTGACCAAACCCTTCAAGGAAGAAGAGCTGCTGCGCAAGGTGAGCAAATGGCTACTGCGCGCGGCCGAAGGCGAGCCGGAAGCCGCCGGGGCCGGCGCGGCGGCGGAGCCCGAGGCCGCGGTGGGCGTTCCGCCGCTATACCAAACCGATGAGCTGCTGCTCGTGGGCCAAGGCGACCTCGACTTCGTAAAATTCATGCTGGAAACCTTCGTGGAAAGCTGCCAGGAGGCCATTGTTGGGTTTGCCCACGCCGTGCGGGAAGCCGACGTGAAGCTGCTGCGGGCCACGGCCCACACGCTGCGGCCCAGTTTGGTGCATCTGCGCGCGCTGCATATTCTGCCTCCCGTAGAGGTGCTCGACAAATGGCCCGGCCCCTTCGAGGCCAGTGCGGTGCTGCCGTTGGTGGAGGCCGTGACGGGGCTGCTCCACGGGGTGAGCGAACGAATTACCCTGGACCTGGCCGATTAGCCGACTGCCTGGTCGATGATGGGAGCGGGTTTGGCCCGTACTTGCGGCTGACTATGACCGCGCCCGACGCGGCTCCGCTTGCGCATGAGTTCATCTGCTAATCCGGCCCGGCCGGCAGCGCGCCGTACGCACCGCTTGGCGGTGGGGGCGCTGTTTTTCTTGCTGGGGCTGTGCTTTGCCAGCTGGGCTTCGCGCATTCCGAGCGTGCAGCAGCGCATGGGCATTTCGGAGGTCGGGCTGGGCGCCGTGCTGCTGGTGGTTCCGGTGGGGCAGCTGGTGTCGCTGCCGCTGGCGGGCTGGCTGGTGGCCCGCTTGGGCAGCCGCCGGGTGGTGCTGTGGAGCGTGGGGTTCTACGTCACGGCCCTGCTGGGGCTGGGCTGGGCCGGCAGCCTGTGGCAGCTGCTGCCCTGCCTGGCGTTGTTTGGTATGGGGGGGCAACCTCACCAATATTGCCGTGAACACCCAGGCCGTGGGGGTGGAGCGGCTCTACAAGCCCAAGCCCATTATGGCCTCGTTTCATGGCCTCTGGAGCTTGGCGGGCTTCGTGGCGGCGGCCATCGGCTCGCTCATGATTGGGCACGCGGTGCCGCCGGGCCTGCATTTTCTGTTCATCGCGGCGTTTATCCTGGCCGGGCTGGCAGTGAGCGCGGGCGCCACGGTGCGCGCAGACGCGGGCGTGGACCCCAATCAGCCTCTTTTTGTGAAGCCCGACCGCGAGCTGCTGGGGCTGGGCGCGCTGGCCTTCTGCGCGCTCATCTGCGAGGGGGCCATGTTCGACTGGAGCGGGGTGTATTTCAAGAAGGTGGTGCTGGCCGATAAAAACTGGGTGGGCGCGGGCTACACGGCCTTTATGAGCACGATGGCGCTGGGCCGCTTCGGGGCCGACTGGCTGGCGCATCGGCTGGGGGCGCGGCGCGTTATCCAGCTCAGCGGGCTGGCAACGGCCATGGGGCTAGCGGTGGCGGTGGCGCTGCCCACGCTGCCTACGGCGCTGCTGGGCTTTCTACTGGTGGGTTTCGGCACCTCGGCGGTGGTGCCGCTGGTGTACTCGGCGGCGGGCCGGTCCACGCACATGTCGGCGGGCATGGCGTTGGCGGCGGTTTCCACCATCGGGTTTGCCGGCTTCCTGCTGGGGCCGCCGTTCATTGGCTTCGTAGCCGGGGCCAGCAGCCTGCGCGTGTCGTTCGGGCTGATTGCCGTAATGGGGCTGGCCGTGAGCGCCGTGGGCAGCCGGGTGCGGGTGTGATTAGGGGATAGGGGAGAGGTGCCAGGGAATAAGGGGGGAAGGGACAGGGTAAAAGGACGTCATGCTGAGCGAAGTCGAAGCATCTCTACCGCGCAAGTAATCCTAACATTTGGGTTAGTATTGAGGTAGAGATGCTTCACTGCGTTCAGCATGACGTTCTAATTGTCGTTCCACAACCTAAAACCCGCCTGATGGACAACCCCACAACCGCCACCAAATACACCTGGGCCGACATGCCCCAGGAACAGGTAAGCGACCAGCTTTCGCGCCGCCTCATTACCGGCGAGAAGATGATGCTGGCCCATGTTTACCTGAAAAAAGGGGCAATCGTGCCCCTGCACCAGCACCACAACGAGCAGATTACCTACATCCTGGAAGGCGCGCTGCGCTTCTGGATTGGCTCGGAGGATGCCGAGCCCATCGTGGTGGGCGTGGGCGAGGTGCTGCACATCCCGTCCAATGTTTGGCACAAGGCCGAGGCCATCGAAGACACGCTCGACGTAGACATTTTCAGCCCGCCCCGCCAGGACTGGCTCGACAAGTCGGACGACTACCTGCGCCTGAAATAGCCCGGCCATGGACCTCGGACTGAAAGGAAAAGTAGCCCTGGTGGCCGCCGCCAGCCAGGGCCTGGGCCGCGCCGTGGCCGAAGAGCTGGCCGCCGAAGGCGCGTCGCTCATTCTCTGCGCCCGCCACGACGCGGCTCTGCAGGAAACCTGCGCCGCTATTGCCGCCGCCTACGGCACACCCGTGCTGGGCCTGGCCACCGACGTGGCCGACCCGCCCGCCGTAACCCGGCTGGTAGCCGCCGGGCTGGCCCGCTTCGGCCGCATCGATATTCTGGTGACCAACGCCGGTGGCCCACCCGCCGGCACCTTCGCCACGCTCGACGCCGGCCAATGGGCGGCCGCCACCCAACTGCTGCTCACGAGCGTGGTGGAGCTGACCCGCGCCGTGCTGCCCGGCATGCAGGCGCGCGGCTGGGGCCGTATTCTCAACATTACGTCCATCTCAGTGAAGCAGCCGGTGGCCAACCTGATGCTTTCGAACAGCCTACGCGCCGCCGTGACGGGCATGGCCCGCACCCTGGCCACGGAGGTAGCCGCGCAGGGCATCACCGTGAACAATATTCTGCCCGGCTACACCCGCACCGAGCGGGTGGTGGGCCTGGCCAAGGCCACGGCCAGCCGCGAGGGCATTTCGGCCGCGGAGGCTACGGCGCGCTGGGAGCAGGAGATTCCGATGCGCCGGCTGGGCGAGCCGCGCGAGTTCGCGGCGCTGGCGGCGTTTCTGTGCTCGGAGCGGGCCAGCTACATCACCGGTACCTCCGTGCCAGTCGATGGCGGCTGGATTCGGTCGCTGCTGTAGCTTGACGGAATTTTAGTCGGCACTAGCCCATGCGAGTCTGTTTTTGGTTGGTTTTCTACGCGCTGGGTCTGGGCCTTCTTTTACCCGCGTGCCAGCAGCTGCGGCGGCTGAGCGGCGCTCGCTACCACCGAATATCGGCCACGGCCCTCGCCCATGCCTACCTGGTGGGCGGTACCGAAATAGATACGGGGCGGTATCTGCTCCTGGCCTATGAGCGGTATTCCGACCGGCCGCATCACAGCGATAACTGGTTTGCCGAGAACGTATACATTCGGGTTCGTCGGCTCGATGCCTTACCGATTGGCCGGGAGGTAGCCATTCCGCAGCCGGGAATCTTTGTTTCCACGTACGCGCAGGCTACCTGGTATTTTGAAGTGTCGCAGGCGATTAGCGGCACCATTACCCGTCTGGCTTCGACGGCCCGGGGCCAGCGGCTACGGCTGAACCTGCGCTATATCGACCGAAAGGGTCAAAGTAAGATACTGTTGGCCAATACGGTGTTCTTCCGCAACGACCCAACGTATTTTCAGCGGCACTATATCGACCACCACGGCAAGTACAACGACCTGCGGCAGGCGTTAAAGGAACCTGCCCGGGTTAGGTCGTTGGATTTAGTAACTTATGCCATCGATTACGAGCACCGCAATGGACGTGGTAGCGGCCCCGACACCCTGTACCGCCGCCTAGGCGAGCTGCGGAATCTGGAAGAACTGAACCTGCATTTGAGTGACCTGGCCGCGTTGCCGCCGGGCTTTGAAAAGTTGAAGCGACTGAAAAAGCTGAATTTGGGGTCTAATCACCTGACCACTTTTCCGGTGCAGCTGTTGGCACTGGATAGCCTGCGTGAACTGAGCCTGGAATATAATCAGCTGGACAGCATTCCGGCCAGCATTTTAGGGCTGAAACAGCTGAAGGTGCTAAACCTGGGCACCAATCACCTCACCCATTATCCAATGGTAGTGAATGAGCTCACTGGCTTGCAAGAGCTGTCACTCAGCAACGCCAACCTGCGCACCATTCCCCGTCAGATTCAGCAACTGACGGAGCTGCGGGTGCTGAATCTGGATGGCTTCTGGAACAACCCGCGCCGCAATCAGTTGCGGGATATTTCGGCACTTAAGGTCCTGAAGCAGCTCCGCTCGCTTAGCCTGCGCGACAATGGCACCATTGCGCTGCTGACCGACGAGCTCTACCAGCTGAAGGGATTGGAGGAGTTAGACCTGCAATACAATGCCATCGACACCGCCCGGGTGAATAAACGAAGGTTTCCGCAGGTAAAAAAGCTGCTGCCCTAGCCTGCACCTGCCCGTACGCCGGCCCGCAACCGGTTACCCGTGGCCGGCATACTAGATATGCGCTAGTGCTTTCCCAGCCCCACCCAGCCGCGCTGCATGGCGTAGTAAATGGCCGTGCCCATCACTAGGCCCACCAAATACCCATACGGTAGCCCCGCGCAGAGCAGGCCCACCAGCAGCGCCACCAATAAATCGCTACGGCTGCCACTCACGTCGCGCAGCAGCGTGGCCAGCGACAGCGCCTCGAACAGCAGCAGCACGCCCAGCACCGGCAGCGGAAAAATCTGCACCACGTCGGCAAAGCCGGGGCTGAAGAACAGGCCCATTACCAGAAAAAGCAGGCCGTAGAGCACTGCCGAGCCCCCCGTGCGCGCCCCGAAAGCGTAGTGCCCCACCATGCCGCCCGAGCCGTGGCACACCGGGAACCCGCCGAAGAAGGGGTTCACCAGGTTCATCAGGGCGTAGGTGAAGCTGATGCGGCGCACCGTGAGCGGGGCGCGCTCGGGGAATAAGTCCTGCGCTACCTGCCGGGTAGCCAGAATGGAGTTGCCCAGCGACAGCGGAATCTGGGGCAGCGCCAGCAGCAGCGCGCCGGTGAGGATGTCGGCCGTTTGGGGCAGGTGCCAGGTGGGCAGGCGCAGGCCCACGGCCTTTTGGGCGGTGGCCAGGTCGAGCTTGAAAAGCAGCCCGTAAGCCATGCCCAGGGCAATGACCAGCAGCGCGGCCGGCCAGCGGCGGTTGCCAAACAGCACCACCGTCACGGTGAAGGCCGCCGCTGCCAGGGCGTAGCCGGCCGCGCCGTCGGCCCCCACGTACTTGGTGAGGGCCAGCGTGGCCAGCTGCAAAGCCAGCCCGAACTGAATGCCGCGCACCACCGGCTTGGGCACCAGCCGCGCCAGCGCATCAATCAGCCCGGTGACGGACAGGAAAAACATGCTGACCCCAATGGCCAGCCCCCCGCCGAAGATGACGCGCCCCGGCAGCTTCTGGGCAATCACCAGCGCCGCGAAGGCCTTGAGCGGCTGCACCGGCATGGGCAGCCGGTACCACAGCCCCGAAAACACCTGCATCAGCCCGAACAAAATGAGCACCGAGGCGCTGTCGATACCCGAGGCGGCGATGACGCCAATGAGCAGCGGCAGGTCGGTGCCGAGGTCGCCAAACGCGCCGGCCAGCTCGTTGCGGTCGAAGCGCAGGGGCGGCCGGCCGGGGGCGGGGAGTGTTGGCAGTTGCATAGGGCGCAAAGGTCGCATGCGCGCGGTGGGCCGCCGCCTTTGCTGCGGCCAGTGCCGAGCGGTATTTCATTTCCGGGTATCGGCGCGGTGGGCCGCAGCAAAGGCTGCGGCCCGCGTCGGAAGTAGCTCAGGGTATCGGCGCGGTGGGCCGCAGCAAAGGCTGCGGGCTACGGCGCTTGCTGCTCAAGACAAACTATTACTTTTTGTTTTTCAGCAGGCGGGCCACCTCGCTGGCTTGTTCGGCCGCTTCGCCCAGGTACTCGCCGCTGGTGTAGCCCTTGCGGAAGCGCAGCGGCTTCAGGCGCCTTCCCAGCGCATCGGCGGCCATTTCGTGGTCGAGGGCGCCTTCGTTATCGGCCAAGAAGATGGTGGCTACCCCGTTGCCGATGAAGTTGGTGATGGAGCGGGCTTCCGACATAAACCGGTCGACGCCCAGCAGCAGGGCCAAGCCCTCCACCGGAATCACCTTCATGGCCGTGAGCGTGCTGGCGAGCACCACGAAGCCGCTGCCCGCCACGCCGGCCGCGCCCTTGCTGGTCACCATCAGGATGCCCATCATCGTGAGAATCTGGCCAAACGTGAGGTCGACGTGGAACACCTGGGCCAGAAACAGCGTCGAAAGCGAGAGGTAGATGGTGGTGCCGTCGAGGTTGAAGGAGTAGCCCGTGGGCACCACCAGCCCCACTACCGGCTGGGCGCAGCCCATGCGTTCGAGCTTTTCCATGAGGCCCGGCAGGCCGGCTTCCGACGATGAGGTGCCCAGCACAATCAGCAGCTCGGCCTTGATGTATTTCAGAAACGCCCACATGCCGATACTGCAATAGCGCAGAATGGCTCCCAGCACCAGAAAAATGAATACGGCCATGGTCAGGTACACCGTCACCATCAGCTTGCCTAGGGGCAGCAGCGTGGCAATGCCGTACTTGCCGATGGTGAAGGCCATGCCCCCGAACGCGCCGATGGGGGCCAGCAGCATTACCAGGTGCAGGCCCCGGAACACGTAGCGCGAGCACTCCTTGAGGAAGTGGATGATGGGCCGGCGGCCGGCGTACTTGCTCAGCCCAATGCCCAGGATGATGGCCACAATGAGCACCTGCAGGGTGAGGTTGTCGGCCAGAAAGTGACCCCACGAAAACTCGCCGGCCCGCTTGGTGAACTCGCCCACCTTGCCCATGTCGAGCCGGCCGGTGCTCACGCCCGCTCCCGGCCGCACCAGCGCCGCCACCCCCACCCCGATGAGCAGGGCCAGCGTCGTCACAATCTCAAAGTAGAGCAGGGCCTTGCCGCCAATGCGCCCTACCTTCTTCAAATCGCCCATCGTGCTGATGCCGAGCGTGATGGTAAGGAAGATGATGGGGTTGATAAACAGCTTCACCACGTCGATGAAGCGCTTGCCCAGCGGCTCCATCCGCACGGCCGTGGCTGGCTGGAAATGGCCCAGCAGCGCCCCGGCCACGATGGCCAGCAGCACCCATAAGGTCAGGTTTTGGGCAATTTTTTTGACTTTCATGGCGAGAGGAGCGGTTGTTGAGGTAGGAGGAGGTGGCGGTAGGAGGGAGGGAAAAGGGAAATAAAAAGAACGTCATGCCGAGCGCAGCATAGCGGAGCCGAGGCATCTCGCGTGGGGTAGTGATTCAATCGCAAACAAAAGGATTAGCGGCGGCAAGCGAGATACATCGGCTTCGCTGCGCTGCGCTCGGCATGACGTTCTTTTTATTCATTTCTTCACGCATTCACCGCAGCGCCCAAGCCAGCAGGGCTAGCAGCGGCAGCGAGAGCGGAATGCCCAGCCCCACCATCTGGGCGGCCAGGGGTGGGTCGAGGCCGTAGCGGTCGGCGATGACGGCGGCCGTGTTCATCGGCCCGATGGCCGCGCCCAGGATGCAAACCGTGGTGGCCGGCCCGTGCTGATGCAGCAGGCCCACGTACACTGCCGCTATCAGCAATGGGGCCAGCAGCAGCTTGTAGCTCAGGCCCAGGGCCAGCAGTCGGGCGCGGCCGGCCGGCACTCGCCACTGCAGCTGCAGGCCAACCGAGAGCAGCGCAATCACCGGGTACGGCGCGCTCAGGCGCTCCAGCACGCCGCGCAGCAGCGCCGGATGCCGGTAGCCGCCCACCGCGTGCGCCGCCAGCGCCGCCACAAAGGCCAGAAAGGGCGGAAACCGCAGCACGTTGCCCAGCATGCCGCGCCAGGTGGGCCGCGCCGCGCCGTACCACGAGCCCACCACCACGCCCAGCGTCACGCTCACCAGGATGGAGCCGGCCAGGCTCATCACCAGCCCCAGGGCCAGCCCTTCGGCCCCGTACAGCATTTCAAAAATCGGAAACCCGACAAACGACACGCTGCTGATGCCGCCCGTGAGAATGAGCGCGCCGATGGTGCCGCGCGCCAGCCCCAGCCGCCGTCCCAGCGCCGCGAAAAACACCCAGCCCGCCCCGAAAATCAGCCAGGGCATGAGCATGGGCAGCAGCATGCGGGCTTCGGGCCGCGCCTCGGCCAGGTGCAGAAACGTGAGGGCCGGCAGCAGCACCAGCACCAGCAGCTGGTTGAGCACGCCCGCCGCGTTGGCCGGCAGCAGCTGCCCGTGGCGCAGGGCGGCACCCAGGCCCAGGCACAAGAGCAGCAGCGCGAGGTTGGTCATGGATTGGGCGGGTGAAATGGAACTAGCAGAACGTCATGCTCATCTGGCGTCCGCGTAGCCGAAGCATCTCGCGTGCTGCACTAATCTCAATCGTTGTTACCTCATTGGTTAGTGGTGGCACGCGAGATGCTTCGACAAGCTCAGCATGACGTTCTGTTTCACCTTCATTCACCTGCCAAAACCCTAAAACGTCAGCGTGGCATTGGCATAGTAGTAGGCCCCGTTGAAGCCGAACTGCGCGGCGTTGCGGGTGTAGGGAATCTCGCCGTTGGAGTAGCTGCCGAAACGGGTCGCGTCCACCTTGTCGGGGTACACGTTGAAGAGGTTGTTGCCACCCACCGTGAGCGAGAGCAGCCGGGCCGGCGTGTACACCAGGGCCAGGTCAATCAGGGTTTTGCCGGCGAAGGTCTGGCTGATGTGCGGGGGATTGGGGATGGCAGTCGTGGCGGTGGGTTTTTCGTAGGCCACCACCGAGCCGAAGTACGAGGCGCGGGGCGTGATGCTGAACTTATCCCAGGTGTAGGTGAGCGAGGCCAGCACTTTCTGGCGGGGCTGGGCGCGCTCAATCAGCGCAATGCTCACGGTGTCAATCAGCAGAATGCGGGTGGCAGTGCCGGCCTGCAGCTGGGCGGGCGTGTCGCTGGTGCGCACAATCTTGGTCTGGTTGACGGTGAGGGCCAGGCTGGCGCTGAGGCGGCTGCGCTCGCTGAAATCGGTTTTGTAGGTCGCCACCACATCCACGCCCTTGGTGCGGGTATCGATAGCGTTGGTGAAGAAGCGGATTTCGCTGATGTTGGCGAAGTCCGGCGTTTGTAGGGCCTTGATGCTGCTCTTAATCAGGCGCTCGCTGTCGATGATGCGGTCGGTGATGTCAATCTGGTAGGCATCGGCCGTGAAGAGCACGTGCTCGCCTAGCTGAGCGGCCACGCCGGCGCTGTAGTTCCACGAGGTTTCGGCCTTCGGGGCGGCCACGCCCAGCGGAATCAGGCGGGCGTCGTTGTTGCGCAACTGCTTGGTCTGCACAATGGCGCCGCCCTGCACGGTCGAAGTCGACACGCTGTTGAATGTTTGCTGGAGCGAGGGCGCGCGGAAGCCCCGGTTGATGGAGCCGCGCAGCGAAATTCCTTCCGTCACCTTGAAGCGACCGGCGAACTTGCCCGAAACGTTGCTGCCGAAATCGGAGTAGTTTTCGTAGCGCAGGGCCGTGGTGAGCAGCAGGCGGGTGGTGATGTCGCTTTCGAGGTCGACATACACCCCCACGTTGCTGCGGGTGGCGTTGGTTTCATCGTCGGGCGCAATGCCGGGACGGCCGCTCGAACCGGGTGCCTTGGCCGTGCGGGCCGGCGAGGTGGGCGTGGCCGGGGCCGCCAGCGCAAACGGCCCCACGAGGTACGACTCCGGGCTGCCCTGCTTCAGAATGAACTGGTCGACGCGGTACTGCGCGCCGAAGGCCACGTTGAACGACTTTGTGCCGAGCAAGTCGGTGTAGTTATGGCTCACGTTCACCTCGCTCGTGCTCTGCCCGAAAGCGCTGCGGCCCACGTAAAAGTCGGTGGGCGAGGCTGCGCCCATCGAAGGGTTGGCCGACTTATTCACGAACAAATCAAGGTAGTTGTAGCCGTAGCCGGTGCTGAAATCAAGGTTCCAGCCGCCGGCCAGCTTGCGGTTCACGCCCACTACGGTCGAATAGTCGTCGGAGCGGCCGGGCAGGTCGGGCAGGTAGCCGTTGGGCTGCACGGGGCTGTAGTTGACGTTGTTTGGCTGCGCGTTTCGGAAGAAACCGTAGGCCAGAATGTCCTTGCGCGAGTAGCCGCCGAAGCTGTAGATGCTCCACTTCGAAGCCCCCAGCGGCACGCTCAGGTTATAAAAGCCCTGGTAGATATCGGCCCGGTTGCTGCCGTACGCGCCGACCTTAAACGGCGTGCCCACCGAGGGGTACACACCGCCTTTGGCGCGGGCATCGTTTTCGGTCTTAATCTGGGCATCAGTAGGCGTAGGGTTAGCCGAGTTCAGGGCCGGAAATGCCGTGTAGATGCCGCCGCGGTAGTTGTCGGAGCGGTTGGTCTGGCCCTGGTGCTGGTATTGCAGGGTGAAGTTGAGGTAGCCGGGGTTTTCCTTGCCCAGCTTGATGCCGTAGTTGGCCCCGGCCAGGTACTGTGCCCCGTCGCCTTCTTTGGTCACACCATACTGCACCTTGGCCGTTGCCACGCCGGTGCTTTTATTCAGGCCCAGGTTGATGACGCCGGCAATGGCATCGGAGCCGTACTGGGCCGCCGCGCCGTCGCGCAGCACTTCGATGCGCTCGATGGCCAGCGACGGGATGGCGTTCAAATCCGTCACCACGGTGCCCGCGCCCACGGTCACGTTCAGGTTCAGGGCCGAAAACTGATGGCGGCGCTTGCCGTCCACGAGCACCAGCACCTGGTCGGGCGAGAGGCCGCGCAGGGTGGCCGGGTCGGCGTAGTTGGCCACGCCGTTCACGCCGGTTTTGGCCGAGTTGAACGAGGGTGAGTTGAACTGCACCTGCTGGCCCAGGTCGGTCTGGCCCGTCAGCTGCAATTCTTTAGCGTTGAGCACGTCCACGGGCATGGGGCGCTCCACGTCGGTGCGGGGCAGGCCGCGCGAGCCCACCACCACCACGTCGCTCAGGTCGGTGGCGCTGGCGGCCAGGCGCACGTCGAATGTGGTGCGCTCGCCCACGGGCAGCGTCTGGGTTTTGTAGCCCACGGCCGAAATCACCAGCGTAGCCCCTGGCTGCACGCTTAGCGTGAAGCGGCCGTCGTTGTCGGTGCCGGTGCCGTTGGTAGTGCCCTGCTCCAGCACCGTCACGCCGGGCATGCCGGCTCCGGTTTCATCCACGATGCGCCCTTTAACGGGGATGCCCGCACGCACCCCGGTGGCCGCCGGGACCAGCAGAATGCCGCTCCCCACCACTTCATATTGAATGCCCAAGGGCAGCAGCAGCGACTGCAATACCTCGCTCAGCGGCTGGTTGGCGGCGGCCACGCTCACCCGCCGGCCGGCCCCAATCAGCTGCTGGCTGTACAGGAAGTGAGTGTTTACCTGGCTTTCGATGCTGGCCAGCACTGTTTTCATGGGCTGCCCGTCGAGGCGCAGTGTCACGGGGCGGCTCAGCACGTCGGGGGTAGCCGCCAGCACCGGCACTGGGGCGGTGGCGGGGGCGGGGGCGGCCTGGCCGGGCTGGGCCAGCAGCAGCGCCGCCAGCAAAGCCGCAGCCGTAGGCCGCGCAGCCGCACCACTGAAACGGAGGAAGTTCGTCATAGCGAAAAGGAAAAAGTTGGGAATTAGCTTGAAAACAGAGTGAAATGCGGTTGAAAGTGGAAGCTATTCGCTCTGGCAGCCGGTGCTGCGGAAAATCAGGCCATCGTCGGTGCGCTCGTAGCTGGCCCCCAGTACGTGGCACAGCAAATCGAGCTTCCCGAACAGGTTTTCGGGGCCGAAGCGCAGGCTTACGGTGCAGCCCGCCAGGGCCGCCCCGTCGTAGCCGATGCGCACGCCGTAGCCAGCCTCCAGGCTGCGCAATACCTCCGTCACCGGCCGCTCGTCGAAAACCAGCGGCTGGGGCACCAGCAGGGCCGGCCGGGCTACCAGCACCGGCCGCAGAGCGGGTGCGGCGGGCGTGTAGGTTACTTCCTGATTGGGGCGCAGCACCACGGCGGTTCCGGCGGGCTGGGGCTGGCCGGCGCGGGCCTGCACCTGCACGCTACCGGTGCGCACCTGCACCGTGGCCGCTGCCGCTCCTGGCACCGCCCGTACCCGGAAGCTGGTGCCCAGCACCGTCGTTTCCAGTTTATCCGTCAGCACCCGGAATGGGTGGCCGGCATCGTGGAAAACCTCAAAAAAGGCCTCGCCTTCCAGCTGCACCACCCGCCGCGCACCGCTGAAGCGGGCCGGGTAGCGCAGTTGCGCGCCGGGCTCCAGCGTCACGGTGCTGCCATCGGCCAGCGCCAGGGGCAGCGGGTGGCGCGCTGGGTTCCGGGCCAAGAGAGTGCCATCGGCCGCGAGGGCAATGGTGAGCTGGCCAGCAGTGGGTGTGACGGGCGTGGCTTGCGTGGCGGTGGCGGCCGGCGGCAGTGTGAACAAGCCCTGCCGCACCGCGCCCAGTCCCAGGCTCAGCAGTACGGCGGCCGCCGCTGCCCAACGCATGCCGGCCCGGTACTGCGGCTGCGCTGGCCGCTGCGGCCGGGTGCGCCGCCGAATCTGCTCCCAGCCCCGCGCCTTCGCAGCTGCCTGCTCGGCCGGCGTGAGGGCGGGCCGGGGCATGTCGCGAGCCTCATACCACTGGTCCACGGTCCAGGCTTCGCCTTCGGTGGTGTCGTGGTCGAGATAGCGCTTGAGTAAGTTGGCGAAGTAGGAGGGCTTCATGCAGGGGCCGCCCAGGTGGGGGCTTTTCCTGTAAGTCGGCCTGCTCCCGTATGACCCTGGCGACGGGACAATATATTTTTAGAGTAAGGGTAAGTGCTTACTCACTTTGCGGTGATAAATGAAAGCAGACATGTCTGCAAACCTCGCAATTGCTTCAGGAAAACCCCACCTGACGGGCTGGTCACTTGCTGGCTCCTACCCATACATATTCAATCTCACTACGCCCCGAAGCTCGCCAGCAGCAGCAGCCCCAGCAAAAACTCGCGCAGGTAGCCGCGCAGCAATTTCAGCGAATGGGACAGGTGGTACTCCACGGTTTTGGGCGAAACCTGCAGTTGGGCGGCGATTTCTGGCACCGAGCGGTGCTCAAGTCGGCTGAGGCGAAACACCTCCCGGGCGTGGGCGGGCAGGTGGCGCACGCTGGCATCGAGGGCGGCGTGCAGGTCGGCGGCAGCCACGGTTTCTTCGGTGCCGTGGTGGGCGGCGGGGGGCGGTATGGCGGCGTGGGCCTGGCGCACCATGCGGGCCCGAATGCAGTCGATGAGGCGGTATTTGAGGGCCGTGAATAGATAGGACTTCAGCTGCTGAATATCAGCCGAGTGGCGCTTGTGCCAGAGGGCCACGAACAGGTCCTGCACGATTTCCTCGGCCTCGTACGGGCAGCCCAGCTTGCGGCCGGCGTGCGCGTGCAGGGCATTCCAGTACCGGTCGTAGATGACCGCGAAGGCCGCCTCGTCGTCCAGCGACAGCGCGCGCAGCAGGGCCGCGTCGTCGCGGTCCGCAAGGGGCAGCGGGCTGGCGGGGAGCAAAAGCGGCAGGGGCAGCACGCGCATCGAAACCGAGTGAGTGAGCCGGCGGCATTGCCGGGCGGAGTGAGCTGCAAACGGAACATTTCGGGCGAGGCCAAAGCGGCCGGGCCGCGAAACCCGCTGTCCAATGTACTGTTTATTTGAAAGATATTCAAAGTTGATTTGTCGGTCGGTTCTTTGTCGGCCTCCACTTTCCCGCCCCTGATGCAGTCTGCCAACCTATTGCCCGCCGCCAGCTACGAGTTCGCCCGCATCCAAAAAGTGAGCGGTTCCGGCCCGGCCGTGCCCGCCTCCGACCAGCTCGCCGCCGAGGAGCCGCTCGAAATCCGGGTGGGCTATGAAATCGAAAGCCAGCGCCGGCACCGTACCCTGTCCGTGACGATGCGCACGCCCGGCCACGACGAGGAGCTGGCCGCCGGCTTCCTGCTCACCGAGGGCATCATTCAAGGCAAGGATGACTTGCTGGGCATCATTCCCTGCCCCGACGTGCAGAAGGACGAGGAAGCCGGCAACGTGGTACGGGCTGAGCTGGCTGCCCATGTAAAAGTCGATTTCGCCGCCATGGAGCGCCATTTCTACACCAGCTCCAGTTGCGGGGTGTGCGGCAAAACCAGTATTGACGCCGTGCGCACGGCCAGCTGTCCGGTGCTGCCGGCCGACGGCCCGCGCCTGCGCTACGCCACGGTGCATCAGCTGCCCGACAAGCTGCGCGCTGCCCAAGCCGGCTTCGAGCAAACGGGTGGGCAGCACGCCTCGGCGCTGTTTTCGCCCGAGGGCGAGCTGCTGCTGCTGCGCGAAGATGTGGGCCGCCACAATGCGCTCGACAAGGTCATCGGCGCTGCGCTGCTGGCCGGCTGGCTGCCGCTGCACCAGCACGTGCTGCTAGTGAGCGGCCGGGCTAGCTTCGAGCTGGTGCAGAAGGCCGCCGCCGCCGGCATCGGCGTGTTGGCTGCGGTGGGCGCGCCGAGCAGCCTGGCCGTGCAGGCGGCCGAGAGCTTCGGCATGACGGTGCTGGGCTTCGTGCGCAACGAGCGGTTCAACATCTATAGCCACGGCTGGCGGGTGGTAGCCTGACGACTTAGCCCGCGGAGGACGCAGAAGTTGGCCGCGCGCCGTCAAAAACAAACTTGCTCAACAGCTATAGTTTGGCAACGCCTAACCCGCCCGCCCGTTTAACTTTCACCTATGAAGCTCCGCATCGAAGACGATACCCTGCGCCTGCGCCTTTCCCAGGGCGAACTGGATGAATTTGCCACGGCAGGCCGCGTGGAAGGCGCGGTGCACTTCGGCCTTGGTCCCGCGCAACGCCTCACCTACGCGCTGGAACGCGGCTCCGAACCCGCTCAAACGCTTCCCGACGCGGAACCCGTGCAGGTGCACTACGAGCCGGGCGCGCTCACTGTGCTAGTGCCCTTTGCCCTGGCCCGTGTCTGGGTCGAAACCGACCAAAATGGTTTTTCGCACCGCCTGCCCCTGGCCGATAATCAGCACCTGCATATTCTGATTGAGAAGGACCTCGACTGCCGCCACTAGCTTTCTAATTATGAGTTAGGAATTACGAGTTATGAATTGGGAATACCACACTGGTCCCCCCATCGCTCAGTCCTTCTACTTCAGCCTGAACAGCGCATTCCGCCTACCACACTCATAATTTATAATTCAAAACGCATAATTAGAAATGATGGAAGATTCCCCGCAAACCGACCCCAGCAAGGCTGGTAAAATCGATGAGCAGCTGGCCAGGAATGCCCCCACCAGCGGCCAGCGACCCGACCAGGGCCACGCCCCGGTAGCCGACCACGAAATCCCCAATTCCGACCATCCTACCAAAGCCATGCACGAAGCCAGCGCTGGCGCGCCGCCCGCCGAAGAGCACATTCCGGCCCCGCCCACCATGGAGGCCAAATACCTGCATCCCATTCTGGCCCAGCCGCCCGAGGCCCTCACCGGCCTGCGGCTCGAAGGCCGCGAAAAAATCGCGGCCGGCGTCACGGCCGTGCTGAAATCCATGCAGTTCAGCTGGAGCGAGGGCGGCGTGGGGCGCGGCACCAAAGCCCTGCTCAGCCTCAACCAGAAGAACGGCTTCGACTGCTCGAGCTGTGCCTGGCCCGACCCCGACGAGCACCGCTCGGTAGCCGAGTTCTGCGAGAACGGGGCTAAAGCCACGGCTTCCGATGCCGACGACAAGGCCGCCGGACCCGAGTTTTTTGCCCGGCACAGCCTGGCCGAGCTCTCGCGGATGACGGACCGCGACCAGAACAACGCCGGCCGCCTCACCCACCCGCTGGTGAAACGCCCCGGCGACAACCACTACTCGCCCATCGCCTGGCCCGATGCCTTCGACCTCATCGCCAAAGAGCTGAATGCCTGCAAAACGCCCGACGAAGCGGTATTTTATACCTCGGGCAAGATTCCGAATGAGCCAGCCTTCCTGTTCCAGCTATTTGCCCGCGAGTTTGGCACCAACAACCTGCCCGACTGCTCCAACATGTGCCACGAGAGCAGCGGCTCGGCCCTGAGCCCCACGCTGGGCCTGGGCAAGGGCTCGGTCACGCTCAACGACATCCACGAGGCCGAAGTCATCCTCATCATCGGCCAGAACCCGGGCACCAACCACCCGCGCATGCTGTCGGCCCTGCAAATCGCGAAGCGCAACGGGGCCAAAATTATCAGCGTGAACCCCTTGATTGAGGCCGGCCTCAACCACTTCAAAAACCCGCAGGATTTTATGAACCCGCTGCGGGCGCTGGGCGCGCTCCTGGGCGACGGCACCCAGATTACCGACGTGTTCCTGCAAGTGCGCGTGGATGGCGACATGGCCCTGCTGCGCGGCATCATGAAGCACCTGTTCGAGGCCGAGGACGCGAACCCCGGCCAGGTGGTGGACCGCAGCTTTATTGCCGAATTCACCGAAGGCTTCGATTCGTTCGAGCAGAACATCCGCAACACAAGCTGGAAGGAAATCGAGGAAATCAGCGGCATCAGCCGCGCCCAGCTGTTGGAGGCGGCCAACCTGCTGGCCCGCAAGCAGAAAATCATCACCTGCTGGGCCATGGGCGTCACGCAGCAGCGCCAGGGCGTGCAGACGATTCAGGAAATCGTGAACCTGCACCTGATGAAGGGGGCCATCGGCAAGCCCGGCGCGGGCACCTGCCCGGTGCGCGGCCACTCCAACGTGCAGGGCGACCGCACGATGGGCATCTGGGAGCGGATGCACGCCTCTTTTCTCGACGCGCTGGAAAAGGAGTTCAAATTCACCGCGCCGCGCAAGGACGGCCTCGACGTGGTGGAAAGTCTCAAGGCCATGCACGCGGGCAAAACCCGGGTGTACTTCAGCCTGGGCGGCAACCTGCTGGCTGCCGGCCCTGATACTGAATTCATTGCCGAAGCCATGCGCCAGCAGAAGCTGACCGTGTTCGTCGGCACCAAGCTCAACCGCGGCCACCTCACCACCGGCGAAACCAGCCTGCTGCTGCCCACTTTCGCCCACGTCGACATCGACATGCAGAAATCGGGACACCAGATGACCAGCTGCGAAAACTCGATGGGCGTGGTCAGCCAGAACAAGGGCATTCTGGTGCCGCTGGATGGTGACCAGCTCAGCGAAGTCGCCATCATCAGTGGCATGGCCATTGCCACGCTCGGCGACAAAACCCGGACCGACTGGGTGGCCATGACGGAGAACTACGACGTGATTCGCGACCACGTGGCGCGCGTCATTCCGGGCTTCGAGAACTTCAACCAGAAATTGCGGGAGCCGGGCGGCTTCTATCTGCCCAACGGCCCGCGCGAGCGCAAATTCACGACCAAGGACGGTAAGGCCCACTTTAGCACCACCACGCTGGAGAAGTACACCCACGAGCCGGAACATCTTATCATGATGACGGTGCGCTCGCACGACCAGTTCAACACGACCATCTACGAGTATAACGACCGGTACCGGGGCATCCATGGCGAGCGCCGCGTGCTGTTCATGAATCCGGCCGATATGGCCGCCCGCCACATCAAGGCCAAGGACCTCATCGACATCACCAGCCATTTCCAGGGCGAGGAGCGCACCGTGGAGAAGTTCGTGGCCGTGCCCTACGACATTCCCAAGGGCAACGTCTGTGCCTATTTCCCCGAGGCCAACCCGCTGGTACCCATCACCAGCGTGGCCAAAGTGAGCAACACGCCCACCTCGAAATACGTGATTGTGACCGTGGTGCCCACAGCCGTGAACAACGACAAGCGCATCGAGCAGCGCGAGAAGATGATGGCATAGGGACTGTCTGTCATTGCGAGTGGAGCGCAGCGCAACGTGGCAATCCTTCCTCTCAATGCGGAAAGCCCTTGAGATGTGGAAATTATCTAAGACCGGAAAGTCCCGACCCTATCTCAGGGTCGGGACTTTCTGTTAATAAAGGCTTGTCACATTATTAGGTTAGTCGCTGAGAGAGGAAGGATTGCCGCGTTCCGCTGCGCTCCACTCGCAATGACAGGCGGATTAAACAGTCTCCCCCGTCTTCTCCAAATCGAACAGCTCGCCCAGCAGCTCTACCAGTTGGCCGCCGTCGTCGCGCTTGCAGGCGGCTTTGAGCTGGAGCACGTGCTGCTTGAGAATCTTCTGCATCAGCGAGCGGGTTGCTTCGTCGAGGAGCTTGCTTTCGGCGGGGGTAGCTTTTTTCTGGTAGCGGTCCAGCTCTTCCTGGCGCAAGTGCTCCAGGCTGGCCTTCATACGCTGGATGAGGGGCGACACCAGCATTTCCTTGCTCCATTCCTGCAGGCCGGCAATGCTTTCGGCGATGATGGCGCGCACCTGCGGCACGGCGGCCAGGCGGGCTTGCAGCGCGGCCGAAGCCTTGCTCTGAATGGCGTCGATGTTGTACACCAGCACGCCGGGCACCTGCTCCATATCGGGGGCAATGCTGCGGGGCACGCTCAAGTCGATGAAAAACTTGAAGCTGAGCACATCGAGGTGCTCGGCCAGCTCTTTAGTGAAGAAGGGCTCGGCCCGGTTTATCGAGGAGATAACGACGTCGGCCTCCTTGAGGGCGGGCACGAGGTTTTCAAAGTCTACGATGCTCATGCCGCACTCGGTGGCCAGCTCCTCGGCCTTGGCGCGGGTGCGGTTACAAAGTATTACTTCGCCAAACTGCTTGCTGGCGGCTAGGTGGCGGCACACGTCGGCTCCGATTTCGCCCAAGCCTACCACCAGCACTTTGGGGTTGGCCACGTCGGCGGTCAGCTCTTCTACCAGCTCCAGGGCGGCGTAGCTTACCGAAGCGGCGCCGTCGCGGAAGCTGGTTTCGGTTTGCACGCGCTTGTTGGTGAAGAAAACCGTGTGCAGCAGGCGGTGCAGGAAAGGGCCGGCCGCGTCGGCATCGGCGGCCCACTGGTAGGCGGTTTTCACCTGGTTGCTGATTTGCAGGTCGCCCACCACTTGGGCGTCGAGGCCCATGGCTACTTCGAAGAGGTGCTGCACGGCCGCGTCGGCGTCGGGCAGCAGGTCGAAATAGGGCAGGAACTGGCCGATATCGGCGCGGTCTTTCAAGTGGCCCAGGGCCAGGATAATATCGCGGCTGCGGTCGTCGTCGGCGGCGTAGTACACCTCGGTGCGGTTGCAGGTGCTCAGCACGAGCAGGTCATTCAGGCCCAACTCATTGTGCAGCGTATGCAGGAAGCGGCGGCAGGCGGCCTCATCCAGCGAGAGCAGCTCCCGGATGGCAAGCGGAGCTTTCTTAAACGAGAGGCTGACAGCCTTGAACGGATGCGACATAAATGGATTCGGTACGAAACCGGACGACAAAATTACGGCAGGATTCGGCAAGTTGGAAACCGCTAACCCGATTGAGTAGTTCGAGCCGCCGGGCACAAAGCTGCCGGAGCGGCACCCGTACCTTTGCCGGATGCTTGCCAACACCCCACCCGGTACCAATTCTTCACTCGTTTCGCCCGCCGCGCCGGTTGCTTCGGCCCCGGCCAAACCGGCCAATAAAACCACGCCGGGGGCCGCCGACGAGTCTGCTTCGCTCCAGGCAATGGAGGCAACCGTGGCTGGAGCAGCGCCTGCGGCAGGCCGGCCGGCCGCTACCACGCCCATGGCCTGGCTGCTGCTCATTACGCTGGCCTGCATCTGGGGTACCTCGTTTATTCTGATGAAGAAGGGCCTGCTGGTGTTCTCGGCGATGGAGCTGGGAGCCATTCGGGTGAGCGTGGCGGCGCTGCTGCTGCTGCCCTTTGCCCTGCGCCACGTGGGCAGCGTCGAGCGCAGCCGGTTCAAGTGGTTGGCCCTGAGCGGGGTGGTCGGCACGCTGATTCCGGCCTTCCTGTTCGCCTACGCCGAAACCCGGCTGGCCTCGGGGCTGGCGGGCGTGCTCAATGCCCTCACGGCGGTGTTCACGCTGCTGGTGGGCGCGCTGCTGTTCGGGCAGCGGCTCACGGGCCTGCGGGTGCTGGGCATCGCGCTGGGCCTGGTGGGCACGGTGCTGATGCTGCAGCTGGGCGGCAGCGGCGGCGATGCCACGCCCACCGGCGAGGGCAACGCCTGGTACGGCCTGTACATTCTGGTGGCCACCATCGGCTACGGCTTGAGCGTGAACGTCATCAAGCACAAGCTCAACAACATGACACCGGTGGCCGTCACCTCGGTGCTGCTCATGCTCATTGGCGGGCCGGCACTGGCCTACTTGCTGCTGGCTACTGACTTCCTGCACAAGCTAGCGACGCAGCCGGGTGCCTGGGTTGCCTTCGGCTACATCGCGCTGCTGGCCACCATGAGCACGGCCGTGGCGATGGTGCTCTTCAACCGCCTCATTCAGCAATCCACGGCGCTTTTTGCCTCCTCCAGCACCTACCTTATTCCCATCGTGGCGCTGGCCTGGGGCGCGCTCGATGGCGAGGCCTTCAACATCTGGCACTTCACCGGCATGGTAGTTATTCTGGCCGGCGTGCTGATTATTCACCGGGCGAAGTAGGACGCCTTCGGCTTAATGAGGAATGAAGAATGAGGAATGAGGAATTGTTACTGGCGAATCAGCCCAACTTCTAATTCCTCATTCTTCATTCTTCATTAAGCGAAGCGTCAAAACGCCTGGGTCAGGGCCAGTTGGCCCCAGCGGTGCGGGCGGCCTCCGGTAAACTCTGGGGAAACCCACGTCGCGGTCGCTTCGAAGCGCAGCGACCCGTGCGCCAGCACCAGGCCGCCGGAGCCGCGCAACACGGCCCGGCGCACGTCGCCCGCCGGCAGCGTGTACGGGTCGTCGGCGCGGAAAAGGCTGCCTTGTAGCGTGGCATCGTAGCCGATGAGGCGCGCTTCCAACATGGCCTGACCGTAAAGCTGCCAGTTCTCCCGCCAGTCCGGGCTCGTTGATTTCGATAGACCTAAATCGGTGAAATACGGCTTTAGCTGCCCGGCGCGCAGGTGCAGGCCGGTGCCGGCATAGGTGTAGAGCGTGCTCAGCGATGCTTCGGCTTGTCCCAGCAGCTCAAAGCGGCCGGGCGCAGCGGCCAGCTGCTTTTCGCATTCAATCCGGTAGCCGATGATAGGCGCGTTGCGCAGCTGGTAATCCCAGCCGCGCGGCTCCGCGTTGCCCGTGACGCGGTGGATGGCCGTCTGCAATTCCTTCCCTCCGGCCGCCGGGCCGATGAAGCCGATTTCGAGCGCCGTGGTCAGGCGGAAATGCAGGGCGGGCTGGCTGCTGACGCGGAAAAGGGAGGCGTACAGGTAAGCCGCGTAGGGCCGGTCACCAACGCGAATAAAATCGTCCTGAATGCGCAGAGGCGTGAAGCCGTCGTAGCGCAGCGTGAGGCCGAAGTGCTGGGTGCTGCCGCGCGGGCCGGCCGCCAGCAGGGGCCGTGCCGGCAGCCGCGCCAGGGCCGGGTGCACCAGCGTCAGGGTCATGCCCTGGGTGAAGTAGTAGTCGGTGCGAAAGAACAGGTCGTTGGCGTAGCTGTAGCGCAGCAGCCGGTCGCGGCTGAGGGGCCGCAGCGAATCGGCCGGCGCAGGCGCGGCGCGGCTGATGAGAGCAGCGAAGCTCAGAAACAAAAGTGTCGGCAGGCGCATAAGTGGCCGGAGTTACGCGCTGGCAGGCAGTAGGGATTGAAGCCTGCTGGGAAAGGTGTTGTCAGCCTGAGCTTGCGAAGGACCTAATGACCGAAGAACAGTTCGCGGTAATCTAAACGGCGCGAACGTGCTAAGGTCCTTCGCAAGCTCAGGCTGACAGATGCGCCGTGGGTTTCGTCTGCTTATTCACTCACTCACCCATTCAATCATCCACGTAGGGCCACTCCTGGAAGCGCGCTGGCAACCCGGCGGCGCGAGCATTGCCGCGCACGTAGGCCAGCAGCCGGGCCAGCTCGGCCTCATCCTGCACTTCGTATTCGAACCAGCCGACTTGCCAGAACTCCGCCTCGGGTGGGAGCTTGGGGCGCACCAGGCGGCGGCAGGTGGTGCCGGTGCGCAGGTGCAGCAGGTCGATGGCTTTGGCGAATGACAGGCGGCTGTCGTCGGGCAGCTCCAGCACGAGGTGGGCGTGGTTGGGCAGAATCGCGAAGCCGCGGACGATGAAGCCGGTTTCTTCCAGCATGGAGATTTCGCCGGCGACTACCTCGGCCATTTTCTCGTTTTCGAGATATTGCGGGCCGATGGGGGCGCGGTCGAGCACGGCATCGAAGCGGGCGAAAAACTGTTTCTGGGCGCGACGGTGCTCGGTGCCGGCTTCCTGGGCGCGGCGTAATTCGGCCTTCAGCTCGCGGCCGGTGGCAGCGGGGATGGTGCCGTGCAGGCGGAAAGTAATCAGGCTAATCACGAGGCAGATGAATTTGGCGGAGGGATTTGGTGGGGTAGCGACGCAAATATGCGCCCTGGCCTCGTGCAACGGCAGCTCAAGCCAGCATGATTGCGCCGTTCAGCTCCTTTAGCACCCCTGCGCTCAGTAGGCGTGCCACGGTAGCGGCCAGCAGCAGGCGCTGCTCGTCGCCGGGGCGGGCGAAACCCAGCAGGCGGCCGGCCGGTAGCAGAATGGCCTCGCGGGGCAGCGAGAAACTGTCGCGCACCACGGCGCGCACGGCTGCGGCCAGCTCTTCGGGGGCTACCAAGGCGAGGCGGCGCGAGGCGCTGGGCAACTGGCTGCGGTCGCGCACTGGGGCGGCGGTGGCGGGCATCACCGGGGTCCAGAGGAAGTCGCCTTGCAGGCGGATGCTGCCCTGTTGCCCGGCCAGCCGGATGGCCGCCACCACGCTGGCGCGGATGCGCGCGCCCACCTGCGTGGCCCCGGCGGCCAGGGCCAGGCGGCGGGTTACTTCATCGGCGTGCACGGGGCTTTCCACGGCCACCACCTCGGCCACCCAGGCGGCCAGGCGGCCGGTAGGGTGCTGGTGCAGGGCCTTCTGCGTGATGCTGCGCGGCAGCTGGGCCAGCTGGTAGGGCACGGCAATGGGGCGGGCGGCCGCGGCCGGCTCGCGGGGCAGGCCGGGAGTGGTGCCACCAGCAGGTTCTGTCGTTGCGGCAGCAGCAGCAGATTCATCGGTTTCAGCAGATTGCGCTATTTGAACAGCGGGCCGGTTCGGCGCTTCTGGGCTTGGCCTGCCGGGCTGGCTGGGGCCAGCAGCCTGGCTTGTTTGGGTTGCGCCAGCGGCCCGCACTTCAGCAGCGGCAGAGTTGTTAAAAGCATCCGCCAGAGTTCCCGATTCGGCTGATTCGGAGCGGGCGGGGTGGCGGCGGGTGGCGGCAATAGCGGCTTCGATGGCGGCCACGGCGCGGTCGGTTTCGGCGGCCGGGTCGCGGAACCAGTCGGTGCTCCAGATGCGGTGCAGGCGCCAGCCCACGGCTTCGAGCACCTGCTGGCGCAGGCGGTCGCGGTCGCGGGCCGAGCGGGCGGCGTGGTACATGGCCCCGTCGCACTCGATGCCCAGCACGTAGCGGCCGGGCTGCTCAGGGTCAATCACCGCCAAATCAAGATAAAAGCCCGGGCTGCCCACCTGCGGGCGCAGCTGGTAGCCCCGCGCCGTAAGCGCCCCGAACACCGCTTCCTCGAACGGTGAGTCGGCCGGGCGGGCGGGGTCGGCGCTCTGGTGCCGGCGGCCGTGTTGGGCGTATTTGAGGAAGGCTTTGAGAGCAGCGACGCCTTTGGATGTGGTGCGGCTCAGGTCAAGGTCGTCGGCGGTGAGGTTGGTGAAGACCTCGCAGCGCTGCCGGGCGCGGGTAATGAGCACGTTGAGGCGGCGCTCGCCTCCGTCGCCGTTCAGCGGGCCGAAGCTCATGGCGAGGGAGCCTTCGCGGGTGCGGCCGTAGCCCAGGCTGATGAAAACAACGTCGCGCTCGTCGCCCTGCACGTTTTCGAGGTTCTTGATGAAGAAAGGCTCGTGCGGGTGGCGGTTGAAAAACACCTCTGTTTCGGGGTGCTGCCGGCGACGCATTTCCAGTGCTTCCTCGATGGCTTCGCGCTGCGCCATGCTGAAGGCCACCACGCCCAGCGTGCGCTGCGGGCTATGGCGGGCGTGGTGCAGCACGGCCTCGGCCACGGCGGCCGCTTCGGCGGGGTTGGTGCGGGTGCTGCCGCGCTCGTAGTACGCTTCGGGCAGGTGGTGGTAGTGCAGGCCCAGCTGGCCCGCCGCGCCGGGACTGGGGAAAACCACCAGCCGGTCGTCGTAGAACAGGTGGTTGGAGGGCGCAATCAGCGACTCGTGGCGCGAGCGGTAGTGCCAGCGCAGCTGGCGCTCGGGCATCTGGCGGGCGCGGCACAGCTCCAGAATGCTCGGGATATCAGCGGTCACGCTGTCGTCGTCGGCCTCGTCGGGGCTGAGTAGCGCGTCGAAGAAGCTGGTGGGCGGCAGCTGCTGCGAGTCGCCGACCACTACCAGCTGGCGGCCGCGCGCAATGGCTCCCAACGCCTCCACGGGCCGCACCTGGCTGGCCTCATCAAACACCACCAAATCGAACTCCACCGCTCCCGGCGGCAGGTAGGCGGCCACCGACAGCGGCGACATCATAAACACCGGCTTGATGGCCTGCACGGCCCGCCCAGCCTCCTGCATCAGCCGGCGCAGCGGGAGGTGGCGGGCCTTCTTGGCCAGCTCTCTTTTGATTATCAACAGCTGCCCCGGCGCCTGCGGGTTGGGCAGCTGCTCGTAGTGCCGCTGCATGGCCCGGACGCGGTGGTGCAGCAGGGCAGCCTGGTCGGCGCGGCGGAAGTGGGCGGCCAGCTCCTCGTGCCCGGACCGCTCGAAGCGGCGCAGGGCGAGATACGTGTCGAAGGCGGTTTTTTGCAGGAATTCCAGCCAGGTCTGGCGCACGGCCGCTGCCAGGTGCCGGGCCGCTTCAGGCCAGCTTTCGGCCAGGGGCAGCAGCTCGGGACGGTGCCCGGCCCGGGTTGCGGCCGCCGCGTTGTTCCATTCGATGGTGGCGGCCAGGGCGTCCAGGCCGGCCCGCCAGGCCGCCAGCGTGGCCTGCTGCGCGATGAAGGGCTGAAACTGCAACCGTCCCTCGGAGCCGAAGCGGCGGGCTTCGTTGAGGTGCAGCGCTTCAACAAGCGCCTGCAGCGCGGCGCGGTGCCGGGCCAGGGCGTTTTCGAGAGCCCCCACCCCCGGCCCCTCTCCGGCGGCAAGAGGAGCCAGCCGCTCGCCAGGTACCGAATGCTCATTATCTGCTATTGGAAGGCTGCCCCTGCCAGTGGCCAGCCGTTGCAGATGCTCCAGCAGCTCGGGCGGCAGCTCGTGGCGGGCAATGCGTTGGTGGGTAAGAACGAGGTAGTCGGCCTGGCGGCGCACGGTGGGCCAGTCGGAGCGCAGGCCCTGCCAGCCGGAGCCGAAAAGTGGGGCCAGCTGGGGCCCCGCCTCGGCAATGGCGCGGGCCAGGCGGGTGGCTTCGTGGATGGCTTCGATGGCGGCCACCAGCGGGGCGTTGTCGGCGGGCAGCGGGGTGCGCCACAGGCTTTGCAGGCGCAGGCGGGCGCGGCGGTATTCGCCGCTGAGCAGCTTCCACCACTTGTCGCCGACGGCCAGCAAAGTGGCGCGCTCGGGTAGCATGCGGGCTTCCCAGGCATCGGGCAGCAGCAGGCCATCGAAGCGCTGGCGCAAGGCCAGCCAGGCCGGGCCGGCCCGCAGCGCTTCGTCAATCCGGCCAGCCTCGGCGGCCCAGGGGCCGGCCACGGCGAGGGTGGGCAGGGGTGGGGCCAGCGCGGCGTGGCGCACGGCGGGCAGCAGGGCCTCAGCGGCGGCGCGGTCAGCTGGCACGGGCAGGCTGAAGGGACGGGCCAGGGCTTCGGCGGTGGCCTGCAGCCGCGCCACGGCGGCCTGGGCTTCTTCAAGCAGCGTGGGCAGCGCGGCCTGCTCCGGGGGCAGCAGCACGGTCAGCTCGCTGCCCCGGAAGAGCAGGTGTTGCGGCACGCCGGTTTTTTGCAGGGTGGCCTGCAGGCGGTTGGCCAGGGCTTCGGCGTGGGCGGCGTCGGCATCGGTCCAGGTGGGCAGGTCGGCGAAGGGCAGGCGGGGCAGCACCAGTGGGCCGGTTTCTGCGCGCAGGCGCAGCAGCTCGCCGGCCACTTGCTGGGCCGTGCGGCGGCTGCGGGCCAGGGGCGCATTCACGGCGTGGGCGTAGTCGTTCAGGGCCTGGCGGTAGGCGGGGAGCTGCTGCGCCTGGTCGGCCGCGGCGGGAGCGGGGGTGGGGCGGCCCAGGGCCAGGGTGTGGCGCAGGTCGGCCAGCACGGCTTTTTTGTTGGCCTTGTGGCTGTGCAGCTCCAGGCAGGCCGCGCCCAGGCCCAGGGCGTCGAGGCGGCGCTTCACTACTTCGAGGGCCGCCATTTTCTCGGCTACGAACAGCACCTTTTTGCCCGCTCCGATGGCCTCGGCCAGCAGGTTGGCAATGGTTTGGGACTTGCCCGTGCCCGGCGGCCCCTGCACCACCAGGTTGCGGCCCTCCTGCACGGCCAGCAGCGCCAGCAGCTGCGACGAGTCGGCATCGAGCACCTGATGCAGGTCGGCGGCCGGGCTTTCGGTGTCGAGAAAAGCACCTTCGCCCACGCTGGGGGCAGCATCCGGAAAGCCGGTTGCATTGCCCAGCAGCGCCCCGATAGCCGGGTGTGCCAGCAGCCCCGACGCGCCCTCGGCCGTGGCGGGCCACTGGGCCGGGTCGAGGTCGCGGTACAGCAGCAGCTTGCTGAAGGAGAAGAAGCCCAGCGTAATGCAGTCAGCTTCCACGGCCCAGCGCGGCTGGCTGGCCACGGCGGCGCGCACGGCGGCCAGGTAGGCGGCCAGCGGCTGCTCGTCGAAGTCGGGCAGGGGCAGGGCGATGCCGAAATCAGCCTTGAGGCGGGCTTGCAGGCTGAGGTTGCCCTCGACCTCGGCCCCGGTGTAGGCAAGCTTGAACCGCTCGGGGCCGGGGCCGCGCTCCAGGGCCACGGGCACCAGCACCAGCGGGGCGTGCCGGGGCTCGGCGCTGCTCTCGGCTTCGTACCAGCTCAGCCGGCCCAGGGCCAGGTAGAGGATGTTGACGCCGGTTTCCTCGAGGCTGGTGCGGGCCGTGTAGAAGGTGTTCAGCAGGCGGGTTTCGAGGCGCACCCGCGTTTCGGCGGTCTGGAGCCGGTTGTCGGTGAGCTGGGCCCGGCGCTCGGCTTCGGTGGGCGGGGCGGGCGGGTGGGCGCTGGAATAGGCTTCGAGGGCGGGCAGCTCGCCGCCGGCTTCGTCATCGGG
>JANXMN010000094.1 GCA_025354605.1 Hymenobacter sp. | reverse complement strand
GTGTTCACGCGGCTCATCCCGCAAAGAAAAGGTATAATGCAAACTAATTACTCCGACCTACTTATGTCTAATTACTTCCACGGTAGAGATGCTTCACTGCGTTCAGCATGACGTGCTTTTATCGTGCTTACGGTTCCTGTTCACTCAAAAGCTTATCGTCAGCTCCATGGGCAGGGCGGCGCGGCGGCCGTTGGCAATGCCAGGCCGCCAGGCGGGGCCCTCGCAGATAATGCGTAGCGCCTCGGCGTCGTAATCGGCCCGCAGGCCGCGCACTACTTGCAGGTGGTTCACCTTACCATCGGCACCCACTACGAAGCGCACCTTCACGGAACCGCCCGGCAGGTGGCGGGCATTCTCCTCGGGTTCGAATCCGGTAGCCTGGCGGCGCAGGTATTCTTTGAGCGCTGGCGTACCACCCACTGGCGCGGGCGCAATGGCCGGAACGGCCGGCATGGGTTTGTTGAGTACCCGCACCGAGTTGCCGGGCAGCCCGGTGGGCGAGTTGGCCATTTTGGCTTTGCCGGCGGCTACTACAACTTCCTTCTTGGCATCTTGGGACGAATCAGCCGCCGGCGCGGCCGTTGTTGCTACCTGGCCACTTGGTGCTGCCGCCGATGGGCGGGCCAGCCGAGCTACGGCTAGCCCAGCAGCTGCCTCGGCGCGGCCAAGCGCCGGGGCTTCGCGGGTTTTGGCCGCCGCCGGGGCCGGGGCCGCCGAAGCAGCTCTGCTGTCCAGGGTTTCGCGCAGCGGCTCATCGCGGCTGGTTGCGGCCACTGCGTCCGGGCTGTCATCCGCCGCGTTGCTGGTTGCGGCGGCCAGCTTTTCGCGGTCTGGTTGTTGGGCGGGAGGAATCAGGCCGGCTGACCGGCGGCGCGGGGACAGCACCGCATAATCGGCAGCGGGCTGGTGGGCCGGTGTTGGCAGCACCGGCGAAGCTACCGATGCCGCGCCACGATTGGCAACGGCGGCATCTGAAGCTGCGGGCACCGCGGCCGAAGCTGCATTGGGGGTAGCTGACGACGCGGCGGCCGCTGCATTTCCCAGGCGGGGCGCTTGGGCAACCGAACCAATAGTGGCCGTCGGCCGCGGAGCCGATTGGTTGACGGCCACCACGTGCTCCGCGGCGGGCTGGTGCTCCCAGCCCCAAAGGCCGGCCCCAACGGCTCCGAGCAGGGCCACGGCGGCAGCCAGGCGCGGCCACAAGGGCCGGCTGGCCGCCAGCGGCGCGGCGGGCAGGGCCAGGTCGGCGCCCACGCGGGCCTGGAGGCGGGCACGCAATTCGGCCAGGGCCTGGTCGGTGGTGGCGGCATCGGTCATCGCGAAACCATCGAGCAGCTCGGCGCAGCGCTCGCAGTCGAGGGTGTGGGCCTCGATGCGGTGCTCGTCGGCGGGCGCGAGGGTGCCGGCCGCGTAGGCGCGCAGCTCCGCCGTAGCCGGGTGCGGGCCGGGGGCGGAGAGCGGGGCAAAGGGCGAATCAGCGGGCGACATGGATGGGAACGGGCGCGGGGGGCGGAGTGAGGCGGTCAGCGGCAGTGGGCGCGGCATCGGGCGGGTCGAGCTGGCGGCGGAGCATGCGCTTGCCGTTTTGCAGGTGGCTGCGCACCAGGTTCAGGTCGAGGCCGGTTTCGGAGGCGATTTCGCGGTAGCTTTTCTTTTCGAGGTAAAACAATTCCAGGCAGCGGCGCTGGGCCGGAGGCAGTTGGTTGAGCGCATCTTCTACGGTTTGCAGGCGCTGCTCGGCATCAGCGGCTTCTTCGGCGGCCGCCGTTTCATCGGGCAGATGCCGGGCGGCGGCCGATTCCACATCGGCGGCATCGGGAAAGCTGATGATGAGCGGGCCGGCGCTGGGGCCGGCTCTTTTTTTGGCCCGCAGCTGCATCAGGCAGTGGTTGCGGGCGGTGGTGTGCAGCCAGGCGGCGAAGTTGTCGGGCGCGTGGGTGCGCAGCACCTTCACCAGATGCTCGAAAAGCTGCATGGTGGCATCCTGGGCATCTTCGTCGGGCGGAGCCAGGTAGCGCCGGCACACGGCAAATGCCTCGGGCAGGTAGCGGTCGTAGAGCCGGCCGAGGTCGGCCACGTCGCCGTGCGCGCGGTAGCGGGCCAGCAGCTCCTGGTCGGAGAGCGGGGCGGCAGCGGCGGACGGCGAGCGGCGGAAGAACATGGCGGGGGAAAGTTAAGAACGCCGCCGCCATTAGTAGAGTGCAACGTGACCGCTGCCGCGGGTCCGCTGCTGTACCATCAGCAGCTGTACCATCTTTTTTTGGTACGCCACCTGATGGTACACTTGCTGCGGCCGGGTGAGGGGTGGAAATTTTTGGGGCGTCGTGTGCAATCCGGCCCGGCCCCGCATCAACCGGGCATCATTCACCAACCCTTTTGCTGCCATGAAAAAATTGCTGTTGCTCCCGCTGCTGGCATTGCTGGCTTCCTCCCCCGGCATGGCCCAGGTGGGGCCGGGTACCGCCCCCGCTTCCGGCCCACTGGGCAACACCACTCAGGACTGGGTGGTGTCGGGCCGGATAACCGACCAGGCTACCGGCCAGGCCCTACCGGGCGTGACGGTTCTCATCAAAGGCACCCTGGTTGGCATCAGCTCCGACGTGCAGGGGCGGTACTCGCTGCGGGTGCCCGGCGCGGCCCACGCGGTGCTGGTGTTTAGCTACGTGGGCTACCGCCCGCTGGAACAGACCGTGGGAACGCGCCACACCATGGATGTGCGCCTGACCGTTGACCAAAAACAGCTAAACGAAGTGGTGGTGGCGCGAGGCATGACGGGCGGGCTGTTGCGCCGGGACAGGGCCTTGAAAACCAAAGCCGGGCGGGGCACAGCCTACGACGCGAAAAGAGCCGCGCCGGCAACCTCCGCGGACTACCTGGCCGAGTACCAAGCGGCACCTGCCTGGAGCGCGCCCCGGCCCACGCTGCCCGCCCGCGACGAGGCCGGGGCTGGCGACACCTACGCCCACATCAAGGAAAACACCTTTTTTGAGGCGAAGAAAACCCCGCTCAGCACCTTCGCGCTCGACGTGGACAATGCCTCCTACTCGAATGTGCGGCGCTTCCTGAACGAGGGCCAGCTGCCCCCGCGCGATGCCGTGCGGGTGGAGGAAATGCTGAACTACTTCCGCTACGACTACGCCGCCCCGGCCGCCACCTCGCCCGACCCCGTGCGCATCAGCACCGAGCTGGCGGTGTGCCCCTGGAACCCGGCCCACCAGCTGGCCCGCGTCGGCGTGCAGGCCCGGCGCGTGGAAACCGCCCAGCTGCCGCCCGCCAACCTGGTGTTTCTGGTCGATGTGTCGGGCTCGATGGACGAGGCCGACAAGCTGCCGCTGGTGCAGGCCGGCCTGAAGCTGCTGGTGAAACAGCTGCGGCCCCAGGACCACGTGGCCCTGGTGGCCTACGCCGGCGCGGCCGGCCTGGTGCTGCCGCCCACGCCCGGCGCGCAGCCCGAAGTTATTCTCGATGCCATTGACCGGCTGCAGGCCGGCGGCTCCACGGCCGGGGGCGCGGGCCTGCGCCTGGCCTACGCCACGGCCCGCCAGCACTTCAAAAAGGAAGGCAACAACCGGGTGATTCTGGCCACCGACGGCGACTTCAACGTGGGCGAAAGCTCGGATGCGGCCATGGAGCAGTTGATTGTGGACCAGCGCGAGAGCGGCGTGTTCCTGACCGTGCTGGGCTGCGGGCGCGGCAACCTGCGCGACTCGCGCATGGAAATGCTGGCCGACAAGGGCAACGGCAACTACGCCTACCTCGACAACCTCGACGAGGCCGGCCGGGTGCTGGTGGCGCAGTTTGGCGGCACGCTCTTCACCGTGGCCAAGGATGTGAAGCTGCAAATCGAGTTCAACCCCGCCCGCGTGGCCAACTACCGCCTGGTAGGCTACGAAAACCGCCTGCTCGAAGCCGAAGACTTCAACAACGACCGCAAGGATGCCGGCGAGCTCGGCGCGGGCCACACCGTGACGGCCCTCTACGAAATCGTGCCCGTGGGCAGCAGCCAGCCCCTGATTGACGAGCTCAAGTACCAGCCCACCCGGCCTACGACGGCTTCCATGCAGCAGTTCCTCACCAACGACGTGCTGACGGTGAAGCTGCGCTACAAAGAGCCGCAGGGCAGCACCAGCAAGCTGCTGGCCCAGCCGCTGGTGGGGGCCGCCACGCCCATTGCCAGCGCCACGGCCGACCTGCGCTTTGCCGCCGCCGTGGCCCAGTTCGGCATGCTGCTGCGCCAGAGCGAGCAGCGCGGCACCGCCACCTGGGCCGCCACCGAACAGCTGGCCGACGGCGCGCGCGGCGCCGATGCCGACGGCTACCGCGCCGAGCTCGTGCGTCTCGTGCGTCTGGCCGCCGGCCTGAGCGGCAGCCAGGCCGTGGGCGCACGGTAGCGCAGTAGCGTGGACGCTGCGAGTCCGCGCGGCTGAACGATACCCGAACGAAACCATGCGCGGACTCACAGAGTCCACGCTACTAACCAGAAAGGCCCCGTCGTTGCAGCGACGGGGCCTTTTTTTTAATATATCTCGGATAATGACGACTATATCGGCGGAATAAGAATCAGGAAATAGAATGGCCGCTAACCGGCCGGATAACGGGTATTAGAAGGAGTAGCTGAGGCCGACTTTGGCCACGCGGTTGTAGGCCTGGAAGCGGTTGCCCGAGTCGAGCGAACTGAAGCCGTAGTCGTAGCCGGCGCTCAGGCCCAGGCCGTTTTCGAACTGATAGCCCAGGCCACCCACGGCGGCAAAGTCAACTTTGCGCAGCTGGCCCGCCACGTCGAAATCTTCCTTGTAGGCCGAGAAGCCGAGCACGCTGGCATCGACGCGGGCCTTGCCCGAAACGAGGAACGAGGCCTGTGGGCCGGCGTAGAGGTAGAAGCTGGGCGTGAGGTATACTTTGGCCAACACCGGCACATCAATGTAGGCTAAGCGGGCCGTGCCGGCCACGCGGGCATTCAGGAAATCGAGGGCCGGAAAAGGCAGCGTACCGATGAGCACCGCTCCTTTTTCGGCGTAGGTGATGCCGGGCTCGATAGCGAAGCCGGGACCCAGCGGCAGGGTGGCAAACACGCCGGCGTAGAAGCCCGGGCGCATTTCTTTGGTAATCGCGCCGTTGGGTACGTAACCGGCCAGGTTGGTGAAGCTCTGCACGGCATCACCCTGCAGGTCGGCCACGTTCAGCCCGGCGCGGAAGCCGAAGCGCACGCCGCCAGCCGAGGTAGCAGCAGGGGAATAAGCGGGTTGCTGCGACGTGGCGGGAGCGCGGCGGGCCGGGGTCCCCATCGGGCGGGGCGAGGGCGCAGCCTTGGGGTTGCCGTAGGCATCGCGGGCTCCCTGGGCCGAAACCGCCAGCGCAGAAAACAATAGGCAAGCCGCGGCCAGGCCGCCCGGGAGGCGTGAAATTTTCATAACCGTAAACGAAGTGGTGTGAAAGAAACCGGCCAGCGGGGGATGTAAGCCCCAGTTTCTGGCTGCTGCAAGGGCACATTGCAAAACCGTGCCAAAACATCGGGCGGCGGTTGCGCACCGGGCTGCAGGCGCACGTCGCAGTCGCGCGCCAGCAGCCCGGTGCGCCAGCAGTTGGGGGTTCCGGTATAGGTGCTTCGCCTCTGCTTACTGTGCAGCATGTGCTGCATGGTGGCATTTTTTGCTTCTTCTACCGCCCCGGCTGCGCCTGGTTCAGCAGCTTCAGCAGCACCCCGTTGGTCCAGCCGAAGCCGTCCTGCAAAGGGTACTCGCCGCCGCCGGCGGCGCGGGTGGGGTCCAGCACGTCGTATTTCTCCAGCAGCTTGCCGGTTTGGGCAAACACGCGGGTGTTCAGGCGCACCCAGCGGTGGGCCACGGTATCGGCCAGGGGGCGCTGCCCGTAGCGGCGCAGGCCTGCGATGGCCAGATACTGCAGCGGGGCCCAGCCGTTGGGGGCATCCCACTGCTGCCCGGTGCGGTTCAGGGTGGTCACGAGGCCGCCGGGCTCCAGAAAATCCTGCCGCAGCCCCGCCCCCACCCGGGCCGCCTGCGCCGGAGTAGCCAGCCCGTAGGCCAGCGGGAACACCCCCGCCAGGCTGCGCACCGCCGAGCGGCGCTGCTGCCGCCAGTTGTAGTCCTGAAACCAACCCGCCGCCGCGTCCCAGCTCAGGGCCAGCAGGGCGGCTTTGCGCTGCGCGGCCTTGGCCCGGTAGGCCTGGGCCTGCGCGGGCTGCCCGGCGGCGCGGGCCGCGTCGGCCAGGGTCAGCTCCAGGTTGTAGAGCAGGGCGTTGAGGTCGATGGGGAGAAGGTCGGTGGTCTGAATGCTCTCCAGCCCGCCGCCGGGCCGAAACCAGCGGCTGCTGAAGTCCCAGCCCGAAGCCGCCCCGGCCCGCATGTGGTGGTAGAACTGCGCGGCCGGCTGGGTGCTCTTTTTGGCAGCGGCCACGTCTTCGGCGTACGATTCCTCCCGGGGCTGGTCGCTCTCGTCCCAGTAGCGGTTCAGCACCGTGCCGCCGGGCAGGCGCACCACGCGGTGGGCGGCGGTGCCGGGCTTCAGGGTTTCGGCCCCCAGCATCCAGTAGCGGTACTCGGCTGCGAGGGCGGGGCGGTAGCGGCGCAGCTCGGCGGGGCCGCCCTTCTGCGCCAGCAGCTGCACGATGGCGGCAAAAAATGGTGGCTGCGAACGGCTCAGGTAGTAGGTGCGGTTGCCGTTGGGCACGAACCCAAACCGCCCGATGAGGTAAGCAAAATTGTCGGTGATGTCGTGCAGCAGCCGGGTTTTGCCGGCCTCGGCCAGCCCCAGCATCGTGAAGTACGAGTCCCAGTAGTACACCTCCCGGAAGCGCCCGCCCGGCACCAGGCAGGGCTTGGGCAGCGGCACCAGCGAGCGGTACGGCACCAGCGAGTCGGCCGCCGACGCGGGCGGGGCCGCGGGCCGGGCCAGTACCGTCCAGAGCGTGTCGAGGTGGTGGCGCAGGCCGGCCCGCACGTCGCTCACGAAGGGCTGCGCATCCGCCGCTGGCAGGGTGAAGTGCGCCAGCACAAAAGCTTGCAGCTGAAAGCCGGGCTGGTTTTTTCCGCGCCGCCAAGCCGCCAGAATGGTGGCCGGCCGCTGCCGGGGCCGGGCATCGACAAAGGTTTTGTTGTCGGGGAAAATCCGGCCCAGCTGCACGGCCTCAAACAGGCCCGGAAACAGCTGCCGGGGCGAGCGCGGCCGCGTCGGGGGCGTGGGGTGGCGCGGGGCGCGGGCAGTGGCCCGGCCCGGAGTGGCGGCCGCCGGGGCCGGGTTGGCGGGAACAAAGGCGCAACCCAGGCTCAGCAGCCCCAGCAGTGCATAGCGGACGATTCTCGACATAGCGGTAAATGAAAAGCGCCCGCTCCAAGCCCGGGGCCGCCCCGCAAGCTAACAATCCGCCAAATATTTCTGGTTTTGGCCTCATTTTTCAGTGCTAGCACTGATGCGCGGCTTTGTTAAAAACAGTTCCTTTGGGGCACCCTTCGGCCCCGGCCGGCCGGGGGCCTCCTATCCTCCTAACCCGCTGCGAAAATGGACACCTGGAAAGGCATTATCGGCGCCAGCTTCACGCCGGCCACCTTCGACCAATACTGCCACCTGCTGCACTGGCTGGCGTGGCGGCCCAGCTTCATCGTGCTGCACAACACCAGTATCCCCACCCTGGCCGACCGCCCCAACGGCCTCAGCAAGGGCAATATCCTCGACCTCGAGAACTACTACCGCCACGTGCAGCACTGGAGCGCCGGCCCCCACTTGTTCATCGACGACCACCAGATTTGGGTGTTCACGCCCCTCACCGTGTCGGGCGTGCACTCGCCGAGCTGGAACAAGCTGGCCCTGGGCATCGAGATGCTGGGCGAGTATCAGACCGAGCCCTTCAACTCGGGCCGCGGGGCCCAGGTGCACGCCAACGCCGTGGCCGCCGTGGCCACGCTCTCGGCCGTGCTCGGCCTCGACCCCGCCACCATGAAGCTGCACAAGGAAGACCCGCTCACCACCCATAAAGGCTGCCCCGGCAAGCACGTGGTGAAAGCCGCCTTCATCAACGAGGTGCAGGCCCTGCTGGCCGAGCGCCACGGCGGCGAGCACACGCCCGCCCCCATCGTCTAAAGCTGCCGCTGCTCCCCGGGGAGCCAGCTCTGCGGTCTGGAAAGCCGGCTCTGCTCCTTTTTTATCCTACTCTGCGCCCTGGCCGGGCCGCGCTTCGGTATTTGAACCTTGCGCTGCCGTGCTTTTTGGCTGCTCTGCGCTCTTATCTGACTGCTCTGCTGCCTTCGGCCGCAGCTCTGCGGCCTTAAATACCAGCTCTGCTCTCTTACAGGACAGCTCTGCGCTCCTGAACGCCGGCTCTGCGGCCTTACCCGGCTGCTCTGCCTCCTTGAATGGACACACTGGAGTTGCTGCTGCCCCTGCTGCCCCCCTGAAGAGTGTCTGAAAGCCCCTTTTCCGCCTGATTCCCGCAAAAATCTCATTATCCCCTCTCCTTCCCATCCCTCGCTGCTATGAACAAAGACCAGCTCGCCCGCCTCCAGCGCCACCGCAAGGTGAAACAGACTCTCGCCGACCACGCCACCGCCGTGGCCGACGTGCCCGCCTTTGCCGGCCTGGCCGCCCAGTACCTCGCGCAGTTGGGGCTACTCGATAATGCAGGCCGCAAAGCCGGCCCCGCTGCCGCCGGAGCCACCCTGAGCAAAACCACCGCCGGCACCGCCCTCGTCGCCCGCCTGGTGAAGGCCGCCAACGCCCTCTACCTGCTCTACAAAGCCGACGGTGACCTCACCGCCGCCGCCCAGCTGCACCGCCGCGACAGCGACTACACCACCATGCCCGACCTGGAGCTGGCCACCGAAGCCATCGACCTGAACCGGCGCGTGCAGGCCCGCCAGGCCGACCTCAAAAAAGGCTACAACGTCCAGGCCGACTTCCTCACCGCCCTAGCCGCCGATGCCAAGTCGTTCGACACCCAGCTCACCGCCCCCCAGCTGGCCATCGACGCCGCCAAAATCAAAGGTGCCACCGCCCGCGTCACCCTCAGCACCCTCAATGTCTTCCTGCGCGACGACCTGCGCGCGGGGATGGAGCTACTGAAAGACACCCACCGCGCCGCCTACGACGCCCTGCGCGAAGCCTCGCAGGTGGACGATGCGCGATATCGGAAGGGGAAGGCGAAGCAGGCGGGGAAGGGAGGAACGGAGGACGCAGACATGAGAAGCTTGCCTGGCTAATGCACGTTTTGGCTGCTAATTCTGCTTTTCCTGTTACCCTAGTTCTTAATCATAATGCGTGTACCACTACTATATCTGCTGGCAGTGCTTCTAGCGTGGTGTTTTGTCAGTCCAGCACTGAGCCAAACCCTGATTTTTTCAAAAGCCGATGGTTCAGCCGTGACCAACGGTAGTAATCCGCTCGGTGACCTCTTCACGACGCCGGATAAATACTCAGTCAAGCTGGATAATATACCTATTACCGGACAACACCTTACTTCCGATACGGTAAATTTCAATTTAGGGCATTTTGATGCAGCCACTATTGCTCGTGATTTACTATGGAAGTTGCGTAAAGCCGCCGAAGGCAAATACGCTCAAGGTAAAGGACTAAGCGCCAACCGTAAAATACTTATTAAGCGCAACAAATGGGCTAGGATTCTATTTCCCCACGGTTCCGTGTGGCCCACCCGCTGGCACTGGCGCGGCAACCGAAATAGGCGGCGGGGCTACCCCAGCGAGCAAGCGGAAGCCGACGCTTTCGAGGCGAAGCTGGCGCAGTTGCTGGAAAAGCAATGGCGGGTTATCCAGACCGGCGCAGTGCCAGTGGCACCGGGGCCATCCATAGCGGCAGCCCCGAGCCAGGGCAGCATCCTCTACACCATCGAGCGCCCGCTGACGGTGATGGGCACTCGGCTGCTGCAAGTCGTCATCCGCGATATGGGGGCCAACGCGGTGTTACGGGGCCAGCCTCGCTTCGTGGCCTGTGTGAGCTACAATACCGGCACTAACCAAGGCACTTTTCAGGATACATCGGCCGCCCGCTATTGCCAACCTCTGCCCAACCGAGCCACGGCCCTGGCCATGCTGGAAGCCGCCGACCTGGAGCAGCGCGAAACCTTTATCAGCAAGCTGATGGCAGTTATTGACACATCTAACCTCCAGCGAGTAGACGGGGCTTTCGTGAATAAAAGGAAAGAGCTGATGCAGCTCATCCGGGAGCAGAACACGAAAACCGCAGCGGTAATAGCCAGCTATAAAAAGTTGCAGACCGCCGAAAAACTATTGAGCGCATTACCGGCGGATGCGACCCTCTTGACGAGCAAAGCTACTGCCCTAGCCGATTGGGGAGCCGCCGTACGCCAGGAAGCAACTGCCATTAAAGATGTGGCAGATGCCTGGGCGGCATCGCGCGCCGAAATTAAACGGGCGGCAGGCAGCCGAATATTGCTCGGCCGCAGCCCGGAAGACCAGGCCACGCTGCAAAGTGTGCTCACCGATGTCTTCGTGGCCTACACCAAAGAGCAAGACCGCTCGGCACTGGCTCCGGCGGCCGGCACCATGGAAATGGCAGGCGAAATTGATGCCCGGGAAAGCTTCGACGGTCCCCCAAAAATCACATTTTACCCCGATTACAGCCGTGTGATTGTGGAAGATGGCAACGTAGAAGAGTTGAAAATAGGCGGGCACCTGGCCGACGGGCAGCCGGTGCTGTTTGAAACCTATGCGCCCATCGGAATTTCATCGGACCACGACCTAAACCGGGTGTGGGCGCGGCAGTGGCTGTGGGCCCAAACGCAGCCCAAGGGCTTCCCAGACAACCTTTGCATTCGACTTACCGACTTGTTGCACTACACTGCCAATGTGGAGGCCAACGGCAAAGACCGCAGCCCCGCCGATGGAACCTACGTCATTCATCCCACCGATGGGCTGGCCCACCGCACCCTGCCACGCCTGATGACAACCAAAATTTTGCAGGCCCGGGTATACACCGATGCTGTGGGCATCAGCGGCTATAAGCCCAACGGTCTCATCCAAATAGAAGTTGAGCGTAAGTTGGAATGGGGTACCCCTTGGTCTAAGTTTTCACGGCTGATACAGTTCCGAGGGCCGGGTTACTTCACCCCCTTGGTAGCCGTCACGAAAATCGAGCAAACGAACCGGTTCCTACCTCTGGAGCGCGAATCAGGCACGCCACTACTTTATCGCGTCAATACCATCGACCTGCTCCGCTACACCAACCTGCGGGTGGGGGGCGACTTCAATATCCTGGGCATACGCTACGCGGCCCTGAAAAGCGACTTTTTTCTGGATGCCGGCATTTATCTCCATCGCGTGGACATCCGCGACTCGGTGAGCCGCCCCCACGTGACCAAGCTCGTGCGGGTAGACAGTACGCTGAACGTGGCCATGTACGGTTTTAGCCTCAAAACCCGCTTCCGACCCGACTCGCGCTACGGCGTGCAGTCGCGCATTGGCTTCTACCGCTACGCTCTGATAAACGACTACGACGAACACAACAAGCTGCTTATTCAGCAAACACCCACCGTCGCGGGCCTCGACCCTAATGCCCACACCCAACTTGACAAGTATCGCTACCAAGGCGTGATGCAGTACGAACTGCTTGCCTGGGCCAGCTTAGCCGAAAACTCCCGACTGTTTTTTCGCAGCCAGTTTTCGCACCTACTTTACCAGTCCAACCATACCTTCTTTCAATTGCAGTTGGGTTACCAGTTCGATGTGTTTACCAACAAGCGCGATAATCCCACCAAGCAGACTTCGCTTTTTCCTCCTCCAGGTGGTTAAAACCGCAATTGTTATCATCCCCTTTTTTCTTCTGCAAATCATGTCATTTTCTCATACATACTGGTGCCGTTTTCGAAAAAAATTGCCCGTGCTTATAAGCTACGCATCCCTGCTGTGGGGGCTAACGGCCTGTGCCGGGCGCATCATCAACGACCCTGGCCACCACGCGGTGTTTGCCTGCCTGGCGAGCCATCCTCCCCACGACAAAACTCTAAGGCTGTACGTAGATAGCGGGGGCAATTTATATCCCGCAGCGCCCTATTTACCTAACAACTCTGCGCTTTTGCGGCAAGTGGGTAACCTGCGCAATACCGAAGCCGACTTGTCCTGGTATTTCGACCAGCCCGCAAACCAGGCAGCTGAGAAGGCATTGTTTGCGCACTATGGCTTGGCCAATGCGGCCTCAACCGATGCCACCTGGGATGCTCTTCGCCAAGAGATGGCCCGTCGGTTTGCACTACAGATTGACAGTGCCACCAGCAATGGTCGTAAAACGCTGGTACTGCTCATTCACGGCTTCAACGTAGCCGATACCACCCATGCCACCACGGGGAAAGCATGCAGCGACACAAACCCCGCCCACCGCCGCGACACTACTTACTACAACGCCATTCGGACTCGGCTAGAACGCGAACGGCCGGAGCTAAAGTCGGCCGTATGGCTCGAAATGTACTGGGACGGTTTCCAGGAAGCACCTCTTCGCATTTGGGGAGCGGCGCAGGCCAGCGCCCGCTATGCGGGCCTAGCCCTGCGGGAAGTATTGCGCCAAACCGACCCGGCTACTCCCGTCCGGGTGTTTACCCACAGCGCCGGCGGTGTGGTCATATCCCAGGCCCTGTGGAATAACGATGCCTTTAATGACCAAAGCAATGGCCGTTACGAGCGTGAGTTACGCCACTTATTCGACACTATTCCAACGCCGCCCCACCGCAACTTGCGGATAGGAATGCTGGTTCCGGCCCTCACTTCAGTCGCGTTCGACTACTACGGCAAGCGCACGTTTGCGCTGAAGGCACCCGACACAACCATTATCAACTACCGCATTGTGGTGGGGCAAAACCGGCGCGACTTCGCCGTGAACAAAGGGCCGGCCGGTTCCGAAACCGCCGGGGCAACCAGCATGGGGGCTAAAGAAGAGCATTTTGATGCGGCCGTAAAGGCTGCCGCCACCGTTGTCACCAACCCAGACATGCACCGGGTAGATTTTTGTGTAACTCCCCACTGCAAAAAACCGCCTCTTCCTTTTCGGTATCCCATAGCTGGACTTTGGACGTTCGAAGCCCACGATTGGAGGCTCTATTTTAGCCGCCGAAAAATTGACTCCCCGCCTAATGCCCCTTTCATCATGAAAGAATTTCTGTCTCAGGTGCTCGACTAGAACCCAAGAGCCAAGCAAAAAAGAATTTCTCCTCCCCACATGGGGCCCCGCCTGCCAGCTCGAATTCGGGCGCGAGCTGGTGTGCGAGCTGCGCCCCCACGGCCCCGAGCTGGCCGGCGACTGGCGCTTCGGGCTGCACCAGCTGCTGGCGCTGCCGGCGGGCGCACCTGCCACGCTGCGCTACGAGCTACGGCTGTTCGTGTACAAGCCGGCCGGGGCGTTCGTGAGCGTACAGCTCAAAACGGCGCGGCAAGTGCAGGCCCTCCCCTTCCAGGCCGAGACCGAAGGCGAGCTGCTGCTCACCGCTACTGCCCCGCTGGTGCTGGCGCACGGCGGCCACGCGCTGTGGCTCGACGTGCAGGCCCGCCGCGAGGCCGGGGCCGGGCAGGTGCTCGTGACGCTGGACGCCCTGCGGCTGGAGCTGGCGGAGCCTCAGTAGTTGAAGTTGCGGGGCTCGCCGGCCAGTCGGCCGCCCAGAATGCCCTTTTTAAGGTAGGGCATGATGACGCATTCCTTCGCGGGGTCGGGCTCCGGACGGTCGTCGTTGGCGTCGTGGTAGGCACGGTAATGGTCGGGGGGTGCTGGCCGCAAGCCGGTCTGGATGCGAAATTCGTAATCGTCGAACACCGCCGGCAGGGCCGCCAGCAACAGCTCGCGGTGCAGGTGGGCCGCGGCGGCCAGAATGCCCTGGCGCCAGTCGGCGTGGGCGGGCACGGGCCAGGGGCCGCGGGCATCTTCCAGCAGCTCCAGGTTGTGGTTGGTCCGGTCCAGCACCCGGTTGTAGTGGTCGTTGAACACGCGCATCATTTCCCGGCGGTAGGCCAGCAGCATTTCGGCGTCGGCGTCGAAGCGGCGGGTGAAGGCCCCGAAATGCCACTCGTCCTCGGTGAGGTAGCGGTCGGGCGCGTCGGCGAAAGCGTCCGGCACGGGGTGGTGCTCCATCAGCGGCGGGCGCGGGTCGGGCGCGGGGGGTGGCGGGGGCGGATTGGCGGCCTGCCGGGCGGCGCGGCTCAGGGCCATGTAGTGGTCCTGCCGCTCGCCCCGGCGGTTGGGGTGCGTGGCAAAGGGATAGCCAGTGGGAGCACCAGTGTGCGCATCGTAGTAGGCAAACCAGCCGGGGTATTCCTGGTACTGCACCCACGGCTCGGTTTCGGCAGACGCGCCGGGTTGCTGCCGGACCCATTCGCGGCGCATGGCCTCGTAGTCCTGCCATTCCGACTCCTCGCGGGGGTCGTCCTGCGAGTGGCCGAACTCCTGGCAGGCCGGGCTGTCCAGCCAGGCGCGGTACAGCTCGTACTCGGCCCGCGTGATGGGCGGCAGAAACGGACAGCGGTGAATGCCTTCGCGCTGCCAGGCGTCGAACTGCTGGTACGTCTGAATGCCGGGCAATTTGATTTCGCCGGCCCGCCAGCGCACCTGCAGGTCAAACAGCTTCTTGCGCTGCACGTCGAACAGCCGCTCGTAGGCCTCCTCCTGGTACTCAATCACCTGGTGCAGCCGAAACTTTACCATGTCGGGGCCGCGCTCCAGGCAGTGCACCTTGTGGCGGGCGTAGTGCGCGATGAAGGCTTCCACGCTGGCGGGGGTATAGCCGGCGAAATATGGCTGGTAGCGCGGGTCGGTACGCAGGGCGTGCTCGGTAGCGAGGCGCACCGCGTCCAGCTCGGCTTCGCGGGCCAGCGCCTGGCGGTCGTAATCGGAATGCGGCATAAGCGGCAAGAAGGGCTGGTGGGGCTAAAATTGAAGGTCCCGGGGCTCCCCGGCTACGCCCCGGCCCTTCAGAATCTGCTTGCGGATGGTCTTGCGGGTTTCCGCCAGCAGCTTGCGCATGTGCTTGCCACGCTCGTACGGACTGGGGTGCGGGGTACCGGCTCGTTGGCGGGCTTCGTAAGCGGCATAGGCGGCCCGCAGGGCGGCCGCCAGGCGCTGCTTACGCCAGGTTAGCCAGGTGTGGTGCAGGGCTTCGCGCCAGTCGGCATGGGCCGCGATGGGCAGGCGCTCCGGAATCTCTCGCAGTTCGAGACCGGCCTCGCGGCCTTGCTCGTTCAGGGCTTCCTGGGCGTCGTCTTCGTCATCTTCGTCCTCAAGGGCTTCGTCTTCGTCCAGCGCCGTCGGGCGCACGGGGGCTACGGCGGGCTCATGCGTTACCGCTTCGTGAAAGCGCAGCAGCTCCGGCGATTCAAACGCCCGCATAAGCGTGTCGGTGAGGGCGTCGAACTGTTGGTACTGCAGCGGGCGCGGGGCCGGGGCGGTGGCCGGTGCCGACGAGCCGGCTGCGGGTTTGTCTTCTTCCTCCTCTTCCTCTTCTTCGGTGTAGGGGTCGGGCAGGCTGCCCTTCTGGCCGATGTAGCGGTACCATGCTTCTTTGGTGCCGCGGTGGTCGGGCAGGTAAAGCACCAGGTTGGGCGGGCCGGCCAGCTCGTCGCAGTGGGCATACCAGTCGGGGTACCCCAGGAAAAAGTCGTCGAGCATGGCCGCCAGGCCCCCCAGGCCGGCGCGGGGCTGTTCGCCGGCGTCGCGGCGCACCTGCTCGGGGTCCTGGCCCTCGGCCTGCAGCAGCAGGTAGCGGCGGTAGCGGTTGTAGTCCTGCCAGCCGCGGGGGCGGTCCAGGTCGTTGGCCGCGTCCGTACATGCCTCGCTCAGCAGAAAGGCCACGTAGGCGTCCACTTCGGCCGCCTCGATAGGGGGTATCCACGAGCACTCTTCGATACGCGCGCCCCAGACCTCGAAGTCGTGGCTGATTTCGACCTGGCTGGCGGGCAGGGTTATCTCTTCGGCCCGCCAGCGGCATTGCAGCTCAAACAGCTTGCGCTGCTGAATTTCCCAGAGCCGTTCGCCGGCCTCCTGCTCCAACCGGGCGTCCTCTTTGCGGGCCAGCTCCCAGAACGAGTGGCCGTCGACGAGGGCGCTGGCCCGCTCGTCGGCGTAGCGTTCCAGAAAGCGCTGGGCCTCGTTGCCCCGAAACTGGCCGAGCCACTCGGCTACGGCGGGGTCGTGCTGGTAGCGCGCCAGGGTTTCTTCGCGGTGGCGAATCAGGTCGAGGTGGCGCTGGGCGCTGCGGGAAACGGGGGGAAGGTCACTCATGGTAGCAACGGTAAAAAGGTGCCCTAAGCTACGGGCGCGGTCCGACATGTGCTACTCCTCCCGCTCACCAAAAGGCCGGGGTGGGCCGGGTTGCTTCCGGGCGCGCCGGGCTTTTGTGACCATCGCGCCGTTTGCCCCGGCTGCTCATGCCGCAACCGCTTGGTCTGCTGGGCGGCCAGCGCTTCACCGATACCGATTTATCGGCCACTAGTACACCGAAAATAGCGGCTTTTACATATAGCCCGGGCTGCTGCCTCCAGCCGGCGGCAGCAAGCGCCGCCAGGTTTGTTGCGCGGCAACGGCCGCTGCTGCTATCTTGCGGCCAGGTCAGCAAAAAGTGCCATTCCATCTGGGAAGGTCATTATCGCTGCTGCTGCTGCTTTCCTTAAGCTACCCGCCTTATGCCCGCCCGGCTGCCCGATTTCGAGTACGACATTTTCATCAGCTACCGCCACAACGCCAACCTGCCCGATGGCTGGGTGACCGAGTTTGTGACGCTGCTGCAGGAGGAGCTGGCCGGCAACATCAAGGGCAACATCAGCATCTACTTCGATAAGGACCACAAGGACGGCCTGGGCGACAACCACCTCGTCGGCCCCAGCCTGGCCCACCGCCTGCGCTCGCTGATTCTGATACCAGTGATTTCGCGGACGTACTGCGATACCGAGCGGTTTTCGTGGCAGCACGAGTTTCTGCCCTTTCTGGCGCAGGCCCAGGCCGACCGCCTGGGCCTGACGCAAACCCTGCTGAGCCGCAACGTCTCCTCGCGGGTGCTGCCCGTCCGCATTCACAACCTCGACCCCGCCGACGAGCAGTTGCTGGAGAAGACGCTGAATTCTCCCCTGCGCAGCATCGATTTCGTGTACGACGACGCGGGCGTGAACCGCCCCCTGCGGGCCAAAGACGACGACTTGTTCCCGTCGGCCGGCGGCCCGCGCTACCGCAACAAGCTGAGCCTGGTGGCCAATGCCGTGAAGGACCTGCTGGAGGCCATGCAGCAGCTGCCGCTGCCAACGGCGGCCCCGGCGGCGGTTGCTCCGGCTGCCGAAACCGCGCTAGCCGCGCCGGCTCCGGCAGCAGCTCCGGCTACTGAGGCTTTCCCTGCCCCGTTGGCGGCTTCGCCTGCGCCGGCTACCGCGCCGGCACCGGTTCCGGCGGCGGCCCCACCGGTGCCAGCGGCCACCAGCCCGGCGGCCGGCGCCGCACCAGCGGCCGGGCTGGTGGCCTTTCTGCCCTGGGCCTCGAAAGAGCTGGTGGCCCGGCGCGAGGAGCTGGCCCAGGCCTGCACCCGGGCGGGCATGCGCGTGGTGCCCAACACCGACTGCCCGCTCGATGAAGACGAGTTCCGGCGGCGTATTCAGGAAGGGCTGGCGACGGCGGATTGCGCCCTGCACCTGCTGGGCAACAAATTTGGCCGCCGCTTCGAGGAAGAGGCCAGCTGCTCGCTGCCGATGTATGCCTACCAGGAGGCCCGCCGACAGGCGGCCGGCCGGCCGGCGTTCCGGCAGTTTGTGTGGTACCGCCCCGACGAAACCCAGCCCATCGACCCCGACCAGCAGGCGTTCGTCAATGCCATTCGCAATGAGCTGACGGCGCAGTGCGTGTTCACCAATTCGCCCAGCGCCCTGCAGCTGGCCGCCGACGTGCGCAGCACCCTTGAGCAGGCCCCGGCCCCACCGGTGAGCCCGGACAAGGAAAACGATATTTTCTTTATTTTCAACAACCTCGACAGCGAGGAAGCCAATGCCATCACCGACCGGCTGAGCACGGAATTCCCGCTCGAAATTCTCACCGTCAAGCCCGACAGCGACGACCGGTACAAGGACATTACCGTGCGCACCATTCCGCGCAGCAAGCTGGCCGTGGTGTACTTCAAGCACAGCGCCGACTGGGCCCTGCCGTTTGTGAAGCAGGTGTGGCGGCTGGTGGGCGGGGCCAGCTCGACTACGCCCATCCTGTTCGTGGGCGAAGACGACCCCGAGGACAACCGCATGCAAGGCTTCAAGGCCCCGAAGGTCATCTCACGCATCGAGCCGCACCTGGGCGTGAGCGAGGAAGTGCGGCGCGTGTTCCAGCAAATCACCAATCCTTCCTGAGTCATGGCTGACGCTGCTACCACGCCGGCTACCACCGCCGCGCTGTTCGGGGCCGACGAGCCCATTTGCCCCTACACCGGGCTGCGCACCTTCACCGAAGAAGAGGCCATTTATTTCCGGGGCCGCGAAACCCACGTGGCCCGCTGCCTGGCCCTGCTGGCCGAGCAGCACTTCGTGATGGTGACCGGAGCTTCCGGCGACGGCAAGTCGTCGCTGGTGTTTGCCGGCATGCTGCCCGAGGTACGCGCCGGCTTTGTGCGGGCGCGCCACAGCAGCTGGGTGGTGGCCGACTTTCGCCCCGAGCGCGAGCCCCTGCGCAACCTGGCCCGGGCCCTGACCAAAGCCCTGCGCCTGCCCAGCGCCCGCTCGGTCGAAACCGCGCTGGAGCAGGGCTTCTCGGCCCTGGTGCAACTCTACCAAACTTCGTCGCTGTGCCCGCCCGAGGTGCTGCCCGAGGGCCTCAGCCCCGACGAGCAGCGCCGGCAGCAGCGCCAGGCCGCCAACCTGCTGCTGGTGGTCGACCAGTTCGAGGAGTTCTTCACCAATGCCGAGAACTACCACGACGGCGCGCCCAACCCCGCCGCCCAGGCCGTGGTGAACCTGCTGCTCGAAACCACCCGGCTGGCCCAGGCCCAGGGCCTGCCCATCTACATCGTGTGCACCATGCGCTCCGATTTCGTGGGGCAGTGCGCCGAGTTCCGGGGGCTGATTGAGCAGGTGGGCCGCAGCCAGTACTTCGTGCCCCGGCTGCTGCGCCACGAGTTCGAGGAGGTGATTCGCGAGCCGGCCGTGCTCAGCGGCAACCGCATCAGCGAGCGGCTGGTGCAGCGCCTGCTCTACGACATCGGCCACGGCCAGGACCAGCTGCCGGTGCTTCAGCACGCGCTGCGCCGCATCTGGCTGGCCGCCGACCAGGGCCGCGAGGAGATGGACCTGCTGCACTACGCCATGGTGGGCGGCCTGGCCGACGAGCTGCCCGCCACCGACCAGGCCCGGTTTGCGGCGTGGCGCGCCACGCTCCCCGACTGGCAGCAGGCGTTTTTGCTGGGCCGGCCGGCGCTGCGCAACGTGCTCGATGCCCACGCCAACCAGCTGTACCACGAAGCCCACGAGCGGTACAACCACGACTTCGCGCCGCCCCTGCCGCCCGGCACGGCCCAGCGCGTTATCGAGCAGACGTTCCGGGTGCTCACGCGCACCGATGGCCAGCGCGTGGTGCGCAACCGCCTCACCGGCGCGCAGATTACCGCTATTATCAACGACCCGGCGCTACCCTGGCCGGTGGTGTGCCGCGTGCTGCGGCCGTTTCGGGCCGAGGGTACCACGTTTCTGTCGCCCTTTCTGTCCGCCGACGACGACGGGCACGCCGTGCTCCCCGCCGATGCCGTGCTCGACATCACCCACGAAAGCCTGATTCGGAACTGGGACCACCTGGCCGAGTGGGCCCGTTTGGAAGCCACCGATGTGCGCGTGGCGCACAGCTTCGTGGAGCAGGCCAGCCGCTGGCAGGCCAACGACGAAAGCAAGGGCTACTTGCTGCCCATTGGCCTTTACACGTTTTTTGCCCAGTGGCACACCGGCAAGAAGGGTGCGGCCAACTGGCTGGCCTGGTACCTGAACGACGGCACCGAGCAGCCCGACGAGGTGACCCGGCAGCAGCAGGCCACCGAGCGCAACAACACGCTGACCCGGTTCCTGGCCGCCAGCCGCCGCCGTCTGGCCGTGTCGTTGCTGGTCGAAAAGTTTGGCCTGAAGGGGCTGGCGGTTCGGGCCCTGGTGCTGGTGCTGCTCGGGTGGGTGGGCTGGTGGGCCGTGCACCAGCGCCACGGCCAGAGCGACTACGTGGCCTGGTCGATTATCGAAGAGTGCACCCGCGACGACGGCATGCTGGAGTCGCCCTACGTGGAGGTGAAGGACAAAGCCCGCTTCCTGCTCAGCACCGACCGCCTGCAACACGTGGTGTACCGCCCCTGGCTGGGCGGCCACCCGGCCGCCGACTACGCCTTTCCACGCATGCTCGATGGTCTGCACAACGACACCCTGGCCCTCGACATTGAGTTGGCCATGTACGCCTGCGCCGACAACATGAACTACGATTCGGTGGAGTGCCCCAACCCGGCCGTGCCCCGCATTCTCAACGACCTGCGGCGGCGGTTGGAAGTCGCCAACGGCCGCGTCGCCATCCCGATACCCGCTTTCCGGCGGCAGGCCGTGCTCACGGCCCGGGCCGTGATGGCCTACTCCTACTACCTCAGCTACGACACGTTGCGCCCCGGCCCGCCGGCCTTACGGCGCACCTTCGCGCGTACCCGGCGGGTGCTGCTGCGGCAGCTGCGCGAGTACGCCCGCGACGAGCTGCTCGACACGGCGAAGCTGGCCCCCAACCCCGTCGATTTTGCCTTTTGCCTGCACGTGCTGCTGGGCCAGGGCACCGACCAGCCGGCCGAGCTGGATTTTCTGAAGCGCCTCACCCCCTTCGGGCCGGATACTGCCTGCTTCAACCGGTTTTTTCCGTCGAGCCCGCAGCTCAACTATCGCTCGGGCACCACCACCCACAGCGGCGGCTACCTGATGGGGGCCATTTTGAATGCGGCCCTGCGCCAGCCCGCCGCCATGCGCCAGTGCCTGGACGTGATGCGGCGGCGGGCCGACCTCACCACCGACGTGAACAGCGGCCTGGCTCTGCTGCCCTACCTGGTGAAATACGAGCTGCTGACCCCAAAAAACACGCGCGGCCTGCTCGATACCTGCGCGCAGGTGGGGGGCTTTTCGTTCAACGAGATGTATGCCGCTACGGTGTACGGCCTGCTCAGCACCCAGCCTTCGCCCGACGTGTTCGACGTGAGCCCCGGCGACGACGGGCAGAGCCTCAACAAGCAGGCCCTGCCCCACATCGAAGGCTTCAACCCTGGCTACCTGAACCTCGACCGCGTGAGCTTCTCGCTGCCCCTCGCCACCCGCGACAAAGCCTGGACCGCCCTGCTGGAGTCGGTCGACGACGTGGCCAAAAACGAAACCATTTTCATCGAAAGCGAGGAGCACGACCTGGCCAACTCGGTGCCCGAGGGCTACTACGACACGCGCAACCGGTTTTTCCTGCAGGCCTTTCTGGCCAAGCTGCACGGGGTGTACCAGGCCGAAATCAAGCACCAGCCCCAAGCTGCGCTAAAGTCGTTTCAGGCATTCGGCCAGGACTTGGAGCTGCTGCAGGCCCAGCTGCGCCGCAACCCCGCCACCCACCGGCCCCAGCTCCGCCGCAACCCCTACCTCATCAACACCCTGCAGTGGAACCTGGGGCTGCCCCAGCAGCTCCCGCCCGTGACGGGCACCACCCGCGCCAGCCTCGGTCCGCAGGACCCGATTACGTTTCTGCGGCTGCCGACGCGCCCGAAAACCATGGCTTTCGAAGGGTACTACACCTGCTCGTTCGATGCCTTTTTCGACTACTCGTTCGACCACGAAGCCTCCAGCCGGCGGCCCAACATGCCCGTGGTAGAAATGCTCGACAGCGTGGCCTTCGTGGAAGCGGCTTTCCCCGACCGGTTTTCCAATGTGCGCACCCACTCGCTGTTTGCCGAGGCCCTGGCCCGCTCCGAGCAATACCTGCCCAACCTGGCCTGGATAAGCAAAATCGCCCACACGAATTTCTTCGCCAACCGCAGCCGGCAAGAGCTGAGCCACAGCCTGCTGCAGCTCCAGCTGACGATGCGCAGCCCCCGGCTGCTGCAGGACAGCGCCCGCACGCGCCGGCTGGCCGGGCAGGTGCGGGTGTTCCCCAAAGGCTCGCGCTACCAGCTCCCCATCGAAATGGCCCTCTTCGACCTGGCGTCCGCCGTGGCCCACGTCGGCCGCGTGCCGGAAGCCTTCAGCCTGGCCGATTCGCTGGCCGAGCCCATGCGCACCATCATCAAAATCCGGGCAGCGGAGCAAGCCATGCTCACCAACAACCAGCGCCCGGCCACGACCGAGCTGCTGCACAATTTTTTCCTCATCTATTACCTCGCCCATACCCGGGTGATGGAGCTGCCGCTTTTTGGGGCTATTCCGGTGGACCGGCAGCAGGCCGTGGCCGGCAGTGTTATCCCGCTCTACTACTGGCACTCGCCCAATTTCGACTGGATGTACTGGCTCTACCTGCGCGATGCGCGCCGGGCCGCCACCAACCTGAGCGGCGAGATAAACACGCCCGAGGTGAACGTGGCCAACAGCCTGTACGCCGCCTGCAAGGGCTACAGCCTGGCGGGCCGGCCCGGCGAGGCCCTCGAGCAGATTCCGCCCTACGAGTCGGCCCGCTTCCGGCAGATTGACTACAACTACATTCTGCTCGGCATTGCCCACCGCACCACCCACCGGCCCGCCGACGGCTGGCGCGAATACGACGAAGCCGAACTCACCCTGCCCTCCGACTACGACGGCCCCGCCCGCTGAAGCCGCGCTTATTTATTATTTTATTTATGAATATTGTTCTTTACTAATTAAAACCGCTTACTTCACCAGCGAAACAGTCCCGTTTTCCAGGTGCCCGGCACCGGAGCCGCATTTTTCATTTTCCACTTCCCTACCCCTCTCATGACAATTGCAGCAAAAGACCCCACCGGCAACACCCGCCGCCTCCTGGCCCTCGACGGCGGCGGCATCCGCGGCACCATTACCCTCGAAGTGCTGGCCGAGCTCGAGCGCAGCCTCGGCGAGCGCCTGCAGGCCGGCCCCGGCTTTGTGCTGGCCAACTACTTCGACTACATTGCCGGCACCAGCACCGGGGCCATCATTGCTACCTGCCTGAGCCTGGGCATGCGCGTGGCCGACATTCGCGCATTTTACCTGGCCAGCGGGCCGGCCATGTTCGACAAAGCCAACCTGCTGAAGCGCTACCTGCGCAACAAGTACAACGACGAGCAGCTGGCCGGCAAGCTCCAGGAGGTGATTCGGCAGCAGAGCGGCGAGCAGCAGGCCACCCTGGGCACCAAAGCCCTAAAAACCCTGCTGCTCCTGATTCTGCGCAACGCCACCACCGACTCGCCCTGGCCGCTGTCGAACAACCCGGCGGCTGCCTTCAACGACCCCGCCTTTAAGGGCTGCAACCTGAACCTGCCCCTCTGGCAGCTGGTGCGCGCCAGCACGGCGGCCCCTACCTACTTTCCGCCCGAAGTGGTGGCGGTGGGCGAGGAGGAGTTTGTGTTCGTCGACGGCGGGGTGACCATGTACAACAATCCCGCTTTCCAACTCTTCCTCATGGCCACCATCAGCCCCTACAAGCTGCGCTGGCCCACCGAGGCCGACAAGCTCCTGCTCGTGTCGGTGGGCACGGGCGCGGCGGCCAGCGCCAACGCCAACCTAGCCCCCGAGCAGATGAACCTGCTCTACAATGCCAGCTCCATTCCCTCGGCCCTGATGTACGGGGCCTCCAACGAGCAGGACCTCCTGTGCCGGGTATTCGGCCGCTGCCTGCACGGGGCCGAAATCGACGCCGAGGTAAGGGACCTGAAAGGCGACATCGGCCCCGGCTCCATCGAGCAGAAGTTCTTCACCTACCTGCGCTATAACGCCGACCTCTCGCGCGCCGGGCTCAACCAGCTGGGTCTGCCCCAAATCAAGCCCGAAAACGTGCAGCAGATGGACTCCGTCGACTACATCAGCCAGCTGCAGGCCGTGGGCCAGGCCGTGGCCAAAGAAGTTGACCTCGCGCATTTCGCCGGCTTCCTGAACTGAGGCGGGACCGCAGCCCCGCCCGCCACGTTGTTGCTCACTTTCTATTCTCTGCGATTATGTCTGCTCCCGATGCTGCCCCCCGGCAAAAAACCTGCTTCGTCGTCATGGGTTTCGGCAAGAAAACCGATTTCGAAACCGGCCGCATTCTCGACCTCGACAAGTCGTACCGCAGCCTCATCAAGCCGGCCGTGGAAGCCGCCGGCCTGAAGTGCATCCGGGCCGACGAAATCGTGCATTCGGGCCTGATTGACGTGCCCATGTACGAGCAGCTGCTGCAGGCCGACGTGGTGGTGGCCGACCTGTCGACTTCCAACAAAAACGCGTTTTACGAGCTGGGCATCCGGCACGCGCTGCGGCCTTCCACCACCATCATCGTGTCGGAAGACGGCATCAAAACCTTTCCTTTCGACATCAACCACGTGGCCGTGCGGCAGTACCACCACCTCGGCGATTCCATCGACTACGACGAGGCCCTGCGCTTCCAGAACATGCTGCGCGATGCCATCAAGGAAATTGTGGCCCAGAACCCCATCAGCAACGACAGCCCGGTATACACCTTCCTGCAGGGCCTGGTGCCCCCCGTGCTGAAGGCCATTCAACAGGCAGCCCAGGCCCAGGCCGAAGAGCTGGCCGCCGCCGTGCCCGAGGCCCCGGCGGAGCAGGAGGCCGGTGACATGCCAGGCATGGGCGTGGCCCCTCCCGCCGCGGCACCCAGCCCCATGCCCGAGGCAGCGCCGGCCCCCGCCGCCCCCGACATGACGTACAGCGCCTTGATGGCTGAAGTAGACGATGCCCAGGGCAGCGGTGACTGGGAGGCCGCCCGCGACCTGCTCGAAGTGGTGCGCAACCGCCAGCGGCAGGCCCGCCAGCGCCAGCGCGCCGCGGCGTCCGTTGCCCCCACCCAGGAGATGCAGGAAGACCCCTACATCCTGCAGCGCCTGGCCCTGGCCACCTACAAAGCGGCCGCCCCCGACGCGGCGGCCCCGCTGCTGGCCGCCCGCGCCCTGCTGGCTTCCCAGAACCCGGCCACCTCCAACGATACCGAAACGCTGGGCCTGTGGGGAGCCATTCACAAGCGCGTCTGGGAGCTGGCCAAGCGCACGGCGGGCCCCAACCCGGTCGCCCCGGAGGCCTGGCCGGCCCTGGACGAGTCTATCCGAGCCTATGAGCGCGGTTTCTACCTCAAAAACGACGAGTACAACGGCATCAATTTCGCCTACATGCTGAACGTGCGGGCCGCTGAGATGCTGAGCTCCGCCGAAGCCATTGCCGATTTCGTGCAGGCCAAACGGGTGCGGCAGGAAGTGGTCGACATCTGCAACCAATGGCTGGCCACCCACGCGCCGGCGGCCGGGCCAACCAACGCCCCCAGCCCGGAAGCCCGCCAGGACCTGGCCGCCAAACGCTACTGGATGCTCGCCACCAAAGCCGAAGCCCTGCTGGGCATGGACGATGAGGGCCTGGCCAACGCCGTGCTGCAGGAAGCCTACGCCCTGAACCCGCAGGCCTGGATGAAGGCCACCACCGAAACCCAGTTCGCCAAGCTGCGCCAGCTGCTGGAGGTGAACCCGCTACAATTCGCCGCCCGGGCGTGATTAGCAGGGCAGGGAAAATAACAACGCGCCGGCCAGACAATATCTGGCCGGCGCGTTGGCGTTGAAGCTGTTTAGAAAGTCATCAAGCACGTCATGCTGAGCTTGTCGAAGCATCTCTACCGCAGTAATAATTCAATCGACCCAACGAAGCGGCAGAGATGCTTCGACAAGCTCAGGATGACGTTCTCGCAATTCTTGGCGACTTCCTAAAAAGGTTCGTTGTAACTGCTGTTGCGCACCGAAAAAATCAGCCTTTCATGGCAACGGGCGTTGCCGCCCCACCCGTTGCCGCCGCCGCGCCCGCTGCCTGGCCCGCCGCCCCGGCAGGTAAAGCTTGCGCGGCTTCTGACGCGGCTTCCGAGGCTCCTGACGTAGTGTGCGCGACTCCTGACGTGACTTCCGAAGGCTCGTCAGGAGCCTCGAAAGCCACGTCAGGAGGTTAGAGGGCTTGTGCTCCCCTACCAGCAGGAAATCGCCTTGGCAATGATACCGAACCGTTGCGAGGGCATTACTGCGGTGGCCAAGAAATAACGGTTAGAAGAAGGACATCTATTTCTTCTGTTATGGCTATCAAAACTAGCGGGGCATCGCCCGACAAACGGCGCAAATGCACCGAGGCGCTTATGGCATCAGCTTCCCCAGCTTGACCGAAGCCAAGCCCAATTGTGTTCGGCTTAGCTTCGGCCACCTCAGCCGTACCGATTTACCAAGGGGCCGCCCGCCACACGGGCCGACTTAACTTATGCCGTCGGGGCTGTTTGGGTTGGTAACTAACCAAGGCCCAACCCGATGGCCAGCAGCGCGCCGAAAGGGCCGAAATTGGGGCTGGCGCCTTTCTCAACAGCTTCCGCTTCGAGGGGGCTGCCCGGTTGAAAGAGGGACTTACGTGGTTTAGCTTTGCCAAAGCCGGCCGTCTGGGTCAGGCGGCTTTAACATCTTTTTCAGTTATTAAACACCCCTACGTTTTCTTCGCGGCCCAGTGCGGGCCACTTGCGCCGCGACCTTGGCAGCCTGTTGGTGCCCGTAGGAGCGGCTTGGCCCCGGCGGGCGGGGCTGGCCGCGCTGGCCCAGATGTGGCTCGCCCTGGCCCCCGCCGCTGCCCAAACCTACACGATTACCACGCGGGCTGGCATCGGTACTCAAGGCTTTAGCGGCGACGGGGGGCCTGCTACCAGCGCCCAGCTCAATCAGCCTCTCGGCGTGGCCGTCGACGGCCGCGGCAACGTCTTCATTGCCGAATATTATAACCATCGCATTCGCCAAGTGAGCGCGACGGGCGTGATGACAACACTGGGCGGCACGGGCCCGGGAGGACTATACACGGGGGGCTCCAGCGGCGACGGGGGGGCGGCCACCAGCGCCCAGCTCAGAGGGCCTAGTGGCGTGGCCGTCGATAGCAGCGGCAACGTCTTTATCACGAACGAAGGGAACCAGCGCATCCGCCGAGTGAGCGCGGCGACGGGGGGGCGGCCACCAGCGCCTAGTTCGCCCAACTTACTGGCGTGGCCGTCGACGGCTGCGGCAACGTTTTCGTTGCCGACCAACAGAACAAGCGCATCCGCCAGCTGACACCCGCGAGCGCAACGCCCACGCGGGCCGCGCGAGCCGCCGCGGCGGTGCTGCTCTACCCCAACCCGGCCTCCGTCGCCTTCACCGTGCTGATGCCCGCCGCGACCGGCCAGGTACAGGTTAATCTGCTCAACGCCCTGGGCCAGCCGGTGCGCCGCCAATTGGCCGCCGCCGGCACCCCGTTCGCAATAGAAACGGCCGGCCTGGCTCCGGGCGTGTACACTCTGCGCCTACAGGCCGACAGTGTCACCCTGGCCCAGCGCGTCGTCCTTCAATAGCTTATTGCGAATCTTTCCCTAAGCGCTGGCACGCGTCAGAGACGCACGCCAGCGCTTGGCGGTGCGTAACAGCAGTTCAATTATCGGCACCTTACACAAGGTGCTACGCCCAACCAGCAAGCCTTGCTTCACCCTTACAGCGGGCTTGTGTAAACCGCCGTATGAACTAGAAACAAAACAGCCACTTAGCAATGAAGCTAAGTGGCTGTTTCTAAATGAGCGAGAAACGAGGTTCGAACTCGCGACCCTCAGCTTGGGAAGCTGATGCTCTACCAACTGAGCTACTCTCGCGGGGAATACTTGGTAGGGCAAAAGTACGCGCTGCCGAGCGGCCGTGCAACCCGGCGGGCGGGCAGCTGCCGAGACTCAGGTTCCCAGCAGCAGGGCCAGGCCCACGTTGAGCGACTGGCTGAGGGCGCGCGTGGGCAGGTTGTCGGTGGCCTGGCCGAAGGGGAACACCAGGTTGGGGTCGTTGGGGGTGAAGGGTGAGGGCGTGCCGGTGTGCTGGCCGGCGTAGGCCCGCTCGCGCACCCGGTAGTCGGCCAGCAGGCTCAGCGCGCCGGCCACGTGCAGGCGCAGCTCTACTTCGCCGGTGCCGGCGTAGCCCCGGATGCCGCCCTGGTGGAAGATGCGGTCGCCGAACACACTCACTCGCAGGTGCGAGGAGGTGCCCAGCACCCGCGTGTAGTGCAGGTTGAGGCCGAGCAGGGTTTCGAGATTTTCGCGTAGCACCCCGACGTTGTCAGCGCTCTCCACCCCGAATTCATAGAAAGCCACCTGGCCCCCGATTTTGACGTGCGGGCTGCCCTTGGCGTACAGAAAACTGCCTACGCTGATGTCGCGGCCGTAGCCGTTGGCACCGCTCTGCACGGCGTGGTGGCTGAGCGCGCTGCCGTTGTAGTCCTTGTTAGAAAGCTTCTGCACGTAGCCGCGCAGCGCATCAGCCCAGCCGCTGATATCGGACTGGAGCATAAACTTGTCGCCATAGGCCGTGTAGCCGAAGTAGGGCTGGCCGAGGGCATACTGGCTACCAGCCGTACCCCGGTAGGGCGTGGCGTAGGCGGTTTGGCCCACGGTCCAGCCCAGGTCGACGTACATGCCGTCGTGGGGCGATTTTTGGGCGGCCGCCGGGGAGGCCCAGGCCAGCGGCCACAGCAGGAGCAACAGGAAACGGGAAGGGAAAGCCATGGTTTAGGGACGGGGATATTTGGAGAGGTCGACAATGGTGTTGGGCAGCACGATGAGGCGGCCATCGATGAGCTGCCCGCTGCGCCGCGAATGCGCGCCGGCCGGAAACGGGAGCAGGTCCACGGACCGCTTGCTGTTGAGGTCCACGAGGGCATCGCCGCCGCCATCGGCCATATAGAGCAGGCGCTGCTCGCGCTGATACATGCCCACGCAGGCGTAGCCGCCTTCGCGCTGCAGGCCAGCGGGCGTGCGCACCAGGCGGGCCGAGTCGGGGTCGAACACCTCGATGCCGCGCACCGGGGCGCTGCTGAACGTGCGCAGCACGCCCGTGATGCCGCCCGCGATGTACACGCGGCCGTCGTCGCCGGTGACGGCCCCGGCAAAGTAGCGCGGATAGCGCAGGAAAGCGGCGGGAGGGTTCACGTTGGTGACGGGATTGTAAATCCAATAGCGGTTGCCGTAGGTACACAGCACGCGGCCGTCCTTGAGCATGGTCAGCGCCGCGCCGCGCGCGCCGTTGAAGGCAGCCACCACGGTGGCCACGCCCGTGTCCAGGTTCAGCAGCACCAGGCCCAGGCTGCCCGTGAGCAAGGCCCGGTTGCCGGGGCCGCGCAGGCCCAGGGCGGCGGGCTCTTCGTAGTACGCCAGGGCCGGGGCCGGCAGCGGGGTCCAGCGGTTGGCCCCGGCATCGTACACTTCGGCCCCGTTGCGGATGGGCGTGGTGGAAGAGGTGTTGTCGCCCACTACCAGCACCCGGCCGTCGGCCACGGTGGCGGTGGCCGGAAACGAGCGGAATTTCACCATCGGGGCCACGGTGGTCCAGGAGTCAGTGGCCGGGTTATAGATTTCCACGTCATTAACGGGGTCGGTGGCCCCGCTGGCCGTGGAGGGCACGATGCCGCCCACGAGCAGGCCCCGGTTGTCGTTGAGGGTGGCCACGGCCCCGTTGCGAGGCACCTGCGGCGCGGTCATCAGCTGCAAGGGGCTGTTGGGGTCGAACTGGTCGAAGTTCTTGGCATTGTAGTCGCCGAGCTTTTCGCAGCTGCTCAGGCTCAGCAGCGCCAGCAGGCCGGCCAGGACGGAGCGGGATTGGTTTAGCACGAGAGATACCGGAATGTAAATGGATAAAAGCCGCCTGCCCAGGCATGGCGGGCGCTACTGCAAAGGTGACGGCCCCCATTTGTGCCAGCAATCCGTACCAGCAGGTAATTTGGCCTCCGTACCAGCACGGAGACGCCCCGCCCCGCCTGGTGCTTGTCCATTCATCCGCCCCCTGCCCCCTATGACTACTCCATCCCTTCCGCCCACAACCAACCGCCTCGTGGGCTTGCTGCTGCTATGCAGCGGCGCTTTGCTGGGTCTGGGCCTGCTCCTGAAAATCGGGATAATGCTTTACGGCTGGAATAAGGGTGACACTGCCTTGTCCGTAGGCCTGCTGTCCCTCAACCTGCTGGCATTGCTGGCCAGTGGCCTGCTGATGCGCTGGGGCCTGCGCATGCGGCGCGGCCAGGGCGACGCCCGCAACCCCAACACCAACGAGATTCTGTAAGTCGGGCCCACTCCCGACCTTTGCCCCATGTCATCTCCCCTCCGCATCTCGCTGGCCAAGGCCAACGCCGCCACGGCCGCGCAGTTGGCCGACCTGGGCCGCCAGACTTTCCAGGACACCTTCGCCGCCACCAACACCGCCGCCGACATGGCCGCCTACCTGGCCGAAAACTTTGGCCCTGATATTCAGATGGCTGAGTTGCAGGACCGCGAAAACACCTTTCTGCTGGCCCACATGCAGAACGAGTTGGTGGGCTACGCCAAGCTGCGCGACAACTCGGCCCTGGGCCTGCCCGCAGGCCAGGAAGCGGCCGACCGCCTCGAAATCGAACGTCTCTACGTGCGCGACGACTGGCAGGGCACCGGCCTGGGCGCGGCCCTGATGCGCGGCATTCTGGCCCTGGCCGAGCAACTGCACTGCGCGGCGGTGGTACTGGGCGTGTGGGAGAAAAACGAGCGGGCCCGGGCCTTCTACCAGCGCTTTGGCTTCCGCGAAATCGGCCAGCACGAATTCCGCCTGGGCCAGGACGTGCAAATCGACCTGATTCTGCGCAAGGGGCTGGCGGGCCGCTAAAGACCTTACATTTGGCCATGCCCATGCCCGATTTCCTGCCTTCCCGGCCCGGCCGCTGCTTTCGGCTACTCACCGGCCTGGCCTTGGGGGCGCTGGGGCTGCTGGGCGCGTGCCAGTCGCGGCAGGCCCCGGCCGATGCGCCCGCTACCCCGCCGGTGGGCCACTACCAGGGCGGCCTCACGCCCGCCGGGCAGCCCGAGCTGCGTGCCGCCCTGGATATTCGCCACCCCCGCCCCGGCCACTACGAGGCCGAGCTGACCGTGCCCGGCGCGCCCACGCTAAGCTTCGTGGCCGACACCATTTTACTGGCCGGCCAGCAGCTGCGCCTGCTGCGCCCCGCCCGCCCCGGCCAGACGCTCACCCTGACGCTGGACGGCGACTTCTGGCGCGGCACCCTGGCCGTGGACTCCACCCAGGTGCCGCTGATACTGCTGAAGCGCGGCGTGCCCGACCCCAGCGCCTACCGCGTGCAGGCCCTGCCGCAGGTGGGTGGCCCGGCCTGGCTGTTTGTCCCCACCGACACCGACACCCCCGGCGCGGCCCTGGCCCTGCTGCCCGATGCCGCCACCGCGCCCACCGCCGCGCTCTGGGCCGATGCGCTGGCCCGCGCAGGCATCATCGTGCTGCTGCTGCCCCCGCCGGCCGACTCGGCATCTGCCAGCAGTGAGACCCCGCTGCTCCAACTGGCGCTGCAACGCCTGCGCGCCACCGCCGGGGCCGACACGGCCAGCGTGGGCGTGTGGGCTACCGGCGCGCGCGCCACGGCGCTGCTGCCGGCCCTCGCGGCGGCGGGCGGCCCCCGCGTGGCCTTTTTCGTGGCCCAGAATGCGGCCCTTGATGCCCGGGCCCGAGCTGCCGTTCGCGGCCGCAAGCTGCCCATGCTGGGCCTGTACGGCGGGACTGAGGCTGCATCGGCAGCGGCTTCGCTGCGCACGGCACTGGCCGGCCGGCGCGGCTCGGCCGTGCATAGCTACCGCGGCACCGGCCCCGACCTGCTTGTGCCCACGGCCCTCGGCCCCAAATTCGGCCCCGGCCTGCCGGGTGAGGTGGTGGGCTGGCTGCGCAACCGCTAGTCCTCCGCTACGTGGGCTTTACGCCGGCACCAACGCCTGCTGCTACAGTGGCCCACGCTACAGCAGCAGCAGGCCCTTTTCGCGCAATAGCTGCCAGGCGGGCGTTTGCGTGAAAGCTTCGAAAACGCCTTCTGCGGCTGGGAAGCTGGCGGCCGCGTCCTTCAGCAGCACTTTGGTGTCGTAGTCGTGGCTGAGCTGGGTGAGCAGCTGGTGCAGCCAGCGGCCGGCGGCCTCGGTGGTTTTTACTTCGAAATCCTCGGCCTGCTCGTAGCAGGTGAGCACAGCGCGCGGGGCTTTTTTGCCAGCTTCCAGGCGGATTTCGGGGGCGTTGCCCAGCCAGAACAGGCGCTGATTGGGCCGGGCGAAATCGGGCTTTTCGGGGGCTTGCAGGGCCTGGGGCACCAGCTGGCGCGGGGTGGTGGGCCGGGGCGTTTTAAAATCGAACCAGAAGCTGAGGGGCTCGTCCAGGGCCACGCCGTGCAGGTAGTTGTAGAGGCTCTTGGCCAAGCCGGGGCCGAAGGCTTCGTGGTCGGTGCCACGGGGGTCGTCGTGCCACAAATCGTTCCAGGCGAAGCCCGCCGGCTCGGGGCCAATGGCCGCCACCTGATACCTGGCCGGGTTTTTCCCCACCGGCGAGTGGGCCGTCATCGAGAAGCGGTGCCAGTAGCCGCTCTGCACCACGCCGGCCGCGAACAGCTGCCTCACCACTTCCAGGCTGTCGATGGTTTCCTGCGCGGTCTGGGTCGGGAAGCCGTACATCAGGTAGGCATGCACCATAATACCGGCCTGAGTGAAGCCGTCGGCCACGCGAGCTACCTGCGCGATAGTCACGCCTTTTTCCATCAAAGCCAGCAGCCGGTCGGAGGCTACTTCGAGGCCGCCGCTCACCGCGATGCAGCCCGAGGCGGCCAGCAGGCGGCATAGGTCGGGCGAGAAGGTTTTTTCGAAGCGGATGTTGCCCCACCAGGTAATAGGCACGCGACGCCGGAGCAGCTCGATGGCCAGCTCGCGCAAAGCCAGCGGCGGCGCGGCCTCGTCCACGAAGTGAAAGCCGGTCTGGCCGGTCTGGGCGATAATCTGCTCGATGCGGTCGACCAGCAAAGTGCTGGGCGCGGTTTCGTAGCGGCTGATGTAGTCCAGGGTCACGTCGCAGAATGAGCAGCGCTTCCAGTAGCAGCCGTGGGCCACGGTGAGCTTGTTCCAGCGCCCGTCGCTCCAGAGGCGGTGCATGGGGTTGAGCACTTCCAGCACCGAGAGGTACTCGGTCAGGGGCAGGTCGGAGTAGTCGGGCGTGCCCACTTCAGCGTGCGGCACGTC
>JANXMN010000089.1 GCA_025354605.1 Hymenobacter sp. | reverse complement strand
ATAAAGCCCGCACGGGCCTTTGGGTGAGCCTGCAAAAGCACCTGGCTACCGTGCACGAAGCCGAAACGGCCTTCGCCCGGGCCACGGCGTTTGCCGAGAAATTCCCTTTTCTACTATCGACCGCCAGCGCCGAGCAGTTGGCCGACTATTGGCAGCAGCGCAATCGGCTGCGCGACCTATTTGCCGACGAAACCAACCAGCTCGATACCCTCAACAAGGCCATCCGCACCAAAGGCTACGCGGAGGACGAAAAGAAGCAGCTTTATTTGCTGCTGCTGGGCTACATGGATATTGCCGGGGCCGTCTTCGAGCGTCTGCACGCCGAAATCCCGAATGCGCTGCCTAAGGACGAGGAACTGGAAGAAACCACCGCCCGCTTCGACCGGGTGCGCAAATTCGCCCGCCTCAACGTGAAAGGCATTGCCGGCCTGCTGGCCCTCCCGGCAAAGTAGGCTACTCTGGCTTCAATTTTTTCAGGGCGGCGGCCAGCGACTGCTGCAGCTTCTCGCCCGAGTCGGCCGGGGCTGGCTCGGCGATGCCGTACTGCTTTTTCAGCTGCTGCCAGTCTTCGAGCGGAATGAAAACGCCGGTGATTTTGCCCTTGTCGTCGGAGAGGTATTTGATATCCATTGGGAAGTAGTACGGGGGCAGGTGGTGGAATGATGGGCGGCGGCTAGTGAGAGCACCGCCGCAATAGTAAGGCTTAATACCCCCGAAACGGCAGGAATTGAGGAGCGAGTGCGGCGGAGCAGAGAAGCCTCCGTAACTGGAGAGGTCCGTTAGATGCGCGCCGAAGCGGGCTTTTCGGCCGCCGCCTCCGTTTCCGACGCCGGCCAGCGGGCCAGCAGGTTCAGGCCGGGGCCGGTCATGCAGGTGGTGCCCAGGGCCATGACGACCATCATGGTGAAGATGGCCGGGCTGAGGATGCCCAGGTCGTAGCCGATGTTGAGGATGACGATGCCCATCAGGCCGCGCGTGTTCATCAGCACCCCAATGCGCAGGCTGTCGGGCCAGGCGATGCCCACCAGGCGGGCAGCCAGCGCGCTGCCCAGCAGCTTGCCCGCCACGGCCACCGCCGTAATGAGCGCGCACATACCCCACAGGTAAGCCGAATTGAGCAGGCCCAGCTGGGTGCGCAGGCCGGCCAGCACGAAAAACAACGGCAGCAGCAGTAGCACAGCCACATCCTGCACCTTGCCGCTGAGCAGCTCACGCAGCCGGCCATCGGGCGGCATAATGGCCCCGGCCAGAAAAGCCCCGAACAGCGCGTGGATGCCAATGGCCTCGGCGACGAAGGCCGAAGCGATGAGGGTGAGGAAAAACGTGGGCAGTGCCGCCCGCCGCAGCTTGCCACCGGCCGTGAGCGGCCGCCCCAGCCGGGCCAGCAGGGGCCGCACCACGCCCACCATCAGCCCGGCGTAAGCTACGGTGAGAGCCACCAGCCCGAGGGTGCTGCCTGCCGAGCCGGCCCGCACCAGGGCAATGACGGCGGCCAGGATGACCCAGGCCGTAACGTCGTCGGCGGCGGCGCAGGTGAGCACCAGGCTGCCCAGCGGCGTAGTATGCAGGCCGCGCTCGCGCACGATGCGCGCCAGCACCGGGAAAGCCGTGACGCTCATGGCCGTGCCCAAAAACAGCCCGAAGGCGGCAAAGGGCACTCCGGCCGGCGCAAACTCGGCGTAGAGCCCGTAGGCCAGCCCCAGGCCCAGCGTAAACGGCACCAAAATGCTGGCATGGCTGATAACCACTGCCTGCCGGGCTTTGCCGCGAATGGCCCGCCAGTCCAAGTCCAGCCCCACCGCGAACATGAACAGCATGAGCCCCATCTGGCTCAGCACCCGGATATTGTCGAGCGAGCTGGGCGGAAACAGGGCTGCCGCGCCCACCGGCCACACCCGCCCCAGCAGCGAAGGTCCCAGCAGGATGCCCGCCGCCATCTCGCCCACCACGGCGGGCTGCCCTACCCGTCGGCACAGGCTGCCCAACAGCCGCGCCGCCAGCAGAATCACCAGCAGCTGGGCCAGGAGCAGGGCGGCGGGGGTATGCCAGCCCGCGCGGAGGGTAGCCCAGAAGTCGGGGCTGGTAGCCAAAGTGGCCGGAGCAGCCAGGGCCGTCGTTTCGAGCCGGGGGCCTGCCCGCAGCAGCAGCACAATCAGGGTCGTAAAAATGGCCGCTACGGCGACGTAGATGCCCGTTTCCCGTTGTCGGTTCATGCGTTGGAAAGAGAAGCGGCCGCCGGGCAACGACCCAGCCGTAAGCCGGCCGGAACAAGCCAGGGCGCAAGGGTAAGTGGTGAGCCGGCAAAGGTAACCGGGCGAGGCCGGGCCGTTCTATACCTCCGCCCGCCCGTTTACTCGCTTGCCATAAGCTTGCGCCGAGGCTGGGCAATACTTTCCGCAGTAGCGGCCCGCTACCCCCGGGCACCCCGGCGCAGCTGCCAGCCGGCCAGCAGCAGGCCGGCAGCCAGCAGCAGCAGTACGGCGCTATCGAGGGGCGTGGCGGTAGGCTGGTGCGGGTCCGGTTCCTGCTCCATGGCATCGAGTGAGGCGTTGGCAGCCAGCGTTTGCGCCTGCTTGCGACGCAGGGCCGCTTTCTGGGCTTCGTTTTCGAGGGCCAGGAAGGAGGTAAACGGTGTCATGATACCCGCCCGGAAGCTGGCCTGCACGAAGGGCACCCGCTCCTGGTCGGTGGCTTCGGGGTGGAAACTCTGCCACTGGCCGTAGCCGCGCAGCAGCAGGCCCGTGAGCCAGCGACTGGACGCCGGGATGCCGGCGGCCGACCCCACGGCCGGCCGGCCGCTCACCACCACGCTGGCCTCCGGCGCGGCCGACAAATAGGCCTGCGGGTGCGCCGCACTGGGCCAGGCCCGCACGGGCACCGGCGCGCCCGGCGCGGGGCTGCTGCTCAGCGGCTGCCGGGCCGCGTGCCGGAGCGAGTGCGGCACGAGCTGGCCGTCGGCCCCGAGTACGTAGAACACCTCACTCTCGGGATAGGCTGCCCGGAAATCCTCGAAGTCAGCATCCAGAATGGCTTGGTTGAAATGGTTGGTGACGGCCACCAGCACAGGGTAGGTGTCGGCGGGTTGCGCCTGCGCCTCAAACAGCACCCGGCGCATAGCCCCGCCCAGGTAGTAGCCACCGGTTGCCGGCTGCTGCTCCAGGGCGGCGGCCCAGTCGGCCCCGGCTGCCAGCGGGGTGGTGGCCGCATTCACCAGGCTGAAGCGGGGCGGCGCGCCATGGGACAGCGGCCGGGCCAGCACCGCGGCCAGCTGCGCGCGGAAAGCCGAAGCCGCGGGCTGCGGGGCCGAGGCATCGAGCAGAAAGTGGTAGTAGGGCCGGCGCTGCACCAGCGGCAGTAGCGCTTTGGCGTGGGCACTCAGGTAGGTGACGCTGCCACCGGGCACGGCTACCGGCGCGGCAAGGGGCGCGGTCGTGCTGTCGCCCAGAGCCAGGCGGCGGCCGTCCACGGTCAGGGTGCAGGGCTCCTTGTGCAACAGTTGGATACGAGTCCGCCGCACCTCGCCGCCATTTACCGGGTACACGCGTACGGCCACTTCATTGGGCCCGCGGTAGCTGACCAGGCCGGGGTCGCGGCTTTGGTGCTCGTTGAGAATCTGGGCAAACACCCATTCGGCGGCCTTCTTTTCGGCCAGAATGCCGTGCTCCTGCCGGTTGCCGATGGTGAGCACGTAGTCGCTCACCCAGCAGCCCTCGGGCAGCGTGATGGCAGTGCGGTACTCCCCGTCGCGGAATTGCGGGTCGGGGTTGGCAATTTCCAGACTCACCCAGCTCACCCAGGCCTGCTGCGCGGCATCGTAGCTGCTGCTGGCGGTGGCGCTGCGCAGCTGCGGGTCGGTGGCAGTACGGGTGAGCTCAGGGCGGGCATTGAGGTCGGCCCCTTCGTCAGCATCCGTGGGCTGGGGCGGGGTGCTGCCCCGGCCCAGATGGCTGCTGGCCGGAATGGGGCCCGTGAAAATCAGCTCCAGCTCTCGGATTTTCTGGTCCGACAGCATGAGGTTATCCAGTACCAGCCAGTTGAAGCAGGTGGACAGGTAGGGCTGCTGCGAGCCGAAAAACAAGTCTGTGCCCCGGTCTTTGTTCTGGCGCACGGCGGCCAGGGTGGCCGCCAGGGTCGGGGCATCCATGGGCGGGGCCGGGTGGGCGTAGTTGGGGGTATACACGTAGGCCAGGGCCTCATGCAGCACCTGCCGCCGGTGCCAGAAGTTAGCCGTGAAGTAGAGCGGCAGCGTGGCCAGCCCGGCCAGCAGCACCGCCATGGTGAGGGCCGGGGCGTAGGTGGCGCGCAGGGCCGCCAGGTCGTCGCTCAGCTGGCGCACGTGCAGCACGAACAGCAGCAGCGGGGCCAGTATCAGAAACCCGGTGCCGATGAGCAGAATGCCCGGAATGGCCAGCGGCAGAAACGGTAGAAACACCAGGAAAAAGTAGAACGTGTAGCCAAACAGCACGCTGCGCCCCAGCAGCTGCGCCAGGCGCACGGCGGGCCGGCGGCTGTCGGGCAGGCACAGCAGCAGCCCGTTGGCCACAGCCAGCAGGTAGAACCACGGGCTGCCGAAGCTGCCAAAAACGCCGCCGCTGTCCCGGAAGCCCTGCCCGAAAAACAGGCCGTTATTCACGCCCAGGCCCAGCAGCGGCAGCCCGATGGTGATAACAATTTTCCAGGCGATGCTGCCATCAGCCCAGCGCCCCGGCCGGCGCTGGGCAACGATGAACAGGCCCCGCGTAAGAAAGAAAAAGAAGCTCAGCGTCGACAATACCAGCACAATTATCAGCAGTACCATCGTGCTCTGCCACCAGTACGGAGCTTGGCCACTGCTATTGCTACCGAATGAATCGGGCAGCAGGGTGCGCAGCCACGACCCGATTTCGGCCACCACCGCCCCGCCAATGGGCATGAGCGTAGCCAGCCCGAAGTTGATAGCCGCCTGGTGCGGGCGGTCGTCGGGGGTGAAGTAGGCTACTAGCGCCAGCATGGCGTGGGCCAGCGTGGGCATCAGAAAGGTCCAGGCCATGAGCACGGGGTCGGTGGGCACCATCCAGCGCGGCACGCTCAAGGGCAGCAGCTCGTCGTAGCGCCAGGTAAGCAGGCACAAAAACAGGCTGAAGCTCAGCAGCACGGCCACGCTGTACCAGGGCCGCAGCGGCTGGCGGCGCAGCAGCTGCGCCGCGGCCAGGCCAGCCGTGCTCAGCAGCAACAGCCCCAGCACTACTCCAAAGGCCTGCCACCCGGCCACGGCTTCGGCCGGCAGCAGGGTATGAATGACGCCGTACTCGCCGGCGCACACTGCCATAAAAATGACTGCCGGCGCAGTGGTGACGAGAAAAACCCATTTTGGCGAACGCAGATTTTGCATGGTGACAGGACCGGGGCAACCCGGCAGCAGGTGAGGGAAAGGCCGCGCAAATCAGGGCCGCTCCCGCAACGCGGCCAGCGGCAATACTCGGATGCAGAACCTATGGCAAATATATTTTAAAGAACTTTGTAATTCAAAGTATATTCACACAAGAAATGTTTTATCCATAAAAAAGGCTGTTTCCATTGCGGAAACAGCCTTTTTATTTTTACCCGTTAAAGAGCTTGTACCGCTTTATGGGCCGGGAGCGACGCAGTTGGCCGGCATGGTAGAGGGTGGGCACGTCGCTGGTCCACTGGCGCAGCACCAGCAGGATGCCCACGATTTCAAGCCGACTCAGTACGCCCAGGCCGAAGGAAATCCAGAACAGCGCGCCCGCCTCGCCGGTGGTAATGATTTGCAGCAGGGCCGCAAACGACACCAGCACCCACGCCTTGGCGCCCCAGGAGTGGGTGGCGATTTCGCGGCCGAATTTCAGGAAGCTGACCGCGTAGGTCAGCGCCTCCAGGCCCAGCAGCGCCAGCAGCGGAGCGGCGTACCGGGCGAAAAAGGCCGGGGCGGCCAGCCAGGTGGCCGCCAGCACCGCCGCCCAGAAAATTTGGTCGATGGTCGAATCCAACCGGCGCAGCTTTTGTGTCGAAACGCCGAGGTGCCGGGCCAGAATGCCGTCGAAAATATCGGTGAGCAGGCCGGCCGTAATCAGCCCCACGGCCAGGGCCGCAAAGTGGCCGACCCGCCAGTAGCTGAGCAGCACCAGCAGCCCGCCCAGCAGCAGGCGCGAATACACGAGGGCCGTGGGCAAGTGCCGCATAATGGCCTTTCGGTTGAGCTGAATGGTTGCAATTAGCCCAGCGGCGCTTGCTCTACCGACTCCCGCTTCAGGCTGTCCCGCGTGTTTTTCTGCACGGCAATGGCGGCGAACAGGCTCAACACAAACGACATGGCATAAAAGCCCTTTTCGCTTAGCGTGAGGGTGGCGTTCCAGAGGCCCACCGTGAGCAGCAGCACCGTGAGCAGCACCGATACCCAGCTGATGCCATAGTAGAGGTTGGTAACCGGGATGCCTTCGAGGCGGTCGCGCACGCTTTTCTGCACCGAAATGGCGGCAAACAGGCCGTACATCAGCACGGTGAAGTAGTAGCCCTTCTCGTTCAGGGCCATGGTCGCGTTCCAGAGACCAATATTGAAGGCGGCAAAGCCCACGAGCAGGGCCACCCAGGAAGCCCCGATGAAGGCGGCGGAAGTTTGCGGAACGGCCGGCTGCGGCTGGTTGAAGGAGGGATTCATGAGCGAAAAAAGAAGAGGTGAAAGCTGCGCCCCGGCCGGATGGCCCGAATGCGGAGCAAACATAGGGGTTTCCCGGCAGCGCCCGCTACTGTTCTTTTGTCTGGGTCAGACTTTTCAATTTGCTTTTTTGGTGTGAAGGGGCACTGCAAATCAGGCAAAAAGAAGCCCGGACCAGCTGCTGGCCCGGGCTTTCGGTAGTGAGGACAGGACTTTATACTGTCGTCCGCAGGAAGCAACCCACCTACTTGAGCACGGCAATGGTGACGCCGTCGCCGCCGCGGTCGGCGTGCTCGTCGGCCACGCTGGCCACGGCGCGCTGCGAGCGCAGGTAGTCGCGCACCACTTGGCGGAGCACGCCGTTGCCGCGGCCGTGCAGAAACTTGATTTCGGGCATGCCCAGCATCACGGCGTCGTCGACGAAGCTCATGGTTTTGGTGAGCGCATCTTCGGCGCGCTCGCCGCGCAGGTCGAGCGTAGGGCTAAAGCCGGCCATGCGGTCGGTGATGTTGATGCCGTTGCCGCCGGAGCTGCCGCCGCTCAGCTTCGACTTCTGGCTCTTGGCGGTCTGCTCCCGCTCACGGATTTCGGCCCGGCCCAGCTTTTCGAGCTGGCTGATTTTGACCAGCGTTTTCAGGCCGCCGAACAGCACTTCGGCGGTCTGGCCTTTCACGTTTACCAGCTCGCCGTAGCCGTCCTGGCCGAAGAGGGCTACTTTGTCGCCCGGGCTGAGGGCGCCGGCGCGGGCCTGCTCGCGGGTGGCTTTGGGCTTGGGCGGCTCGATTTGCAGCTCCTTCCGCACGAAGGTTTCGAGCTTTTCGCGGGCGGCCTTGTTCACCTCTTTATCGGCCTGGCCGCGCCGGATTTCGCCGATGGTGGCCTCAATCTGCTTGTTGGTATCCACGAGCAGGGCCTTGGCCTGCTGCTTGGCCGTGCGCAGGGTTTCGATTTTGGTGTCTTCGAGGTGCTGCTTGAGGTCCTGGTATTCTTTGGCGGCACTTTTGAGGCGGCGCTCGGCCTTGGCGGCTTCGGCGGTGCGGGTTTCGAGCTCGGTTTTCTCGCGTTCGAGGCCTTCGAGCAGCTGGTCGTAGCGGATTTTATCCTTGCCCACGAGCTGGGTGGCGCGCTCCACTACTTCCTTCGGCAGGCCGATTTTGCGGGCAATTTCGATGGCGAACGACGAGCCCGGCTTGCCCACTTCGAGCCGGTACAGCGGCTGCAGCTTCTCGGGGTCGTAGCGCATGGCCCCGTTCACGAGGTGCGGGGTGCGTTCGGCGAAGTTCTTGAGGTTGGTGTAGTGCGTGGTAATCACGCCGAACACGCGGGCTTGGTTCAGCTGGTCGAGCACGGCCTCGGCGATGGCCCCGCCCAGGCTGGGCTCGGTGCCGGTGCCGAATTCGTCAATCAGCACCAGGCTTTTCTTGCCGGCCAGCAGCATAAACTGCTTCATGGCCAGCAGGTGCGAGGAGTAGGTACTCAGGTCGTTTTCGAGGCTCTGCTCGTCGCCGATGTCGAGGAAAATATCCTCGAACACGCCGGCTTCGGAGTTGTCGGCGCAGGGTATCAGCAGGCCCATTTGCAGCATGAACTGCACCAGGCCCACGGTTTTCAGGCTCACGGACTTGCCGCCCGCGTTGGGGCCGGAAATCACCAGGATGCGCTGCTCGTGGTTGAGCTCCAAATCGAGGGGCACCACTTCGCGCGGGTCGCCGTTGTCGCGCTTGTGCTGGGCAAAGGCGAGCTGCAGCAGCGGGTGGCGCACGCCGTGCCACTTCAGCAGCGGCTTGTTGTGCAGCGCCGGCAGCTGGCAGTTGAGTGTCACGGCCAGCCGCGCCTTGGCCCGGATGAAGTCAATCAGCCCCAGGTAGGAATACGCCTTGCGCAGGTCCGGAATATGAGGTCGCAGCTGGTTGGTGAGGGCCGTGAGGATGCGAATCAGCTCGCGGTGGTAGGCATTGTCGAGGTCCTTGATGTCGTTGTTGAGCTCGAACACCTCGGCCGGCTCAATAAACACCGTCTGCCCCGAGGCCGACTCGTCGTGAATTAGGCCCTTCACCTTGCGCTTGTGCTCGGCGATGACGGGCAGTACCAGCCGCCCGCCGCGTATCGTCGGTTCGGCATCACTCGGAATCCAGCCCTCGCTCTTGGCGTGGCGCAGGATGCCGGCAATCTGCTTGCGGAGCTGGCCCTGCCGGGCAATCAGCTCCTGCCGAATCTGGCGCAGTAGGGGCGAGGCATCGTCGCGCACACCGCCATCGTCGTCCACCACTTTGTCGAGCGCGGCCAGCAGGTTGCGGTCGACCTGGATGCCGATGCCCAGCAGGCGCAGGGTGGGGTAGAGGTCGGCGTCGGCGTCCGAGAAAAAGCTTAGCGCCTGCCGGATGGTGCGCAAACTCATCTTCAGCTCGAAGAACGCGGCCACGTCGAGGTAGGCCCCCGGCAGGGCGGCGCGCTTGAGGTGGGCCTGGGCGTCGTGGTAGTGCGAGGCCGGAAAATCGGCCCCCGAGCGCAGCAGGAAGGCGAATTCGTTGGTCTGCAGCAGCAGTTTCAGCAGCGGCTCGTGCTTGGGCTGAAACTCCATGCGGGCCACGTAGTGCCGGCCCAGGGCGCTCAGGCAATTGGCCTCCAGCTGCTCGCGCAGGGTGCTGAAGCCAATTTTTTGTTCGAAGTGTTGGGGTAACAGCAAGTAAGTCGTCGTTCGGTTATGGGGTACGAAGGTAAACAGCGAAGTGGGTGGGAAGATTCGCGGGCGGGAAGTCCACGTGGCTGGGAGCCTTTGGCGATAAGGCGGCGATTATCCATAAGGGGGCGCAGATTACACAAGTTAAAACGCTCATGAGCTATAGACAGGCGCGCATGGCAATACTTAATATTCTCATCGCCTATAAACAGGCGCGCATTGTACTAATTTAAACGCTCACTACTCATACACAGGCGCGAATAATAATAGTTAATACGCTTACTTGGCATAGTAAGGCGCGTATCAGCCCAGGTAAGGCAGTAATTGGTTAACTTGCTCCCGCACCACCTTCACTCCCCGCCATGTCCGACATTACCCCCGCCACACCCGCTGCGCCCGATACCCTGGCCGCCCGCTTCGCTCAGCGCCTGGTGGCGCGCGATGCCCCGCCCCCGCCGCCCAGCCAGGAGCCGGCCGCCGTGCTGGCCCGGGTGCAAGCCTGGCTCACTCCGCCCGAGGGCGTGCGCGACGCCCGCACCCTCGTGCGCCTGGCCCGCATGCTGGTAGCCCTGATGGAGCAGCCCGAGCTGGATACTTACCAGCTGCAAGCCGCGGCCGGCCTGAGCTGGCGCGCCGGCACCCGCATGAGCGTGGAGCTGCTCGACCGCGGCCTCACCGTGCGCGAACGGCGGGGCCGGTTTTTCTACCACCGCCTCACCCGCACCGCCGAAGATGCGCTGCTGCTGGTCGTGGCGGGGTAAATAAGCATTCGGCGGCGGGCGGCCTCATCCTAGCGTCTCACGCCGCGCGTGGTACCACTGCAACGCATAGACTGCAAAGCTGAGCCCCAGCAGGATGAACACGCCCCAGTCGCCTTCGCTGGCGGCTGGCCACTTGGTACGGTAGCCGAGCCAGGCCACCAGCCCCGCGAAAACGACCAGCCAGAAAGTAGCTACTGCCCGGCTAAAAAAGCTGAGGCGGCGAATAGGTTGCGAGGTGGGAAGCTGTTGGTATTGGGCCACAGCTGCTTCAAAATGCCGCCCCATGGCATGAAGGGGAGCCAGGCCTTGCGGGTGAATCTTCGCATTAAGATGAAGCACCAACTTGGCTCCGTGGCGGGGTCGCACGTTAAAATCGTTATTCAGGTCGAAGTAGTAGGAGTCGATGTCGGCGAAAGCAATGCGGCGGGGTAAGCTGGGCAATTCGGGCTGCACGGTGAAGCCAGTATCATCAATGGTAACGACGACAAGTTCAGTCGAAAATCTCCGGCCCAGTATTTCAGGCAGGAAGATAATAATTCCTGCGACGAGCAGCGCAGTTCCAATGCCCAGCCAGTGCCAACGTTCAAATAGCAACCCCGCGCCGAACAGCCCTAGTATAAACAGGACAACCGTCGCTAATACTACTAGCGTAGTTCTCCAGCGGTTGGTCAGAATGAGGTTGAACTGCTTTTGCATTGCCACCGATAGAAGTTAGGGTAGTTTATATCGACGAACTCTGTCTCGCATTACGCTGGGCCATAAAAGCTGAGCGCCGGTGAGCTGGGGCAACGAGTTCTGACAAGCCCAAATAGATTAATCCCGCCACTGCCTGACCTACGCCCGCAAGGATGACCTCTCACGCAAGCGCTTTGGCGCAGAATCGACCAAACCAATTTTCGTGCGCCGAGCTACCCGGCCGGCGGCAGGGCGGCCTGCATTTCATCGGCCAGCTTCTCAGCCGTGGCGGTTTGCATGAGGCGCAGCTGGGCAATAATGAGCAGTTGGTCTTCGCGGCTGGGCGGCGGGGGTTGCGGGGCGGCCATGGTCACCTGCTGGTGCTGCGTTTCGTCGAAATACGCCCGTAGCCAGTCGTTCACCAGGCCATCGATGACCAGGTGCACGCGGGGCGTGGGGCCGGCGTTGATGACCTGGTGCTCGAGCGACAGGTTGAGGTACCAGCAGCTGCCCTCGGCCATGGGCAGGCGCTCGGCTTCCAAATAGAATTCGAGCTGCGGGTTGGTCATCACCGGGATGTGCAGGCGCACCTCGCCTTCCTCGTAGTTCAGGTTGTGGTCGTGGTGCGGCCGGATAATGGCCCCGGCGTCGAGCTTCATCAGCCGGACGGAGGTTTTTTCTATTTGGAAGAAATCGATGACTTCCTGGTGATAGGGGCACTGCGCCAGCAATTCCGTGTCCCGGAATGCATTGTCGCCCCGCATCGTGCCCACCTGCACGGCGGCATTGTTCTCCAGCCGGCCGTGCAGGGAGCGAAGCTGCAGGGTGGTCCAGTCGCCTTCGTAATCGCGGCGGTTGAAGTGCGCGTGCCACTCGGCGGTTTCCAGCCGGGCCACTTCCTGCTGCAGCCGCGCCGCGTCGAACTGCTGGTCGAATCGGATGTACTTAATCATGCGGAAAAATAAGTGGCCAGCGCGCAATGTGACGTGTTGCGCTGCGCTTAGCGCAATGTTTTAGCTAATTCCAGCTGCTTCCCCTGCTCGCGCTCAGAGGCGAGCCAAATCTGCCGATACAAAAGCGGCCAGCACTTCGCGCAGGCTGCTATCGGTGCCGGCAGTGGCCGGTGGCAGAGCCCGGGCCGGGTCGACGTAGCCCTGCAGCTGCGCATAGTCTTCGGGCCGCACGGCTTTAAAGCCCATCGACCACTGCTCGAACTGCCGCCGGGCAATGGGGCCGTCGGCCAACTTCAGCACGTTGGCGTGGCGCGCATCGCGCGAAATGCGGTCGAAGATGTACTCTACTTCCTCGCGGGTACCTTCGAGCACTTGCATGATGTCGCCCGTGCTGAAAAGCAGTACGCCAGTGAGGCCGTGGGCCGAGTTCCAGGCGCGGGAATGGGTGAGGATTTGTTCGAGTTCGGGCTCGCCGAGAAAAGTGGTAGCAACGCTCTGGTAAACCAGGTGGTGAAGCGGGAGGGTCATGGAACGATGGGGCTGCGGGCCGGCAATTTAATAAACTGCTGTTACGCCGATGGCGCGGGCCCGTGGCCCATGCCGCTACCTACCCGGCCTGTGGCCGGGCTGCGCCACCAGGGCCGCCGCTTGCTGGTGCGCGAATGACCGTTCTGTGAGCCAGAAGCCCACTCGTAGTCGGCACGGGGCACAACCCTACCAGATACGACCCCGCGCCATCCGCGTAACAGCAGAAATAAAGTTTTGGCATGACGCAAGCGGGGCCGCCGGAATTGCGCCCGGTGTGGGCTACCGGCCACCCGCTTCTTTATCCACCCCCGCCCCAAACAGCGCGAAGTCGTACTTCACCGGGTCGGTGGGGTCGAGCAGGCGCAGGTTGGCGGTGAGCTCCTCGGCGGCCTGCCAATCCACGAGCTTGCGGGTGAGCAGGCCCAGTGGGCGGGCCTGGCGCTCCACGTGCAGGTCGATGGGCATGATGAGGTCGGCGGGCGAAAGGCGGGTCCAGAGACCGAAATCCACGCCGTGGCTGTCGCGGCGCACCAGCCAGCGCAGGTACATGTTCACGCGCTTGCAGGCCGAGCCCCGGGCCGGGGTGGCCACGTGCTTGCGGGTGCGGGCCGGGGCATCGGGCAGGCTGAAGAAGCGGGTGTGGAAGTTGCTGAGCCGCTCGCGCTGCGAGTGCCCCACCAGAAACGCGGGTTCCAGCGAGTCGTGCCGCTGGTACCAGTCGCGCAGAAAGTGCACGAAATACAGCAGGTCAGTATCGCAGAAGGTGCGGTGGCAGAAGCCCAGCAGGCGCTTCAAATCCTCGTCGTGGTGCTGGGTGATGAACTGGTGCGGGGCATCGTCCATGCGCCGCAGCAGCTCGTTGGTTTTGTTGATGATGGTGGCCCGCTGCCCCCAGGCCAGCAGCGCGGCAAACAGTGCCGCAATCTCAATATCGGCCCGTTGGGTGAAGCGGTGCGGGATTTGAATGGGGTCGTTGGCAATGAATTCCGGCCGGTTGTAGCGCGCGTACTGCGCATCAAGCTGGCGGCGGAGCTGGACAATGTTCAAAGGAAAAAATGTAGCGTGGACGCTGCGAGTTGGAAGAATGTAGCGTGGACTCTGTGAGTCCGCGCGTGCGAACGTTGGGCCAGTCGTTCAGCCGCGCGGACTCGCAGCGTCCACGCTACGGCGCGTGGTATCATTTGGCCATTCGTTCAGCCGCGCTGACCCGCAGGGTCCACACTACGGGCCTACTGCGGAATGTAATTCGTCTCAACCCGAAACTTGGCGTCGGACGTGCCGAGTTTCTGCACGGCGCGGGGCGAGAGGCGCACCAGGATGTTGTTGTTCTCGCCGGTATCAGGCAGCTTGCCGATGACGCGCACGTACACCGACAGGCCATTCATGCTGTTTTTCACCTGCATAATGGTGCCGGTGGGAGCCGTTTTGTGCAGGGCCAGGTACTTGTCGGTCACGCTCTTTTCGATGGGTGCGCCCAGGCCGGTTTCCACCACGCGGCCCAGTACCTCGCTGGCGCGGGTGGGTGTGCGGTCTTCCTTTTCCTCCTTGCGCTCGTCCTTGTCTTTATCCTTCTCCTTCTCGCGGTCCTTGCCACGCTCGGGCGTTACGGTGGCTACTTCGGCAGGCTTGTCTGGGGGCGGCGTTTCGCCCGCTTTGGGTGTGGGCACAGCTTCGGTTTCGGCCGGGCGCACGGCGGTCGCTTTGCCGGAGCCGGCTTCGCTGCCCGTTAGCAGCAGCTGCTGGCCCAGGCGCACGGCCCCAGTGGCGGGCAGGCTGTTGAGCTTGATGAGCTCGTCGGGCGAGAGCTGGAATTTCTGGGCGATGCCAAACAGGGTTTCGCCTTTGCGCACGGTGTAGCGGGCGGGCACGGCAACGGCGCTTTTGCCGGGCCCCTGCGCTGCCGTGGCAGGAGCAGCCGGGGTGGCTTTGCCGGCAGCGGGGCGGAGCACGTACACCACCTGGCCGATACCGAGGCCATTTTTAATCTGCGGGTTGGCCGCGTTGAGCTGGTCGAGCGTAACGTGGTAGCGGCGAGCCAGGGCGGTGAGGGTTTCGCCGGCCGCCACCCGGTGCTTCACGAAGCGCTGGCCGCCGCGCATTTCCTGGCCGATGGAGTCGGCAGGAGCCGCTTTGGCAGGGCCGGGTTTGCCGTGGCCGGGGCTGGCCAGGGCCAGCGTGGTCAGCAGCGAAAGGAATACTGTGGTCATAGTTGCCTTGCAAAAGTCAGGTTTCCCCCGCCCGGGAGCAGCGGGCAGGCCGCCCGGTCTGGCAAAATAACGCACAAACCGCCGGGTAATTGGCTGACGGCCCGCGAAAGCCCCGCTGGCTGACGACGGCCGCCACCCCGTGCCTCCCGGGCCGGCCGCTTAGTGGACGTGGCCGGCCCGGTCCGGGCCCCGCGGCCGGTGGCCGTAATTTGGGCCTGATTTCCGCCTGCCGGCTTTCGGCTTTTCCTCCTGCGCTCATGGTCCTCGGCCTCATTCCCGCCCGCTACGCCTCCACCCGCCTGCCCGGCAAGCCCCTCGTCGACCTCGGCGGCCTGAGCATGATTGAGCGCGTGGTGCGCCAGGCCCGGCTGGCCAACCTGGCCCGCGTGGTGGTCGCCACCGACGACGAGCGCATCCTGCGGCACGTGCGGGACTTTGGCGGCGAGGCCGTGCTCACCCGTCCCGACCACCCCAGTGGCACCGACCGCCTTTGGGAAGCTTTCGAGCAGCTCGGCGCGCCCGCCGACGTGCATTGCCTCGTCAACATCCAGGGCGACGAGCCCTTCATTCACCCCGCCCAAATCAACGCCCTGGCCGACCTGTTCGCCGACCCCGCCACCGCGCCCGCCATTGCCACGCTGGTGAAGCCTGTGGTGTCGGCCGAGGAGCTGTTCAGCCCGCACCTGCCCAAAGTGGTGCTCAACCAGCAGGGCGAGGCCTTGTATTTCAGCCGCCACCCGCTGCCCTACCAGCGCGGCCGGCCCGAAGCCGAATGGCTCACCCACCACCGTTACCTGCGCCATCTGGGTCTCTACGCCTACCAGCCCCAGGTACTGGCGCAGCTCACGCGCCTGCCCGTGTCGCCGCTCGAAGCCGCTGAGAGCTTGGAGCAGCTGCGCTGGCTCGAAGCCGGCTTCCGCATCCGCTGCGCCGAAACCGAGCTCGATGCGTTTGGAATCGATACGCCCGAGGATGTAGCCCGGGCGCGCGCCCGGCTAGGCGTGTAGCGCAGGCTCGCAGCGTTCCCGCTACTACTTCAATCAGCCCGCTTCTCCACGTCCTTGTCGGGCGATACCTGGTGCCGCTCCTCGCGCATTTCGCGCGAGAGGAAGTAGTTGAGGGCCGTACGAATAACGGCAATAGCCCCGAGCTTGCCAATCTGCTCCCAGCTGGGGGCGATGGCCGTGCTCAGAATATCGGCCCCGAGCTGGAATTCCAGCGCCAGCGCCAAATAGCGCGCCAGCGTCAGCCGGATGGCCGTGAAGTCGGCCGTGTTGCGCCGCAGCAGTGCCTTGAGCAGCAGCCCGCCCGCGCTCAGAATCCCCAGCGCAATAATTGTCGCGCCCACGGTTTCCACGCCCAGCTTCAGCCACAGCACGCCGTTGATAACGACATCTTCGGCCCGGCCGTGCACGGAGGTCACGTCGCGGGCAGCTTCGGGCAGCGACGACAGGAAGGGTACGGAGAGCAGAAGCATAGGCACGAGGAAACAGGCAACTGAGAAATGCGGGACACCCCAGCGAGCTATCCGCCGGCCTTTTTAGCCTTGTAGCCGGCCTTCAGCAGCACCTCCAGCACCTTGTCGCGGAAGTCGCCCTGCACCACCACTTCGCCATCTTTGGCGCTGCCGCCCACGCCGCACTTGGTTTTCAGCAGCTTGCCCAGGGCTTGTAAATCGGCTTCGGTGCCCACAAAGCCGGTCACCAGCGTTACCTGCTTGCCGCCGCGCTGCTTCTTATCGAGCTGTACGCGCAGCTGCTGCTGCTGGGGCGGCAGGGTAGGGGTTTCGCCAGGCTCGTTATCCTGGTAGGTGAAGTCGGGGTTGGTGGAATACACCACGCCGGTGCGATTTTTCATTTAACAATTAACATTTATCAGTTAACAATTCCGCAGACCACCTTCTTGCGCCAGCTAGTCTGGTGTTTACTCCCAGGCTCATCGAACAGCTGTTAAATGTTAAATGATACCTGATAAATGACCTACACCGCCACGGCCAGGGCCAGCGGCAGCAATTCTACGTCGAACTCGGTGGCGTGGCCCAGGTAGTCGCCGTCGACGTGGAAGCCGATGGGTGCTTCGGCCACCACCCGCCCGCGCGGCACCCGGAAATACTCGGCCGCCCGCGAGCGGGGCAGCGTGCCCAACGCCATCGCCAGGCTCACGCGGAAGGCCCGTAGCGGCGGCAGCGCGTCAATCAGGCACACGTCGAGCTGGCCGTCGCGCAGGTCGGCCAGCGGGGCGATGTAGGCGTTGTTGCCGTACTGCGAGGCATTGGCGAAGGCCAGCACGTAGCAGTCGGTGCTGATTTCCTGCCCGTCGAGGTTGGCCCGCACCGGTACCGGGCGGAAGCGGCGGTATTCGCGCAGCGTCACCCGCAGATAGGTGCTCAGCCCGCGCGAGCCGGCCAGCGCGAAGTACTGGCTCACGTGCGCATCGAACCCCAGCCCGGCCGTGCAGAAAAAATGGTGACCGTTGATGACGCCCACATCCATGCGGCTGAAGGTGGGCGCGGCCAGGCGGCACAGCGCATCCGGCAGGCCCAGCGGCACCTTCAGGTGGCGGGCCAGCCCGTTGCCCGAGCCCTGCGGAATGATGCCCAGGGCGGCCGGGGTACCCAGCAGGCCGCGCCCGACTTCGTTCACGGTGCCATCGCCCCCCACGGCAGCCACCACGGCAAAGCCTTCAGCGGCGGCCGTGCGGGCGAGCTCCACGGCATGCCCGGCGTACGTGGTGAGGCGGATTTCGTAGTCGGTTTCCCGCGCGCCGAAGTAGCGCGCAATCAGGGCGGGCATGTCGAGGCGCTGGCTGGGGCCGGCCTTGGGGTTCAGAATAAAGCAGGTTTTAGGCACGGGTTGATGTGCTGATGATTTGATGTGCGGATGTGCTGATTCGCGGTTATGCGGATGTAGTTGAGTGCTGGGAATGGATTGATGTAATGAGACGGGCCACGAGTCGTTGCGAATGGGCCTGGCGTCCAGCGAACCCCCACGTCCTTATAAAAAAAGCCTGCCATACGGCAGGCTTTTCCCGTTGCCAAGGTGCCGGAATCAGCACATCAGCACATCAAATCATCAGCAAATTACCCGTTCATTTTCTCGCCCAGCTGCTGGATGAGGTCAGCGGTGCGGGTCGAGTAGCCGGTTTCGTTGTCGTACCAGCCAATCACCTTCACCAGCGTGCCGTTGGCCGCCGTCAGCTCCGAGTCGAAGATGCAGCTGTGGGGGTTGCCCACGATGTCGATGCTCACAATCGGGTCGGTGGTGTACTCCAGAATGCCTTTCAGCGGGCCATCGGCAGCAGCCTTAATAGCGGCGTTGATTTCGTCGCGGGTTACTTCCTTTTTCAGGATAACGGTCAGGTCGGTCATCGAGCCATCCGGCACGGGCACGCGCATGGCCAGGCCATCGAGCTTGCCTTTGAGCTGGGGCAGCACCAGGCCCACGGCCTTAGCGGCACCGGTGCTGGTGGGGATGATGCTGTAGGCAGCAGCGCGGGCGCGGCGCAGGTCCTTGTGGGGGGCATCCTGCAGGTTCTGGTCCGAGGTGTAGGCGTGCACCGTGGTGATGTAGCCTTTCTCAATACCAAAAGCATCATCCAGCACCTTGGCCATCGGGGCCAGGCAGTTGGTGGTGCAGCTGGCGTTGCTGAGAATGGTTTCCGAGCCGGTGAGGATGTCCTCGTTCACGCCCAGTACCACGGTCGGAATATTGCCGGTGGCGGGAGCCGAAATCACGACTTTCTTGGCACCGGCGGTGAGGTGCTGGCCAGCCCCGGCTTCGTCCACGAAGCGGCCGGTTGATTCGAGCACGACATCAACGCCCATTTTGCCCCAGGGCAGCAGCTTGGGGTCGCGCTCGGCGAGGGCCGCAATCTTCACACCGTTCACGGTGAGGCTGTCGTCGTCGTAGCTCACGGTGCCATCGAAGCGGCCGTGCACCGAGTCGTACTTCAGCAGGTGGGCCAACGTCTTGTTGTCGGTCAGGTCGTTGATAGCGACGATTTCCACATTGTCGCGGCCAAGCAGCGACTTAAAGGTGAGGCGGCCGATACGGCCGAAGCCGTTGATGGCGACTTTAATTTTTGCCATGGCAAAACAGAGGGAAAAGAGGTGGCTGGCTGCCCGCGTGGCAGCCGTTGAAACGCGGGGCGAAGATAGTAGGCAAGCGCGGGTCGGGCGGCATCCGGCAGCATTAGCCGGTTCAATTCCCCTACGGACTACGCTAAAGCTGGACCTTGCTTCGCTGGCTGAACCCACCGCCGCCAGTTAGTAAAAACCTTTTCAGCTGAAAAACAGCACTATTTGCCTGGCGCGGCACTTTTTTTTGCTTTACTGCTTGCGTCGAACATGAAGGCCCGTATCTTTGCACCACCAAAAACAAAAACGGTCCGTTCGTCTAGGGGTTAGGACAGTAGATTTTCATTCTACCAACAGGGGTTCGATTCCCCTACGGACTACATTTATTTACTCCCGGAAGCCCCGGAAAGTCGCGAATCAGGTAACTGAAGCGGTTTTCCGGGGTTTTTGCGTTTGGTCCTACCTGACTTTATTACCTGGTTTACTCTCATCTAAACCCCCAAATGCGCTCCCACTCACACCCCCACTTACAACCCCCATGTGCGCTACACTAGAATGTAAAGCTCCGCGTGCCATGTGCAAGCGGGGATTTTTGGGGTTAGGCGGCCTGCAGTTCCTATTCGTGGTAGCAATCCCAGTAGCCGTTGTCGAGGTAATAGACGTTGACGCGGTGGACCAAGCCGGTGGCGGGGTGCCGCTCTTTGTGCTGGCCGCTTCAGGTGATGGCGGCCGGGGCACTGTAAGCGGGCTGCACGCGGTGGCCAATGGCAAAGGTGGACAAGGGGGCTAGCGGCTGGGCCGTTGGTTTCGGCCCTGGCGGCATGGGGGCAGGCCTGGTCGGTGGATTATATTAGATGTAATTAAACCAGGCGGTTTTTTCGCTGCAGGTGGTACACCCCGGGGCGGCCCCTGCCGTAGCCTCGGCAGGGCGGTGGGCCGCGTCATCGAGTATACCTTCGGTACGGCCGGGGCGGCCACCGCCCGCGAAGGCACTTTCACTACTTTCGCACCCTGCCGCCTCACCGGCGCCACGTTTGCCATGCGAACCAACGCTGACGCGCAACACGGCTACGTTTCGGCTACTATTGGCAAGCCCATAATCGGCTTTAGCGGGGGGTATAGCGGGCCTGCATGTCCGCCAGGCGGCCGCGCTCAATGGCTTTGCGAGCGGCCCGGAAAAACAACGGCTCGATGAAGCGCTCCAGGCCCGGAAAGCGGGAATTGGTAAGCTTGAGGAAAATAGCCGTGTCCGCAAACCGGTTGGGGCGGCGCTTTTGGTCCACCAGCTGGTCACGGATTAAGCCGTGGTAAATGTGGAAACCAAGTTCGAAATCGGCGTTGCCGGGCGTCACGTGCACGCGCACGACGGCCGACTGCGCCGTGCGGTTGGCAAAGTAATGGACGATGCCGGGCGGCACCGTTGCGTGTTCGCGTAGGGATGGGGGTAGTTGGGCATAAACCAAAAAAGAAAGGGACAAGACAATGAAGCCCGCGAACGCCGGGGACCAGCTGCGCCAGAATGAAAATACCCTATTCCACGACCAAGCGCAAACTCTGCTTGCCGGTCCGGATAAGGTACACGCCCGACGGCAAGCCACTGGGCAGCGTCAAACGCACAGTGCCGGCGGCATCGGCCGTGGCCACCACCACTTCTCGGCCCAGCACATCGAAGACATGGACCACCGCGCCCGGCCCGGCCCCGGTGAGGACGGCGGCCCCCGTCGTCGGGTTGGGGAACAGGGCCAGCACCGGCTTGCCGCCCAGCGTCACGGCCCGCACCGGCGAGTAGCTAGCGGTGCCATCCCGGTCCACCTGGCGCAGGCGGTAGTAGATGGGGACTTGAGGACTTAGGGACTTGGGGACTTGGGTATCGAGGTAGGCGTAGTCCGTCGGGCTGGTGGTGGCGCCTTGGGCGGGCAGTTCGCTGATTTTGCCAAACTGCTGCCCATCCAAGCTGCGCTCGACTTCGAAGCGGGCGCTGTTTTTCTCCGAGGCCGTGCGCCAGTTGAGCTGCACGTTCGCGCCCGTGGCGGTGGCGGTGAAGCTGACTAATTCCACCGGCAACGGGGCATCGAGGGAGCCCAGCGTCCAGGTCGAGAGGCTGGTGATGCCGGCTTTGGTCATTGTGTTGGCCGTGGTGCTGAGCGTGGTGCCCGTTTGCAGGGACCAGGGGCCGGCCGCACCGGCGGCCGTGGACTTGTAGAGGGCCAGGCGGGCTTCGTTGAACCCGCCCGGTACCTCGTGGTCGAAGTAGCCGAACACCATTGCCACGTTCAGGCCCGCGTCCACTACCGGGGTGATGACGAAGTAGCGGCCGATGCCGGTGCTGCTGCCCGCGCCGGTGGCGGGGCTGCCCGTCACGCGGCGCACCAGGGTGCTGCCGGGCAGGGTGGTGCTGCCGGCGGCGGGGGTCAGCGTCAGGCCCATTCCGCCGAAGCTGTCGCTGGTGCCGGCCACGCTCAGGGTGCGGGTGGTTTCGAGGTTGCCGGCGAGGTAGCTGGTTTCGGTTTCAAT